>JBHADT010000062.1:0-6764 GCA_041855205.1 Bacteroides sp.
ATGTACCCACATCGCCTTTTTTCGTAATATTCCCTTTCGGGTCATAATCCATAACGATGCCTCCATACGTTTTCAGACGATTCAGATTGTCGTACGTAAAGTTTTCCTGTTTGTTCCTCCGGTTATCTTTCCGATAAGTCAAATTCCCTCTTGCCACATCAAAACGGTAAGTTGAATTCAAGAATGTACCCCCGGCTGTTGATTGAGCGGTCCGTCCTGTCGGAATCCCATAGACATCGTACGTATAAGTACGCGTTACCGGCCCTGTCGTAACCGACAAAGGCTGGCTGAACGGATTTTCCGCATTGAGTGTCCATACAGGGCTGCTTCCCCAGTGGATACCGTTCATATGGCCATGCGAGTAGGTATATGCTTCCGTACCGATAGCCCCCGACTGTGAAGCGTAACGAACAGAGGCAAGATTTCCTGCGGTATACGTATATGTCTTTTCAAGCCATTTACCGTCGGGGGCATTATTGCGCTCCTTAGCCAATCTTCCGTAACTGTCATATTCGTATACGGATGATATTCCATTGTTTGAACTCTCCGTCGTCAGTTGTCCATAGCCGTTATATGCATACGATGTAGTAAACTCGGGTAACACCTTCGACGTAAGCCTCCCATATACGTCATAACTCATCGTCTTGACACGATTGTCGGCATCCGTTTCGCGTTGAAGATTGCCTGAAGCATCGTAAGCGAAGGTGCGATTACCGGCACTCGGATCATGTATGGCTGTCTGTCGCCCGTAAGCGTCATAAGAGAAGGTCGTTTTAACATTTCCCGGAGCTGTGATCGTTACCGGCTGGCCATCGGGGCGCAACGTATAAGTAATCGTACCGGCAGGATCCGTAACACTGACCTGTTCACCCATTGCATTATAGACACTTTTATGAGATATCCCGTTTTTTGTTTCCGTAATACTGTTTCCGGCATACGTATAAGTCGTCGTTTTTCCGGAAGCATGGGTCTGTTGGGAAAGTCGGCCGTAGCTGTCATATCCATACGTATTCCATTTTGAAGCGGCACCTCCTTTAAAAGGCAATGATTCCTGAGAGATGCGGCCGGCATTATCATATTTCGTATCCGTACATACGTCCTGTCCATCCGTTTGCCGGATGCACTCTCTTACTTTTCTTCCGAAGGCATCGAAATATATTTTTCGTTCCGGTTTTCCCGTGAGCGTCTCCGTCATGCCATACACGCTGTTTACAACAGCATTCTCCCATGAATAAATAACCGACGACTGGGTTTGATCCGGATAGACGGTTTTTACCAATCTTCCCATACCATCATATTCATACGCAGTCGTAGTATTCAGAAAATCTTTTGTTGAAGCAAGCTGCCCCGACGAATTGTAGGTATGAGTCGTGACTCTCGACAACGGGTCGATGGTTCTAAGCATATACAGACCGTCGGACGAGTATTCCGTCCTGGTTGTCAATACATGAGGCGATGCGTAGGCACGTGTCGAATGCGTAATCATATTTCCGTATCTGTCATAATCAAAAACATCTTCAGATGTCTGTTTGTTCCCATCCCCTGTAAAATTGACTATTTTCTGGGGCAAATATCCGGCATTATACGTAAATACCTGCTTGTCTATCCATGTTCCCGTTCCTTTGGTCACTCTCTTTTCTACAGATTGAGGCAGACCGATTATCCACTGGTTCTCTGCTTCACGGTTAATATAAGATGCGGTGACCGTTTCAGTCACATCATTTCCATGGCGTGTAACAATGCTTAACGGGTTAGCCCATGTATCGATTTGAGTGCATTCGGCAGTCTTCACCACTCCTGTCAGATGATCGGTGGTTGTACTTTTCCGCACATAGGGGACAACTCGTTTGGAACCATTATAGACATATGAATTTTCATACACCGAAGTAGATATTTTCATCCCGGAACGTGTCATGATCTTCTGTTCCTTAATAAAAGGATAAAAATAATCCTTCTCATATCCGTATGTAGTAATTACTTTTCGGTCTTTATTATCATCAATCGCTTCTACTTCCCCGAATCCCAGGAACCCTTTCCCCTGCACATGGGTACGAGGATCTCTATATCGATACCTTGTTGCTTCGGAATAAGCCCCTGTACTCTGTGTGATATTGCTGACTACATATAAAGGGAATCGACTATTGATTACGGGAAAAGATTCGTTATTTCCCGTGACGGTACAAACGGAGTTACTTGTTATCGGTGCGTACTGAAATGAAGTATATGCTCCTAATCCATTCGAGATTGTTTCTACAAGCAGATTCTGAGGATCAGAAAAAGACCTGATAATGTAAGTATCCGTATAACGGGCACAACAGAATTCCGATCGACCATCGCCGTCAAAATCAGCCACCTGAAACAGATAATCATCATATTCGATATTATTATATGATAAATAGACGTCTCCAGGTCGTAAATTCGATGAGTGATAAGTGGTATGAAAGCCATTTCCATGAAAAATTCCCACCTTCATTCTGACAGCATTATCTACGATCTGCATATGAAAAATATCCGATTTTCCATCTCTATTAAAGTCTGCCACAAATACCTTAGCCCGAATATCAGCATTTAAAACGTCCTGTTTTACATATCCTTTTCCGGTTGAAAACAGAATACTTACATCGTCATAATCTCCCTGATGCCATCGCTGTATCAAGACATCCGTTTTACCGTCTCCATTAAAGTCGCCGAAATAAGGAAAATAGTAATTTTTTATCAGGGAAGTCCTGAATTCCGACAATTCCACAAACTGTCTTCCATTCAACTCATAAACTTTAGCCCCATGCCTGTCGATTACCAATAATTCCGACTTTCCGTTTCCATTCAAATCACATATATACTTACTGTTCGGATAATAATATTTAATATAATCGGAGCCCCAGTCTGTAATGCCTCCTGAGGCAATCTCACGTCCTTCGCCATCAAATACCTTCGAATTGTTTTTAATTAAAATATCATGCCTCCCATCTCCATCAAAATCTCCGACAAATGCCTCATTTCCATTTGTATTAAATCCTTTATATTGATATACGAGCTTTTCTCCGTCAAACACATAATAATTATAGCGTTCCGTTCCATTACTCGCTCTGGAAACATGAATTACATCCATCTTCTTATCGCCGTTTACGTCTGCCAACATAAAATATCGAAATTCTCCGAAAGCACGCATCGGAATCGTACATTTCTTGGCAAAATACGTTCCGCCAATTCCATGAAGTGATAAAAACAAGGTGGCTACATCTTCCTTAGGATTACCCGATAACTTTTCCGGATACGAGAGAAAATCCATACGGCCATCTCCGTTAAAATCGGCAAACAGCGGCTTATTTCCTTTTCGTTGTTCCGACAAAGAGACAATATCTTCATCTCCATTCGTCTCCGGGTATCCATAATATATACGAGTCGGATTATATTTTTGCCCATTTTGCCCGCTTTCAATAATTTCCGTTAACTGGGTATAAAGACCGTTCTCATACGTATTATAATTAAACTGATATTGCTTAAGCTGCATCTGACCGATATAGGTAGATATATTTTTCAGAATTTTGTTGCTGTTTAATACCGCTCCTGCATAATATCCTGTTTGCTTATCTTTTCTTGTTTCGTATGAAAACCGAATACTGCGTCCGGATGCATATTCTATACGATTTAGATAAAACTCTCCATTGTTTATTACTTCTTCATATTGATACGAAATTACATTCCCCTGTTTATCAATCATTCGAGATAACAGCCAAAACAAAGCAGTACCATCCGAAGTTTCGATGTTTGAATCTGAAGTAACACCGAATTCTCTTATTGTTCCATCTTTACTTTTTACCGTAAATCCCTGAAATGAACCGATTATTTTATAGGTAATATCTACTGTCGGGTCATTTTCCAGCCTGTATTTAGCTCCATTCATCAGATTCTGTCCGGAAATCAACATCAACCTCTGTCCGTCCAACATCACGTTATCTTCATGCGATAAGGTTGGAGCTTTTGACATGCCATCATGATAAAATGTTTTACCACTGCGTGATATGATAGAAAATGCCGACAGATTCCATCCGTATCCCAATAAACCGACACCCGATTGACTACTATACCGCACAGATATATCAGGCTTAAATCCGTTAATACCTTCCGGTACTTCGATCGGAACACTATAACTAGCTGCTCCGGTAAGAGTAATTTCAGCCATACCGGCTGTCGCACCGACGGCCATACCTCTTGACAATGAGGCAGGTGAAAAAGTTCTTTTCTCTTCCCGCGGATATTTATTTTTCAATTGAGGTTTTAACATATTGTAATAGAAAGAAGGAAGTTGCCACGCATCAAACTCATTAGCACCCTCTTTTTCATTATGATAGTTTCCCCATATACGATATTCGGATGGATTATAATTGTCCGAGGAAACCTCGTTTTCAGCTGTATAAACATTCGTCTTCTGTGCATATCCTGTCATTCCAATGATAAGACAGCTACATATTATATAAATAGTTATCGTTATTGGTTTCATATTTATTCTAATAAAATCAATGAATGAAAAGTTTTTCACGTATGTTCTCCAATATATTTTTCATCTGTTATATTCATCTTCAGTTCTTTTTACAGAACCAAGACGGCGTGCAATCCGATTACCGGATGCATCATACAAGTATTGGAAAGTTGACGGTGCAGGCGGGGGAGGAGGAGGAGGATTTACTGTAGTACCGACATTCAATACTCCTCCTTTCATCACCTCGAAAACTCCATTGATAATTATTTCACCCGGTGCCATAAGAGATAAATTCCCCCCACTCAACACCCTCACATCACGAACTGTTAAATTACTACAGCCATATACGGTCTGATGAGATGAAATGGTTTGATTGATAAAACTGTTAACACACGACCTAAGTTGTATGACCGTTGAGCTGCTATCCACCTCCTGTTTTACGGTACGATCCTTTTCTATTTCTTTTTTTTGATTTTGTTGCGCGGATAATCGACAAATAATAAACGCGAAAGAAATAAAGAATATACACTTTCTTATCAATACAATCATTTTCATGGTCTTATTACTTTTGCTCTGCTATTTGGTTAAAATCATCCGTTTTGTATCAACAAGTTTCCCTTCTGCAATCAGAGAATATAAATACATTCCCGGACCTAATTTAAGCCCATCCACAATAACTGAATGCTGATCACTATTTATGGATATTTGCTTTACCATATTCCCCTGCATATTGAAAATACAAATGGAAGCATTACGAATACTTTCAGGTAATAAAAATTTGATCTCCGTACGGTCCGTAAATGGATTGGGAGTATTTTGATACAGCACGGCATTGGAAATGTTAGATATTTCATCGGATAACATGCCGGACTGTAATCGTACAGAACCGGATGATAAACGATCGACTTCTGCCTTTAACTCTTTAATGGATTGTATCAGAAGAGGAATAATTTCAATGTAATTAACCGATAAGTAACCATTATCTTCTTCATAAACCAACTCAGGATATATTTTTTGCAACTCTTGAGCAGCCAATCCGAAATGTTTTTTCCGGAACATTAGAGAATGTTCATCAAATAAACCTCGCTTATTCGATTTCAACGTATCGCTTTGTGGTTCAAAATAGACTTGTTTATAATTATATGATATCGGACGGAGAGCCGTGATCTTATCCAAAACGGAGTATTGATGCTTCCCCAATGCAGAAACTATACCATTACTACCTATTTCTTCTACGTTTTGTTTATAACGGATATCCGAATTACCTGTTACCGTACCAGTAATTGTTCCTGTGACTTTTACATTACCATTGAAATATCCGGCATACTTTCCGTCAATATAAATACCTTGAAGCGTTCCGATTGTTCCTAAAATACCTGTACCATTATTGCTTCCGTTCAGATTACCGATTACTCCATAATTATAACCGGGTGTCGCATTGGCGGCCGTACCCACAATCCCAATAGCTCGGCCCGAATTTAATGCAGAAGGACTTGATACAGCGCAATCAATCCCTATATCTCCACGAGCAGATGAAACCACATTCCTAGCCATAAGCGCCGTACCCCAATAGTTTAGATGATAAGGACTCTTTCCTTTTCCATTAATAATCATCGTTACTATGTCACTTTCAAATATATTTCGCATATGAGGATACCCCGGTGCGCCTACAGCAAAATTAGAAACGGGAGGTTGAGTAATTCCAATACTTACCTTTCCATCATGCGAAACCTTTAACTGCGCAAACAATGTGGAAGAAAAAATACATAAAAATGTAATGCCAATAATCTTTTTCATTTTTTTACTGTTTTAATCATTGATAAAATAAACATATTCGCAAATCTAAAGATCATGTTGTTTTTTCAACAAGAAAAGACTGTCACAAAAATGTCATATTTATACTCTGGTAAAGTGTGATTTTTTTGTGACAGTCTACATGATTTTAGAAATCCCGTATAAAGTCATGTAAAGGTATGGATGATTTTGTTGTTTGACCGGTTATCTTTTTATACAACCGAACATGGTGCATGGATACGCCGGATTCCGTCATAAAAAGCAAAGGAGCTATATTTTTTCTTCTGACCCCGATTTTAAGCAACAAACATGCCCTGATATCGCGTTCTTCAAGAGAAGGAGCAATTACCTTTAAACGATAAGTAAACCCATTATATGTTTTATCAACAATTTGTGTAAGCATCTTCCAATCTTCATCTATCGGTTTCCACTCTCCGGAATGATGGAATTTCGATAAAATAGGCTCATTTTCTATCTTATTCTCTATCTG
>JBHADT010000063.1:0-4993 GCA_041855205.1 Bacteroides sp.
ATAAAGTAAGTCCGTTCCCTCATAAATCAAACGTTCGTCTGTTCCATTTGTCGCCTCGATAACAGTCTCCACCGCTTCTTCACCTACTTTCTGTGCAATCTTATTGATTCCGGAACGAAACAGACTTGTGGTATAAGAACCTTCGGGCATCTCTTGATAACGCTTGTCAATGAAATCTTGCAAAAGTTTCAAGAACATAACGGGTTGTTCATTCGTTTCGCCCCAGCAGGTATCTTCACCGGTGTGGCATACAGGTCCCACGGGATGAACTTGAATAAGCAACGTGTCTCTATCGCAATCGGTTTTGATTGAAACTACCTGCAAGTAATTTCCGCTCTCCTCTCCTTTCGTCCATAGGCGCTGTTTGGTGCGGCTATAGAAGGTAACCTTACCGGTTTCTATGGTCTTTGCATAGGCTTCGCTATTCATAAAGCCCAGCATCAGAACCTTTGCGGTATTCGCATCCTGTATGACAGCCGGAAGCAATCCGCCCAATTTATCAAAATCTAAATTCATGTGTTCATCCTTTTATATACCTCTAATAGAGACACCTTCGGCGCAAAGATAAGATTTTAAATCGGGAATTTTTATTTCCCCGAAATGAAAAACGCTGGCAGCCAATGCAGCATCCGCTTTTCCTTGTAGAAAGACATCCCTGAAATGCGTCATCTCTCCTGCACCGCCGGATGCAATAACAGGTATGGAGAGCATAGTCGCCAAACGTGCCAACGCTTCGTTCGCATAACCAGTCTTTACACCGTCATGATCCATGCTTGTAAACAGAATTTCGCCAGCTCCACGTTCCTGAGCCTCTTTTGTCCATGCAAAAAGTTCTTTCTCCGTTTCCACTCTCCCGCCGTTGAGATAACATTTCCACTCTCCGCCGGACGTTTCGCGAGCATCCACAGCCAACACGCACACTTGCGAACCGAAGTTTCCGGCTATTTCATCAATCAGTTCAGGACGACGAAGAGCCGAGGAGTTTATCGAAACCTTATCCGCACCCGCATTGAGCAGGCGTTCCACATCGTTCAGTTCATGGATTCCGCCGCCGACGGTGAATGGTATGGATATATTCGCCGCAATACGCTTCACCAGTTCCGTGAACGTTTTGCGCCCTTCGAAACTTGCCGTAATATCAAGGAATACGAGTTCATCGGCACCCTGTTCGCTGTAAGAACGCGCCAACTCCACCGGATCTCCGGCATGCCGCAGGTTCACAAAGTTCGTACCTTTGACCGTCTGTCCATCCTTTATATCCAGACAAGGAATTATTCTTTTCGCCAACATGATAAGCTTTCTATTGATTATGTTTTACAAATTCAGCCAACTCCTCGGGAGTTATTCTCCCCTCGTAGAATGCCTTACCGAAAATTACGGCGGGAACTCCTGCGGCTTCCAGAGCGCGAATATCATCCATACAACTTACGCCTCCACTGGCTATCAGATACAAATCCGGATGTTTTTCCAGAATCTCCCTGTACAAAAGCAGAGAAGGTCCCTCGAGCATTCCATCCCGACGAATATCGGTGCAAATGGTTTTGCTTATACCTTTATTCAGATACGTTTGCAGGAAGGGGAAAAGTTCGCAGACCGTCTCATCTTTCCAACCGTTGACGGCTATCTTATAGTCTTTCACATCTGCCCCCAAAATGATTCTTTCACTGCCGAAACGTTCTATCCAACCGGTAAACACGTCGGGGTTCTTTACCGATATACTACCGCCGGTGACCATTTGAGCTCCGCACTCAAAGGCTATGCGCAGGTCATCATCGGTTTTCAGTCCGCCACCGAAATCCACCACCAACGAGGTTCGCGTAACTATCCGGTACAGCGTATCATGATTCACGATGTGTTGTGATGCCGCTCCATCCAAGTCTACCACATGCAGGCGCGTAATGCCTAATGCTTCAAATCTCTTTGCGACTTCAACCGGATCTTTATCATACACTTTCTTACTCCCGTAGTCGCCTTGCGAAAGGCGTACGCATTTTCCGTCAATCAGGTCGATGGCAGGTATCAGTTCTATCATATGCCGTTCTCCACAGTCAAAGTGTTTATAATTCAAGAAAATTGTGCAAGATACGCTCTCCTACTTTTCCACTCTTCTCGGGATGGAACTGCGTGGCATAGAAATTTCCTTTATGCAACGCTGCACTGAACGGATGTATATAATCCGTTACGGCCGCGGTATGCTCATTCACAGGCACGTAATAACTATGAACAAAGTAGACGTACTCCTCGTCCCCGATACCATCAAAGAGTGCTCCCCGGGTGCCTTGCAAGGTATTCCAACCCATGTGCGGTACTTTATCTTCCTGCTTTTGGGGAGCGAAGCGCTTTACATCCACATCGAAGATACCCAAACAATCCACATCGCCTTCTTCGGAGCGGGAGCACATCAGCTGCATTCCCAGACAGATTCCGAGCAGCGGTTGTTTCAACTCTTTTATCAATACATCCATACCCGTCATCCGCAAAAACCTCATGGTGGTCTCCGCCTCTCCTACACCGGGAAAGATTACTTTATCGGCAGTTCGCAGAACCTCTTTGTCATCCGTAATCAGAGGTTCCACACCCAAACGTTTTAAGGCATATTCCACCGAGCAGATGTTTCCTGCATTGTATTTTACGATTGCCACTTCCATAGGGTATGTCAGTTGAAGATTACCGTTTTATTTTTATATACCAGTACCTTGCGTTCGATATGCTTACGTACCGCACGCGACAGGACTATCTTTTCCAAGTCCTTTCCTTTCACCAGCAAATCCTCTACCATATCCTTGTGCGTAATGCGAGCCACATCCTGCTCGATGATAGGACCTGCATCCAGTTCGGTGGTCACGTAGTGACTGGTGGCGCCTATAATCTTCACCCCCCTGTCGAAAGCGGCATGATAGGGTTTGGCGCCGACAAAGGCTGGCAGGAAAGAGTGGTGAATGTTGATAATCCGGTTGGGATATGCATTAATCATCTGTTCCGAAACCACCTGCATGTATCTTGCCAGCACGATGAAGTTTACTTTATGCTTCTTCAGAATCTCCAGCTCCTTTTGCTCCTGTTCCTGCTTATTCTCTTTCGTGATGGGAAATACATAGAAAGGAATCCCGAACCGTTCAGCCACATGCTGCATATCGGGATGATTGCTGATGATGAGCGGAATCTCGACGTTCCACTCGCCGGCTGTATATCTTGCCAGAAGGTCGAACAAGCAATGAGAAAGTTTGGAAACGAATATCGCCATACGGGGCTTCACGTTGGAGAAGTAAAGCCTGAAACTCATTTCATATTTCTGGGCATACAACGTGGCAAAATAATCCTCTATTTTTTCGCGCGGAATCAAAAATTCCTTCAACTCCCATTCTATACGCATAAAGAAGATATTCTCCACATGATCCACATGCTGATCCAAGTAGATAATATTTCCTTTATTGACTGTTATAAAATCCGTTACTTCCGCCAAAATCCCCGGTTTATCCGGACAATATAGTAACAATTGGGCTGTTTCCATCATGTTGTTTTCTTAAATTACGTCGAGTCTGCATGTCAGCTTCACAAACTCCCTACAAGTCATCTGTCCCATAGCAGGGGAACGAGGGAAAGTTTTTATTACCCGGCAGGGAACACCAATCTTCTTCCTCCGGTTCACCCGGCAGATGGTCTGATTACAAGATTATCTCTTTTAAGGGTGCAAAAATAGCTATTTATTGCATAAATAAGAATTTTTAGAACAATAAGTTCCCTAAAAACACATCAAACATTCCACTTTTACATTTGTTTCAGCCACGAGGCAGACGATTTTTTATCCGAATCTCTTCGCATCCGAATGTTCCCGCTCACGATATGCTCGCGGATTTTCTTTATTATTAAGTAGAAAGCTCTTTTCATCCGTATCTTCAGACAAGATGGGATTCACATTACAGCAATTTCATGGAAGTATCTTCAGGACATACAAAACCATGAACGCTTACGTTATATAATAAAAAAATGAAATGAAACGATTTCCCTTACTCATTCTACTATTTTTCAGCGCATCATTACACGCACAGATATCCGTTTCGGAGATACAGCTTCCGCAAGGATATCCCCGTTATCTTACCGGCGAGAACGGTAAAGACGATGTTTTACGGCTAATCCGGGAGGAATCCCAAGCTAAGGAAGTCTTTGAAAAGATAAAGAAAAGAGTAGATATTTATCTCGGTCTTGTAGCGCAAGAACCGGAATGGCTACTCTCTCGCCTGGCTATGTATTGGGAGTCTCATGCCACGGACGTATATATAAAAGGTGAGGCATTCGACCATGCGGGCGGTGAGAGAGCCCCCGTCCCCACGGTGCGCTACACGGGTACCCGCGGAACATTTGCCACTCACACCCGTCCCAGCCTGGAAGACGTGGTTCCTTATGACGACCAGGGAGGAAACATAACCTTTCGCAACAACTCCCTGCCGGAGAAACCGATGGAGTCCGTGCACCCCTCCAAAACCGGACGCAACATAGAAAGCCTGAATCGAGAGATAATGGGAATTGCCAAAGATGCCGCTTTCCTTTACTGGCTCACAGGCGAGGAAGCATATGGCAAGCTGTCGGCGGGCGTATTCGATACCTACATGCAAGGTATATACTACCGCAATGTGCCTGTGGACTTAAACCACGGACACCAGCAAACGCTGGTCGGGATGTCTTCTTTCGAGGTGATTCACGAGGATATTCTGGATGAGATAGTTCCGTTGTATGATTTCCTTCAGCCTTATCTGAGCGCCCGGCATGCGGAGAAGATGGACATCTACACTGCAGCGTTCAAGAAATGGGCAGACAACATCGTTGCCAACGGGGTTCCTCACAACAACTGGAATCTGATGCAGGCGCGCTTTGTCATGAACATCGCCATGATATTGGAAGACAACGAACGCCACACCGACGGCAAAGGAAGAAAGCATTACATCGACTTGGTACTTAACCACTCCACCATCGAGAGTGTAAATTAAACTGTGTC
>JBHADT010000064.1:0-27535 GCA_041855205.1 Bacteroides sp.
GGTGGGGTCTTTGAACTGTAAGGTCTGTATAAAAGTCCATTTCGAGTCATCGGCCGCCAACAGCATCTCCCTGAGCGAAGCTATCTGATAGTCTTTAAAGAATTTGTTGTTCGCCATGATGAAGGCATCTACTTTCTGTGCTTCCATAAATGTCGCATTAAAATGATTATTAGAATACTATTTTGCGAAAATACCCAAAATTATTATAACGATATGTTCCTTTGCCAGATTTTTTTCTTACAAATTTCAACAAAGACAAAGAGAGCGCCCGCTTTGTGTACGGACACTCTCCAAACGAACCGTTTATTCCGGATTACGTAAATCAGAAATTCTCTTTTTTTACCTCGAAATAGGCTTGCGGATGCAGACAGGCAGGACATGCCTCAGGCGCTTCGGCGCCGGTGTACACGAATCCGCAGTTGCGGCACTGCCACACCACTTCGCCTTCCTTGGCAAACACGGCTGCCTGCTCGATGTTGTTTACAAAAGCGAGATAACGCTCTTCGTGCGCCTTTTCGGCGATGGAGATGTTGCGATACATGGCGGCTATCTCGTAGAATCCTTCTTTCTCGGCCACATCGGCAAAGTGCGGATAGTCCAGCGTCCACTCCTCGTGCTCGCCCGCTGCGGCGGCTTTGAGGTTTTCGAGTGTAGAGCCTATGATGCCCGCCGGATAAGTGGCGGTGATTTCCACCATACCTCCTTCCAGATATTTGAACATACGTTTGGCATGTTCCTTTTCCTGTTCCGCCGTCTCCATGAAGATAGCCGAAATTTGTTCGTAACCCTCTTTTTTCGCCGTCTTGGCAAAGTAAGTGTAACGCATGCGCGCTTGCGATTCTCCTGCGAAGGATGTCAACAGATTCTTTTCGGTCTGAGTACCTTTCACACTTTTAGTCATAATCAGTAGTATTTAGTTAGTAAAATCACGTCACTGAAACAAAAGTAATGATTCCGTGCGAGAAACGCGAACCGTGAAGAAGAAAAGATTGCTTTTAAGAATAAACGAAAACGCTATCCGTACCGTGCCCGTGTGGTTCGGGAAACACCCTTGTACGGTTCGAATACCGGACCCGTGCGGTAAGAGTACCGCACCTGTGTCGTTTTCCGGGCACTTCACAAGTGCTTCCGGCACTTACCGGCAGCGGGTGTAAATGACCCCGCCGAAAAGCGGCAGACTGCCCAAAAGATGTGTCTTTCCGATGGGGTCCGGTTTGTCTTCATAAAGGCGATATGCTCCTGATTTTCAAAGTCCGAAGCGGCGAGACAGGGAGTAAAAACGAATGTTCCGACGCAAAATCACGCACCGGATATCAACGTATAATTATTTTACATAACTTTGCGGTCTCACTAAACCCTGCAACATCGCCGTCCACATCCTCCGGAATGGCGATTCGGAAACCGGAAACAAACTTAATCATCATCGAGAATGAAATCATTCGTATGTAAACCCAAACTGTGTGAGACACTGAAAAACTACTCCAAAGAAAACTTCCTCGCCGACCTCATGGCAGGTATCATCGTAGGTATAGTGGCTCTTCCGCTTGCCATTGCTTTCGGAATCGCTTCGGGAGTATCGCCCGAAAAAGGAATCATAACCGCCATCATAGCGGGATTCATCATTTCCGCTTTGGGAGGCAGTAAAGTGCAGATAGGCGGTCCCACGGGCGCGTTTATCGTCATCGTGTACGGCGTCATTCAGCAATACGGCGAAACCGGACTGATTGTCGCCACCCTCATGGCAGGCGTAATGCTCATCCTGCTGGGCATATTCAAACTGGGAGCCGTCATCAAGTTCATCCCCTACCCCATCATCGTAGGATTTACCAGCGGCATCGCAGTCACCATCTTCACCACGCAGGTGGCGGATGTTTTCGGACTTGAATTCGGAAACGAAAAAATTCCGGGAGATTTCGTGGGTAAATGGATGCTCTATTTCAACCACTTCCACACAATAAACGTATGGAACACTGCGGTGGCAATCGCCAGCATAGCCATCATAGCCATCACGCCGAGGTTCTCGAAGAGGATACCCGGCTCGCTGATAGCCATCGTGGCAATTACACTGGTGGTGCACCTACTGAAAAATTACGCCGGCGTCGAGGGTGTGGAAACCATCGGAGACCGCTTCAGCATCAAATCCGAACTGCCCGACGCCGCCATACCCGCGCTCAACTGGCAGGCTATTCAAAGTCTGTTTCCCGTAGCCATCACCATAGCCGTACTGGGAGCCATCGAGTCGCTGCTCTCGGCGGCGGTTGCCGATGGTGTAACCGGCGACAAACACGACTCGAACACCGAGCTCATTGCGCAAGGAGCCGCCAACATCGTGACACCTCTGTTCGGAGGTATTCCCGCCACGGGAGCCATTGCCCGTACGATGACAAACATCAACAACGGCGGAAAGTCTCCCGTGGCAGGAATGGTGCACGCCGTAGTGTTGCTGCTTATTCTGCTCTTCCTCATGCCGCTGGCGAAATACATCCCCATGGCATGTCTGGCAGGCGTACTGGTGGTGGTTTCGTACAACATGAGCGGATGGCGCACATTCAAGGAATTGCTCCGTAATCCGAAGTCGGACGTCTCCGTGCTGCTCATTACCTTCCTGCTTACCGTTATTTTCGACCTGACGATAGCCATCGAAGTCGGACTCGTGATTGCCTGCGTACTCTTCATGCGGCGTGTGATGGAAACCACCGAGATTTCCGTCATTAAAGACGAAATAAATCCCAACCAGGAACTTGACATCGCTACCAACGAAGAACACCTCATCATTCCCAAAGGTGTGGAGGTATACGAAATAAACGGACCGTACTTCTTCGGTATGGCAAACAAATTCGAGGAAATCATGTTGCAACTGGGCGAACGACCCGTTGTGCGAATCATACGCATGCGTAAGGTACCCTTCATCGACTCTACGGGAATTTACAACCTGACCAACCTCTGCCGGATGGCACAGCGTGAAAAAACCACCATCATACTCTCGGGCGTGAATGCAAAAGTGCATCAAACACTGGAAAAATCGGGATTCTATGAATTGTTGGGCGAAGAAAACATTTGCTCCAACATCAATATGGCGCTGGAAAGAGCCGGACAACTGGTGGAAGCTCACCGGAACGAGAAAGAATAATTAAAAAAATATGCCATGCGTCGCATGGCATATTTTTTTAATAAGATACACTCACGGGGATACCCGCCTCCCGGACCAACGTAGCGATGCGCTCGAGCGAGCCGGGTGTCGCCTTGCGCAAATTCTTATCGGGCGTATCGCGATCCACCGTATAAATCATCACCTGACGCGGATTTATCTCGCGCAGCGCGTCTATCCAGGGAAGCACGTAGCGGTCCGACGTATTGTCCACATCCTTTCCCCCGTAAGTACCTGTCAGAAACATGGTTTGTATGATGCACTTCCCCCCGAACGCTTTCAGACGCTCAATCATGGTACGCACCGAATAGCTTCCCACAGGACGGTCTACCATGTCGATATAGGTTTCATCCACCGTATCGAGCTTCAGAATACAATTGTCCACCCTGTTCAGCGCATCGAACACCGCAGGACGGTGGATAAGCATCGAGTTGCTGAGCACACTCACCTTTGCGGCGGGGAAGTACTTGTCGCGCAACTCCAGCGTGTCCGAGATGATTTCGGGAAAACGGGGATGAATGGTCGGCTCGCCATTGCCCGCAAAAGTGATGACATCGGGCGAAGGACCTTTCGCCTGCATCTCCCGCAATTTCAACTCCAATGCCGAGCGCACCTCCTCCCGGGTGGGAAGCGGCTGGGAACCGCGACCCACGGAGTTAAGCCCGCATTCGCAGTAAATGCAGTCGAAAGAGCACACCTTCCCGTCGGCGGGCAACAGGTTTATTCCCAGCGAAACCCCCAGCCGCCGTGAATGAACGGGACCGAAAATAGGCGAAGAAAACAGAATGCTCATAGTTTTTACTTGATACGTTTTCTCAGGAAATCAAGCGCTTTTTCCGTCACCTTCTCGCTTACTTTCTTCTTCAACGAATCCTTGTTGGCAGTGAGCGTAGAGTCTATGCCCAACTTCTCACCCAACTTGTTCACCGCCTGATTGGCCACCGAAGCGGCTACCTGCGACGCCATGCTCTTCATGTCCACACTCACTTTCGGAGAGGTGAACGTACCGCCTATCTTCAAATCGAAAGTGGTAAGTTGGGCAATCGAACCGGCTGAAGCGGGCAATTTCACCTTTCCCGCATAGTCTACGCTCTGGTCGAGTCCGGTAGTTCCGGAAAGATTCAACAGATAATCTCCCAACTTGATATCGAAAGGTTTAGTAGACACCCTGCCATCCTTAATGGTGAAGTCCAACGTCATATCCTTCACCGTCAATTCTTTCATGGAGGGTCGTTTCACCGCCTCGGCAATGAGGTCTATCACCTTCACGCCACTCAGGTTCAAGCCGCGTGTAGACAAGCTTCCGCTTCCCTGCATGGTTTCAAGCAGCGGACTCATCGTGGCATCCAGATCGGTATCCACCTTCACGCTTCCGGAGAACGTACCTTTAAGTTGCTCAAAGAGGGGAACCAACTGCCTCACCATATCCAATTCTTTATATGCTTGCGCGAAACTTACGTCCTTCAACGCAAACGAAGCATTCAGACGGGGTTTCTTCACATCCTCCGTAGAGTAATATCCGTTCATCACCACGCTGCCTCCCATAGTTCCCATGGAAAGACCGGTCATGTCCGCCTTAGCGTTTTTTACCACTATCTTGCCTTGCACGTTGGTAAACTTCATCTTCTCAAACAGTACTTCGTTGAGTTTGGCGTCCAACTCCAAATTCAGATTGGCGGGAACTTCCACAATGCCCATGCTCTCCGCAGCCTGCCCGCCGGCATTGGCGACAGCTGTCGTATCCGTCTTCATGAAGTCGTTCAGATTCAGTTTCTTCGAACTGAACTTCAACTTTCCGATGAGCGTACCGTCTTTCAGCGCGTAATTCATGTAATTGCTCAGGCTGCCGTTCAGCGAAAAATCGTTCTCGCCCACATTTGCCGTTACGTTCTGCACCGTAAGCTGTCTGGAATTGAACACCAAGTCGGTGGATAGAATGTCCACATCAGGCATGTCTTTCATCCGCAACTTCATATCGGCGAGAAGCAAATTGCCCGATATATCCAACAGGTTATATTCGTCTTTCTCCACATGCGACATGCGTCCGGCAAAGTTCATGTCCGAGCGGATGATACCGTTCAGTTCCATATCTTCGAGAGGATATACCTGCTTCACAGTAGCCAAGTCAAGCACTCCTTTCAGTTTGAAACGGAAGTCCGGATCACTGACGGGAGTCTTTATTTCCGCTTCCACATTCACCGGGTTTTTCAATATGCTGAACGTGAACGGGCGAATGTCCAGCACGGTCGAATCCGGACTTCCTCCCGGGTTGCGCAATGCGGCGCTGAGGTTTATCTGCTCCACGCTTGCAGGTAACGAAGGATAACGGAACATGGCATCTTTCACCTGCACATCCACCGCAAAAGCGGGAACGGAAGTATCTGACAGCATACCTTTTGCCCAAGCCGTAAGCGTTCCCATACCATCGGTCTTGAGTCCGGCAAATTCCTTATTATATATGGCCGGCACAAGAGAAAGAATTTCCTTAAACCCTACGTCTTTCGTATTCAGCTTCAAATCCATTTCCATGTCCGCCTCGTTTACGCTCACCCATCCGTCTATCTGCGCTTCAATGGCGTTGAGCCTGACGATGTTTTCCTTAAAGGTATATTTGTTCGCCACAAGGTCGGCATCTACATCCATCTCAGTTTGCAGGCGCGTATCCGACAAGAACGGAATTCCATTCATCTTGCAGGTAAAAGCTCCCGATTCCGCTTTCAGTTTCAGTATGGTCCGCTCACTGCCCAAATCGCCCGAACAGTCGGCATTCAAACGGTCTATATCGGTGAAAAGGTTTCCCTGTCGGTCATCGTAGATTACCCGCATGTTTTCAATAACCACGCTTTTAAGCTTCACTCTGAAAGGGGAATCCTCCGATTTCTCTTCCGACGACGGGTCAGCAAGCGAATCGGTTTTCATTACATCCCAGTTCACTTTCCCATCAGGCAACACGATGGCATGCAGGCGAGTGCCCACAAGTGCGATTTTAGTCACGTCGTACCCGCTGCTACCGAATAAGGAAAACAGATTCACCGCGACGGTTATCTCGTCCGACTTTACCAGCGTATCGTTTTCAAATTCACCCGTTCCTTTCAGCCAAAAGTCTTTAAGGGTAATGGATGCCTTGGGGAAATTCGTAATGAGACTGATATCCAGTTTGTCAAAATCGAACCGGGCATTCAGCATTTTGTTTCCTTCCGATTTCACCAGAGACTCTACCTTATCTCTGAACAGATAAGGTATCAACAGCAATAGCAATACAATGATGCCAAGCACAACCGCACTTACTTTAAGCGTTTTCTTCATGATTGGTTTGTTTATTCTGTTAGATATATTATTTATATAATAAAGCAAAACTACTAAAAGTTTTCAGTTTATGTAGAAAAAGCGTTATCTATCTGTTTTTCTTTGCATAAGAAAGAATATTCCGTGTGATGCAAATCCGCTTGTTCAGAGAAGATACTCCTTAAAACTTTATTCTGACTTGCATTTGCAAGTCTGTTTTGCTGTTTCCGGGTATCAGATCGTTGCCCGAACCTATGGTCTCCCTATCCCGATAGTACGTATGTCCCAATTTCAGGAGAAGTGTCAGTGCAGCATTCCAATCGTAGCGGCAGGAGGTGGTGAAACGAAATCCCTTGCCATAACAGAAGGGGGTATGAAAGGTGTATAAAAGTCCTTGTTCCGGTATGTAAATGCGGCTGTCATAATCATCGGTATGAAAGTACGTTCCCTGAAGAGAGAGTTTGAGCGGAAAGGAGAAACGATAGGTGCAGGATTGCGTACAGCAGTAACCGCTTGCCGGTGATTGTCCGTGTTGATGAAAACGGTTGTAGTCGAACGTAGTGCGCAAGTCAAAACCTTCCACGGGTGTATATGTCCACCGGAAGCGGAAGCGGTGATGGCGTACGGACGTGGTATGCAAACGCCGTCCCGCAAGATCTCTCTCTTTCTGCTTGTAACGATGACTGATGGAAATCGAATTGTTCTGCTGCGGCGTGTAAACCGCCTGCCACATAACATCCATACCAGAGGATGGTTTGCTGATGCGATATTTCCACCAGGGAAAAGAGAAAAAATCTGCCGAAGCAAACAACCTCCATCCTTTTACGGGAAAAACTTCGCAGGCAACGTACCATCCGTTTTCGTTCTGCGTGACAGAACCTTCTGAAAAAGAGCGGGCAAACAAGGCATTGTAACGATGCGTATAGAGACGCTGAATAAGTAACAAGCTTCCTATGGAGAAGTTGTATGTAAGCTGGTTGAGCAGAGCATACCCACCGATATTCGTTGCCGCTTCGCCCGAAAATGAAAACCTTTTGAAACGAAACTTATAGTCGATGCCCACGTTGTGGAAACGGCTACCATGGATGCTGTAACGGGAATAGCCCGTCGTTACCGGAAAATAAGGATGGTCGAACGCATAGTAAGCGCCCGTCAGTCCCAGTTGCAAAGCATTCAGATTGTAATCCACACGACCGCCCACAAGCTGTACGGTTGCCGCGTGTCGCCTTTTCGCTTCGGAATGGGTACGATGCAACCCGGTTTTGGATATGGAAAGTAGCGTATCGTTGCGTAATGCTCCGTCGAACAGACGACGGGAATAGAAAGTGGAGAATAGCAAACGTGAAGTCGCCTCTACCTGCAAAGCCGCTCCGCAAAAATACTCGTATTCGTCAGTGGAAGCATGCGGACGGATACCTTTCTGTTCCTGCATACCGGACAAAGAGTATGTCTTACCCGTACGGAAAGCATCACCAAAAACCAACCCTTTGCCGAAGCCGAGCCGGTAATTGCCCATGGCAAGAGTCTTCAACCTGCCGGCGTTCCGCAATAAAAAGTGAAATCCATAGGAATCGTATCCCTTTCCGTTGTGAAGCGCCCACATGGGTTCGCCCGCATCTTTCTCTGCGGTAATACCTGCTTTCAGATAATCTTCGCAACGGATTCCGTAGCGCAACGAATGATAAAACGGTGTGCCGAGGTAATTCCGCCGGTATCCTGCCCTGGTGTAGAAAGGAATATCCAGACGGGCAAGTAATTCGCTATGAGAGTATTTAAGCAGGTTTTTAAGAGGAAGAAACCGTTGTTCGTCTGTGAGGGGAAGTACGCATACAAAAGGAGTAAGCAAGCGGATGGTATGCAAATTCATCGCTTCCACCAACTGCAATTCGGAAAGTGTCTGCATGGGGCCGTGCAAATAGATGTAAGCCTGCAGATTCTCTCGCTGAACGTCGGTGAGAAACGGAAACTCTTCGAGCTGGCTACGGGTTGCTTCGTTCAGATTGAGAGGATTCTGCAAACGGTAAGAAAGAGCCTCCAGTTCATCGCTCCAATCTTTATTCTCATTTTCTTCCGCAAGGGCTTCCAAGTCTTCCAACAGAAGGGAAACCGCTGTTTCCTGCGCGTTGAGAAGCGAAACGCCCCATAGTGCACCCAACAAAATCCACCATCTGAAACCAATCATTTCCTACACCTCTGTTCATTTGTCCCGTATGAAGATATTTCAGGACGATTGCATACCGGACCCATCGCTTAACAGACACGAAGATACCTTAAATTCGTTAACAAAACAAGAAAAGCGTAACACTCCGGCGGAATGTACGGATAATCGCTTACTTTTGCGGTTAAGTGAAACCATACCGACACCGTTCCTTAATAATCAGTGTTAATGAAAGCACGAACACTTATCCCGTCATTGCTCATCTTCCTGCTTTTTGCCGGAACGGATTTCGTACGCTCACAAGAGAACACAGGGAATGTGGCAGGCTATATCGTACCCATGTGCATATACGAGGGAGATACGATTCCATGCGTACAGCTATCTACGGTATACATATTCAAACCGCTGATATTTAAAAACAGACGTCAGGAACAGGAGTACAACCGGCTGGTACGCAATGTGAAAAAAGTATTGCCCATATCCAAAGAGATACACAACGCCATCATAGAGACTTACGAATATCTGCAAACATTACCTACCAAACGCGAACGCGAACGACACATGAAACAAGTGGAAAAAGGTTTGAAACAGCAGTATACGCCCCGGATGAAAAAACTCACGTTCTCGCAGGGAAAACTTCTTATAAAACTGGTAGACAGACAGACGAATCAGACTTCCTACCAGCTGGTGAGAGCGTTCATGGGACCATTCAAGGCGAGTTTCTACCAGACTTTCGCCGCACTGTTCGGAGCAAGCCTCAAGAGAGAATACGATCCGCATGGAGAAGACGCGCTTGTCGAACGCGTGATATTGATGATTGAAAGCGGACAGTTGTAACTTTTGCATGCCGCCTACGAAAAAACGTAGGCACTCCTACCCTTTCAGTTTTCTGAACAAGTCCCAAATCACAATGCCCGCCGTAACGGAAACATTCAGTGAATGTTTCGTACCGTACTGGGGTATCTCTATGCAACCGTCCGAATGGTTTATGACATCCTGACGGACGCCTTTCACTTCATTACCCAGTATCACGGCATACCGGCGCGAAACGTCCGGCAACATGTCGTTCAACATCACACTGCCTTCGGCCTGCTCCACGGAATAAACCAAATATCCTTCGGACTTCAGCTTGTTCACTACCGAAAGAGTGTCTTGCTCGTATTTCCAGTCTACGGTAAATTCAGCTCCGAGCGCCGTCTTATGCATTTCGGGATGAGGAGGCACGGCGGTGATTCCACAAAGATAGATACATTCCACACGAAACGCATCGGCGGTACGAAACACCGAACCTATATTATGCAGGCTGCGCACATTATCCAAAATCACAGTCAAAGGCAACTTATCGGCTTCCTTAAATTCTTCCGCAGTCATGCGGTTCAATTCGGTTATTTTCAGTTTACGCATGGTTTTCAACTTTATGTGGAAATCTCTGTCAATTATGAATCCTTATCTCACGCTTTACAGAATCTTTTCACAAAGATAGAGCTTCGAAACCGATTCCATAGCAGATACCTGCATCTAATTTCAACACCCCACATCCATACGTTTTACCTTTAGAAGTGAAACGCTTTACCGGAGGAATCTTTAAACACTCGTTGAAAAGCCTGTTGATAACCGTTGAAAAACTGTCGAAAGCTTGATGAAAGATTTTCAAAAATAGTTCTTGCAATATTCACAAAAACCATTATATCTACTTCCGAATTAACATCACAAAAAAATAAACCAAAACTTTCCGAGCGTGTATAAACATATTTTTCAACCTTACGGACGTTGTTGATAAATCGAAAGTTATTAACTTTGCCACTTATAAACATCTTGTTGAAAATGATTGTTATATCATTAATTATCAATATAAAGATTCAAAATAACCGGTTAATAAAACGTATATAACCTATTGTTTGAGACTAATAACTTACCAGACAAGAAAAATCTCTTTTATTTATCCACACTATCAACAGGATATTATCATCATCATAGATTTCTAATTCTTAAAAGAGAAATATATAATAATTATGACTAATCTCGGAGCAGCCATCAATGAGCTGAAAAAAAAGAAAAACGCCGTGATTCTGGCACACTACTACCAGCAGGGCGACATACAGGATATAGCCGATTACGTGGGCGACAGTCTTGCCTTGGCGCAATGGGCTTCGAAGACGGAAGCCGACATCATTGTGATGTGCGGCGTTCATTTTATGGGTGAAACAGCCAAGATTCTCTGTCCGGAAAAGAAAGTGCTTGTACCTGATTTGGAAGCGGGATGCTCGTTGGCGGACAGCTGTCCGGCGGATAAGTTCGAGGAGTTCATCAAGCGGAATCCCGGTCACACGGTGATATCGTATGTGAACACTACCGCCGCGGTAAAGGCGGTTACGGACGTGGTGGTTACTTCCACCAACGCCAGGCAGATAGTGGAGAGTTTTCCGGAAGATGAAAAGATTATCTTCGGTCCCGACCGTAATTTGGGAAACTACATCAACTCCATTACCGGAAGAGAGATGTTGCTTTGGGACGGAGCTTGCCATGTGCACGAACAGTTCTCGGTGGAAAAGATTGTGGAACTTAAGGCAAAACATCCCGATGCGCTGGTGATAGCGCATCCCGAATGCAAAGGCGCCGTGCTGAAACTGGCAGATTTTGTGGGTTCCACCGCCGCTTTGCTCAAGTATGCCGTGGCTCATCCCGAAAAGACATACATCGTTGCCACTGAGTCAGGTATTTTGCATGAAATGCAGAAGAAGTGCCCGCAGACGGTGTTTATTCCCGCTCCGCCCAACGACAGCACTTGTGCCTGCAATGAATGCAGTTTCATGCGATTGAATACGATGGAGAAACTTTACGCTTGTCTGGAGAATGAATCGCCGGAAATAACCGTGGATGCCGCAGTGGCGGAAAAGGCGGTGAAATCCATCAAACGTATGTTGGAAATATCGGAAAAACTGGGATTATAACGTTCGTAGCCGGAAGGTTCCGGTACGATTGCAATAAGTGAGGTTCCAACCGGCGAAAACTATTCCCGTCTGTCGGAACCTCACTTGTTGTATGCTTCCGGTTGGTTTTATACTACGTGGTAAAAGGTAAATGAGAATAGAAGAAAATAGGTTTTCAATTCATTGATATGCAGATGATTGTATCGTGCCTGTCTGGTACGGATACGACACCCGTCGGGTGCGAGTACCGTGCGGGTGCGGTAAGAGCAGGACGCTTTGTTTCTACCGTACGATGGCTATCTTTGCCACTATTCCTTCTTTTCCGGACGAATCGGAAGCCAGTACCATGTAGATGCCCGAAGCCACTTTTTTTCCCTGCCGGTTTCTTCCGTCCCATGTAAACATTCCGCCCGACGATTTTCCCTGAAAGACGAGTTTTCCCGAAATGTCGGTAATCTTCACGTCACTTTCGTACATCATCCCTGTCACGGTAATTACTCCGTCGTATTCCGGACGAACCGGGTTGGGATATACCTCCACCTGATTCTTGTCAAACTCACTGCGGGCTTCCGTGGCGTCGCTCCGGTACGAAACCAATCCTTTGCTTGTTCCGATAAAAACTTCGCCCGTATGGGGATGTATGGCGATGGATTCGATGCTGTTGGATAGTAGCGGACTGTTTTCGGATGTAAAGTGGCGGATGGTTTCCAACCCGTCTTCACTCAGTAGATACACTCCGTTGTCGGCGGTTCCTACCCATTTTCGATTGGCACCGTCCACGGCAATGGTGTTGATGGATTGATTTACGAGTAAAAAGTCGGCAAGGTTCGTTCCGTCGTTACGGGGGACTTTTATTTGGGTACAGTAAAAATCAGTGTTGAAGAAACGGGTGGGGGAACTCAGTACCAGTGGTCCTTTGTTGGTACCTATCCAGATGGCTCCGTTTTTGTCTTCTGTACAGCAGTACACGGCAAGCTGTTCGAGAAGTGTACCGTCTTGGTTGGTAAAGCGTGTGATAAACCGGTGACGGTCGTCCGAAGTGTCGGCTATGGTTCCGTTGACGTCCAGACAAAAGAGTCCTCCCGATTCGATTCGCGATGATGTGGCCCACAACCATCCTTTGCGGTCGAAGATGGTGCGTCCGAAGTTGCTTGCTTCTTTGATTTCGGGATAACTCAGACTTATCCACTGTCTGTCGTTCGTGAATACACTTACCTGATGTTCTGTTTCGCAACTTACCATCCAGAGGTTGTTTTTATCGTCATATGCGAGTCCGTTGACACGCACGTAGTGGGCTGCCTGGCTTATGCCGGGCAATGCGCTTTCGAGCGGTGAATTGTGCATGCTGTACCACTCTGCCAACCTGCCGTTCCGGAACTCATAGATACCTTCTCCTGCCGATGCGGCAAAGTGATGTATATCGTCTTTCGGGTCTTGCACCACACAGTTGATGTCGCGATAATCGTATCCCGTATAGTTCTTGATACCTTCTTCCTGAAAGCTTTTCCAGCGTTCCTGTTCGAAAGTCATGATGGTTCCCGGACGTCTCAGACGGTCGGCAATGTGTCCGCCTCCGGCTATGAGCAGCCGGTCGCCTGCGAAAGAGAGCGAGTAGGGGAAGTTGCGCAACGGACTGTCCGGAGTGATGTTTTCAGGTATTTCGGCCTTGAAAGGTATATCTTTGTGCGTGTTCAGAAACTCGGACACGTTTTCTTCGCTTTTTGTCCACACGTTTTTATCTTGCAGATTATCCGTGAGTTGTGCCGAGTACAGATACGTGTGGGTGGAGGCATAAATTCGGTTATCCGCTACGTGGCAGGCAAGTATGTTCTCGTCCGGTGCATAGTGGTTGTCGATTTCATGTTTTTGCAGGTTTATGGCAAGTATGCCCGACGCCGTAGCAAGGTATGCATGATTGGCATGGAAACAAATGTTGTTCACGGTTTTGTTCTGCATCATTCGTTTATCCTTGTAATCAGACAGGTTATACACCTCCTCTCCATCTACCAAAAGGTCTATGTTTGCATTGGAGTAGACAATAAGTAAAGTGCGGTGTGTGGGTTGGTAGGCAATGTAACTCACATCCGTGTCGCTTAGCGGGAACGATTTGTAGTATGTGCGTATACTGTTGTCTTGTTTATCGTAGGCATACAGTCCTCCATTGGCAACCACGTAAAGTATGCTTCCCGCTTGTTCGCTCCGGGTGGGATTGTGGTATGAAAGGTGATTACGCCACGTGCCTATGCCTCCGGCACGGATAACGGATGAGCAGAAAAGAAATAAGATGGAAAGAACTCCGGCACGTGATATCATCTGTTTCAATTTCGTTTTTCGTAAATAACAGGTTTACAAACTAATAACTTTTTCTTCATTGATTTATTGTATGAATGCGGAGAAAGGAACTTCATCATTGTGAATTTCTTGCAAATCCAATTCAGCCGACAGGTTATTAATTATGCATCTGTAAAAAGCATTTCGATACATTGAAGCCAAAGTTTCTGATGAAATTCACTGTCTTATCCGTATCGTATTAGGAATCCTGCCAGATATCAGAGCCGGATATAAGGCGGGCAAGAAAACAGAAACTGCCGAAGACGTAGTAACAGAGTAAACACTCTGTCCGTGGTAAGCTGATTCAGTAGCGATGGATTATGCGAAATTATAATTATGAAATAAGGAAACACTACAAGAAGTGCTTCCTTATTCTATTATGTATCGTTTTCAACACATATTTGCAAGTGATATATTTCGAAGAGTAATATTGTGCTCATCGACTGCACGCTATTCTCAATATTTATTTGCGAGCCTAATGCTTTTCTTTTGAAGGGAGAGAACGCTTGCAACGTAGTGTCACAAACTCTGCAAAAACTTGCACAACTTCTGCGTTGCCACTGCACGGTGACTGATTTCGTTCTTCTGTTCATTTCCCATCTCCGCAAAAGTCTGTGTATATCCTTCAGGTACGAATACAGGGTCATAGCCGAAACCTGTGTTTCCTCTTTTCTCACGAATGATTTCCCCGCGGACGATTCCTTCGAAGAGATGTTCCTTGCCATTTACAATCACGGCAAATACCGTGCGGAAACGGGCACGGCGATTTTCCACTCCTTCCAGTTTGCACAACAGTTTCTGCATGTTGGCTTGTGCATCATGACTGTTTGTATCTGCATAACGTGCCGAATACACACCGGGTTCTCCTCCCAGGGCTTCAACTTCCAATCCCGTATCGTCCGCAAAACAATCCATGTGATACTTGTCGTAAACATAACGTGCTTTGAGCAGCGCGTTTCCCTCCAATGTATCGGCGGTTTCGGGAATATCGGCAGTGCAGTTTATATCTTTCAGACTAAGAAGCTTCACCCGCTCTTTTAAGATCGCGGCTACTTCTTCCAGTTTGTGCGCATTGTTGGTGGCGAATACTATTTTCTTCATGTTTATTTGACTTTCAACCGATCGAATCCTTCGCCATACACACCGATTACGGAACTTTGTGATATGAAAGCATTCGGATCTATATCTTTTACCAGACGGAATATTTGAATAGACTGTCGTTTGTATGCAAGTACCACCAATACCTTGACGTTGCTCTTGCTGTACCACCCTGTACCGTCGAGCACGGTCACTCCACGATGGGTTTCCGTGATAATCCGGTCGGCTATTTTCTCATATTCTTTGGAGAAGATGAAAAATTGTACCGACTGACGCGCACTGTTGATGATGTAATCGAGCACAAAGCCGATGACAAACAAGGTCACAAACCCGAAAATAATGCGTCTCCAGTCGTGAAACACTACATAGCAGGAACTGATTATGAATATATCGCACAACATTATCATGCGTCCCAGCGTCACGTCCTTGTATTTGTGAATGATGGCGGCAATGATGTCTGTTCCGCCCGTGCTTCCGTTGCTGTTGAACACCACGCCCAATCCCACGCCGCACATCACTGCCCCAATCAGACACGCCATGAAGTCTTGCCCTTCACCGAGAATCAGCGGGGGATTTCCGTTCGCATCGTTTATAAGTAATTGGAAAAACCACAGGAAAAACGTCATGCTGAATATACCGTAAGTGGTTTTGATGCTGAATTTCGGTCCAAGTATTTTGATGGCGAAAGTCATCAGTACGGCATTGATGACGAAATAAGACCATTGTATAGGGAATCCTGTGGCGTAATAAATGATTGCGCTGATACCTGTCGTACCCCCTGTCGTAATCTGGTAGGGAATCAAGAAAGCGGCCCAACCCATGGAATAGGCGATGATGCCGAACGTAATAAAGAGATAATCCCTGAGTTCTCTGGTGATTTCCGCTTTGGTAGGTCTGGTGATTCGCATAACTTTAGTGCTGATGACTATTTGATGACTATGTTTATGATTTTCTTCGGTACTACGATAACCTTCATCACGGTTTTTCCTTCCATCCATTTTGTCGAACGTTCGTCGGCGAGTACCGTTTGTTGGATGGTTTCTGTGCCGGCATCGGCGGGAAACTCCATGTTGAAACGGGCTTTACCGTTGAAAGAAACGGTGTAATTCACCGTATCTTCCACCAGATATTCTTCCTGATATGCGGGCCATTGTGCATCGCAAACGGAGGTGGGGTTGCCCAATGTGTGCCAGAGTTCTTCGCAAACATGAGGAGCGAACGGAGCGAGGGCGATGACAAACGGGGAGAGGATTTCCTTCTTGCTGCACTTCATTCCGTAGAGTTCGTTTACACAAATCATGAATGCACTCACGGATGTGTTGTAGGAAAACTGCTCGATGTCGGCACTTACTTTTTTGATGAGCTTGTGCAAGGATTTCAGCTCTTCTTTCGTGGGGGCTTCGTCGGTGACGATGTATTGTCCGTCGCGGTTGTAGAACAGCGACCAGAATTTCTTGATGAAACGATGCACACCGTCGATTCCGTTCGTATCCCACGGTTTCGACTGTTCCACGGGTCCGAGGAACATTTCGTACATGCGCAGCGTATCCGCACCGTATTTTTCCACAATCATGTCCGGATTCACTACGTTGAACATTGATTTGCTCATCTTTTCCACAGCCCATCCGCAAATGTATTTTCCGTCTTCGAGGATGAATTCGGCGGTAGCGTATTCGGGACGCCATGCTTTGAAGGCTTCGACATCGAGCACATCATTGGAAACGATGTTCACATCCACGTGGAGCGGGGTAGTGTCGTATTGGTTCTTCAGGTTCAGGGATACGAACGTGTTCGTGTCCTTGATGCGGTAAACGAAATTGCTTCGTCCCTGAATCATACCCTGATTGACCAGTTTCTGGAACGGTTCTTCCACGGCGGATATGCCCAAGTCGTGCAGGAATTTGTTCCAGAAGCGGGAATAAATCAGGTGCCCGGTGGCATGTTCGGTACCTCCCACGTAGAGGTCTACGTTTTTCCAGTATTCATTCACTTTCTTGTCTACAAGCGCCTTGTCGTTGCGCGGATCCATGTAACGGAGATAGTAGGCGCTGGAGCCGGCAAATCCCGGCATGGTGTTCAGTTCGAGCGGGAACACGGTTACGTTGTCTATCAGGTTGTTGTCTGCAACGCGTTTGTTCACTGTATCGTAGGCCCATTTGGTGGCGTGTCCCAAAGGAGGTTCTCCGCTTTCGGTGGGCAGGAATTTGGCTACTTCGGGAAGTTCGAGAGGCAGGCATTCGGCATCTATCATGTAGGGCATGCCTTCTTTGTAGTACACCGGGAACGGTTCGCCCCAATAGCGTTGACGCGAGAAGATGGCGTCGCGCAGGCGGAAATTCACCTTTACACGTCCCAATTTATGTTCCTTGACATACTGTTTGGTGGCTTCGATGGCTTCCTTTATGGTGAGTCCGTTCAGCGAAAGGGTACAATAAGGTACAGCGTCTTTGCGGGGCGAGTTGCACACGATACCCTCTTTGGCGTCGAAGCTCTCTTCGCTTACATCGCAACCTTCCACCAGCGGGCGAATCTCAAGCCCGAAATGTTTGGCAAAGGCATAGTCGCGGCTGTCGTGCGCAGGTACTGCCATGATGGCTCCCGTTCCGTAGCCGGCAAGTACATAGTCGCTAATCCATATGGGAACGGCTTCGCCCGTGAAAGGGTTCACGGCGTAGCTTCCCGAGAATACTCCCGTTACGCTGCGGTCGGCAATGCGTTCGCGTTCGGTGCGTTTTTTGGTTCGTTCCAGATAAGCGTCCACTTCGGCTTTTTGTGCTTCGGTGGTGAGTTGAGACACGAGTTCGCTTTCGGGTGCGAGCACCATGAAAGTTACGCCGAACATCGTGTCGGCGCGGGTGGTGAAGATGGTAAATTCCAAATCGCTGTCCTTTACCTTGAATTGTATTTCGGCTCCTTCGCTGCGTCCTATCCAGTTCTTTTGGGTTTCTTTCAGAGATTCGCTCCAGTCTATGGTATCGAGTCCGTCGAGCAGGCGTTGAGCGTATGCCGACACTCTCAGGCACCATTGGCGCATCTTCTTCTGCACTACGGGGAATCCTCCGCGTTCGCTCACCCCGTCCACCACTTCATCGTTGGCAAGTACGGTTCCCAGTTGCGGGCACCAGTTCACCATCGTTTCACCCAGATAGGCGATGCGGTAGTTCATCAGTATTTCCTGCTGTTCCTTTTCGTTTTTCGAATTCCACTCGGCGGCTGTGAAACTGAGTTCTTCGCCACAGGCGGCATTCAGTCCTTCGCTGCCGTTCTCTGAGAATTTTTCAATGAGTTCGGCTATGGGAAGCGCTTTTTGGGCGTCGTTGCAGTAATAGCTTTCGAACATCTGCTGAAAAGCCCACTGTGTCCAGTGATAGTATTCGGGTTCGCAGGTTCGTATTTCCCTGCTCCAGTCGAAAGAGAATCCTATTTTGTCCAACTGCTCGCGGTAGCGGGCTATGTTTTCTCCGGTTGTTTTTTCGGGGTGTTGTCCCGTCTGGATGGCATATTGTTCGGCAGGCAGTCCATATGCGTCGTATCCCATGGGGTTCAGTACGTTGAAACCTTTCAGCCGTTTGTATCGTGCGTAAATGTCAGAAGCGATGTATCCCAACGGATGTCCCACGTGCAGTCCCGCTCCGCTCGGATAGGGAAACATGTTCAGTACGTAGAATTTCTGCTTTGTCTCGTCTTCCGTTACTTGGTAGGTTTTATCCTTTACCCATTGTTTCTGCCATTTTTGTTCAATCTCCCTGAAATCGTATTCCATGATGATGCTTATTTGTATGTTATTGAAAACCTTGTTTATAAGTTACCCGAAAAAAGTTCGGTAACGGTCAACCAAATCACAAAGTTATAGGTTTATTTTCAGATTCACAGCCAAGTAACCGTGAAAACATAAGACACTTTCACGTGCGGACTCCATTTTGTGGTAAATTACGGATGAAGTGCGAATCTTCTCCGGTTGTTTTTTTGTCTTCGGAAACCGCACAGGCTCGGTATCCGAACCACACGGGTGCGCTGTTTTTAGCGCGCGGGCATGGTGTCCGAACCACACGGGTGCGGTATGAACGGTATGTTTTTTATTCTTATAATATATTGTTTATCAGGTTTTTGAAAGGATATGGAAATCTATTTCTCATGCAGGTCGGATAAGTTTGTTACGGGGTTGGTCGGGATGGAATGAAAAATATACACATAAGAACTACCGGGAATGTTCTTAAATATGATTCTTCGTACCGGCAGACCGCATCCTGCTGTGCCGTGCGATATGAATATTCCGGTTATTTAGTGCGGATTCTCTTCTGCCGGGATGAAAGATTGCTTTATCTTTGTCCTCCGGTTTATTTGCAGCGCACGCATGAAGAAGAATCACATCTATCATCTGATAGCCGTTCTCACCGTAGGGATATGGGGATTGACGTTTATTTCCACCAAACTTCTGATAGAACAGGGTATTTCTCCACAGGAAATTTTTCTGCTTCGCTTTCTGACGGCTTACGTGGGAATCTGGTTCATCTCTCCCCGCAGGCTCTTTGCCAAAAGCCGGAAAGATGAGTTGTGGCTTCTGCTTGCAGGGGTTACGGGAGGTTCGTTTTACTTTCTGACGGAGAATACGGCGTTGGATATCACGCTTGCAAACAACGTATCGTTCATCGTGTGTACCGCTCCGTTGCTTACCACCCTTTTGTCTCTGTTGATTTACAGGAAAGAGAAAGCCTCCGTGAGGCTGATCGGAGGTTCTTTGTTGTCGTTGGCGGGCGTGGCGCTGGTTGTTTACAATGGCAGTTTCGTGCTGAAACTTTCGCCGTTGGGCGATTTTCTTACTTTCCTTGCCGCCCTTTCATGGGCTTTTTACAGCCTGATTATCCGGAAACTTTCCGGAAGATACAAAGCCACGTTCATCACCCGCAAGGTGTTTTTCTACGGTTTGCTCACCATTCTGCCTGTGTTCCTGTTCCGTCCTTTGAGTCTGGATGCAGACACACTGACTCGTCCCGTTGTCTTATACAATCTCTTTTTCCTGGGCGTGTTGGCTTCGCTGGTGTGCTTTGCGGTATGGAACGTGGTTCTGGACAAACTGGGCACGCTGAAAGCATCCAACTACATCTACCTGAATCCGTTGTTTACATTGGCGGGCTCCGCCGTTTTTCTGGACGAGCCGCTCACGTTGATGGCTCTGGCGGGCGCCATACTGATTCTGGGTGGAGTGTACTGGGCAGGGAAGGGTTAGACGAATGCGAAATGCCCTCAGTTACCCGCGTGAGGATAGTCGGTGGTGTAGTGCAGTCCGCGGCTTTCTTTCCGTTCCATCGCCTGGCGGGTGATGAGGTAACCGACATTGATCATATTGCGTAATTCGCAAAGCTCGCGCGTTGCCTTGCTGCGCTTGAAGAGGCTCTCCGTCTCCTCATACAGTATATCGAGGCGATTCCATGCCCGCGTAAGCCGGGTGTTGCTCCGCACGATACCCACATATGCTTCCATTATCTGGTTTACCTCCTTCATGCTCTGTGTGATGAGCACACGTTCTTCGTTCGAGATGGTTCCCTCGTCGTTCCATTCGGGTACGTCTTCGTTGAAGTCGTATCTGTCCACCACACTCATGGCATGTTGTGCCGCAGAGTCGGCATACACCACCGCTTCTATGAGCGAGTTGGATGCCAGGCGGTTACCCCCGTGCAATCCGGTGCACGAACATTCGCCGATGGCATACAGTCGGCGTATGCTCGACTGTCCGTTCAAGTCTACCTTGATTCCTCCGCACAGATAGTGCGCCGCGGGAGCTACCGGAATGTAGTCGCGGGTGATGTCTATCCCTATGGACAGGCACTTCTTGTAGATGTTCGGGAAATGCTTCTTGGTTTCTTCGGGGTTTTTGTGGGTTACATCCAGGTAAACATGCTCGTCGCCCCGTTGTTTCATCTCGTTGTCTATGGCGCGTGCCACGATGTCGCGCGGGGCGAGCGAGAGTCGCGAATCGTATTTGTGCATGAATTCCTTACCGTCCATCGTGCGCAGTACACCCCCGTACCCACGCATAGCTTCGGTGATGAGGAAGCAGGGGCGGTCGCCCGGATTGTAGAGCGCCGTGGGATGGAACTGTATGAATTCCATGTCTTTTACCGCTCCTTTGGCACGATATACCATGGCGATTCCGTCTCCCGTTGCCACCAGCGGATTGGTGGTGTTGCGGTATACCGCCTCACAGCCGCCTGTTGCCATGATGGTGAGTTTAGAGAGGAAAGTGTCCACCTCGCCGGTAGTCTCGTTCAGTACATAAGCCCCATAGCACTTGATTCCCGGTGTGTGACGTGTGACGATGATGCCCAAGTGGTGTTGGGTGATGATTTCCACCGCATAGAATCCGGTGAATATGTCGATGTTGGGGTGCTGCTTCACGGCTTCGATGAGGCTTCTTTGTATTTCCGCTCCCGTATTGTCCTGATGGTGCAATATCCGGAACTCAGAATGTCCTCCTTCTTTATGCAAGTCAAATTCGCCGGTCTCCTTCTTGTCGAATTTCACCCCCCATCTGATAAGCTCTTTTATCTGTTCGGGCGCATTGTACACTACTTTCTTCACAGCTTCCGTATTGTTTATCCGGTCGCCCGCTATGAGCGTATCTTCGATATGTTTCTCGAAGTTGTCAACCCTAAGGTCTGTTACCGAAGCGATGCCTCCCTGTGCGTAGAACGTGTTCGTCTCTTCCAATCCTGCTTTGCAGATAAGCGCTACCCTTCCTTTGTGAGCAACTTTAAGTGCGAAGCTCATCCCGGCAATGCCGGAACCGATGACGAGGAAATCGAATTTTCTTACCATAAGTAATCTTTGTTTGTTGTGGCAAAACTACAAAATAAGTACATTCTTCGTACAACCGCTATGTATTAATTATTGAAAACAACTACCTTAGCGGCAAAAACCGGCGAATTTATGAATCGAATCTTTCATGCGCGAATCCTCTTCGCCCACTGTCTGTTCCTCCTTTTACTGACATTTTTATTACTTTTCGCTTTCTGGAAGCAACTCGGACTGATAGCATTCGCAGTCATGCTCCTGATGGTACTGGTTGTGGAACGGTTGATACATACCACCTACACCTTTACGCCCGAAGGTACGCTCCTCCTGTACTACGGACGCTTTGCCCGCCCCAAAACCCTGCGCATCGAGGACATTCACACCGTAGAGCGGGCATCCTCCATGCGTGTGGGCAGGTTCGCACTGGTGCATTGCGTACTGCTCACTTTCAGGCAGGGAGGATGTGTGGCGCTTATACCCCGGCAAGAAGAAGAATTCATCGAGTACCTGTGGAGGCGCATGGAACGAACGCGCGTATGCTGAACGTGTGGTAGCTCTTCGGAGTGAGTATTCGGATAAAAACTGCAGGCATAGTTTCCTATTGCAAAAGCTTTTCATTAACTTGCCATCCTGTTTCAGTAACCTTGATTGATATGAAATACCAAGTAGCCATCATCGGCGGAGGACCTGCGGGATATACCGCCGCCGAAGCAGCCGGAAAAGCCGGACTCAGTGTCGTTTTATTCGAAAAGCAAACCCTCGGAGGCGTATGTCTGAACGAAGGTTGTATCCCCACCAAAACCCTTCTTTATTCCGCAAAAACCTACGATTGTGCGCAGCATGCTTCCAAATATGCCGTAAACGTGCGGGAGGCTTCTTTCGACCTGCCCAAAATCATTGCCAGAAAACAAAAAGTGGTGCGCAAACTGGTACTGGGCGTAAAAGCCAAACTGGCGGCTCACAATGTGGAGGTGGTAAACGGTGAAGCGCATATTGTGGATAAGAACCGTGTGGAGTGTGGCGGTACGGTGTACGAGTGCGACAATCTGCTTCTCTGCACGGGTTCCGAGACATTTGTTCCCCCCATCTCCGGTATAGAGCGTATTCCTTTCTGGACTCATCGGGATGCGTTGGAGTGCAAGGAACTGCCCGCTTCGCTCATTATTATAGGAGGCGGTGTCATAGGAATGGAATTCGCTTCGTTCTTCAACAGCCTCGGTACGGAAGTTACGGTTGTGGAGATGATGGATGAAATTTTAGGCGGAATGGATAAGGAATTGTCTGCTTTGCTGCGTGCCGAATATACTAAACGAGGTGTTCGCTTTATGCTTGCCACCCGAGTGACGTCTTTGGCTTTCGCCGCAGGTGGAGAAGGGGAGAACGATTTCCTCGTGAAGGTAGATTGCGAGAATGATAGCGGCATGGTATCACTCATTGCCGGGCGGGTGCTCATGAGCGTGGGGCGTCGCCCGGTGCTGAAAGGTTACGGTTTGGAACACCTTGCTTTGGAGCGTACGGAACGTGGAAATATCCGCGTGGATGCGTATATGCAGACTTCCGTACCGGGTGTTTACGCCTGTGGAGACCTTACGGGCTTTTCTCTGCTTGCCCATACGGCAGTACGTGAGGCGGAGGTAGCGGTAAACGCTATCGTAAGCAAACTGAATGGAATATCTTTAGGCGAAGAGATGAGTTATCGTGCCATTCCGGGGGTAGTGTATACCAATCCGGAGATTGCCGGGGTGGGGCACACCGAGGAGACACTTCGAGCCACCGCCATTCCTTACCGCACGGTGCAACTTCCCATGGCTTATTCCGGACGTTTCGTTGCGGAGAACGAGGGTGTAAACGGCGTGTGCAAGCTGTTTGTAGGAACAGACGAACGTTTGTTGGGAGCTCATGTGCTGGGAAATCCCGCTTCCGAAATCATTGTACTGGCAGGGATGGCAATCGAACTGGGACTTACGCTTCCCGAATGGAAACGGGTGGTTTTTCCGCATCCTACTGTAGGGGAGATATTCAGAGAGGCTTTATGATTCATGCTTGCGGGACGCTATGAGAGGGAAAGGGAGTGTTAGGTTTGCTGTGACGGATGTCTGTCTTGTTTGTTTGTTGCTTCTTTCCTTACCGTTGTATGCGCAAAAGAGAGCGAAAGCATCGCTTTCCGCACGTATCGACGCACTGATTGCCGCACGTCTGCCTTCGGGTTCGGATGTGGGTATCTCTGTCTACGATCTCACGGCACAAAAATCCCTCTACCGTTATAATGCGGACAAGTTGTCCCGTCCTGCTTCCACCATGAAGTTGCTTACCGCCATTGCCACACTTGCACGTGCCGATGCCGATACGCCTTTTCGTACCGAACTGTGGTATAAGGGCGTACTCGATGCCGACACCCTGCACGGAGATTTGTATGTGGTGGGCGGATTCGATCCGGAATTCTCGGAGAGGGAACTCGATTCGCTGGTAGCGACGGTTGTTCGCTATCCGATAGCGGCGGTTACAGGTAAGGTGTACGGAGACGTTTCCATGAAAGATTCCCTGTATTGGGGTAGCGGATGGGCTTGGGACGATACTCCCGCTGCCTATCAACCGTATCTGTCTGCGTTGATGCTTAACAAAGGTGTGGTAACGGTGAACGCCATTCCTGGTGAGCGGGGAGAGGCAGCTTTGTTGGAATACTTTCCTGTTTCCTCTTATTATGAAGTGTACAACGAGACCTTCAGCCGCACTCCCGAAGCGGGTAACTTCGCTCTTTCGCGCAACTGGTTGGGAAACGATAACCGGATTACCGTAAGAGGTAACGTGAACACCCGGTGCACGGCTTCGATCAATGTCCATGGGACGGCGCATTTCTTTATGCACACTTTGGTGGAACGTCTGCGGGCGAAAGGCGTGCAGTGTACGTCCGGTTACGATTTTGCGCAGTTTTCTACCGATTCATCCGCTGTGTGTATGGCTGCTTTGGACACACCTGTGGAACCTGTCATCCGGCAGTTGCTCAAGGAGAGTGATAATCTGAACGGAGAAGCGTTGTTGTATCGTTTGGGTAGGCTGGAAACCGGAAACAGATACGTCTCCGCCGCTGATGGGATAGCCGTTTTGCACACGCTTATCGGACAACTGGGACACGAACCCGGACGATACAGGTTGGCAGACGGTTGCGGATTGTCCAACTACAATTATCTTTCGCCCGAACTGTTGGTAGACTTTCTTAAGTTTGCATACTCCGATCCTGCTTTATTCACGATACTTTATGAATCCTTGCCCGTCGGAGGTGTGGACGGGACACTGAAATACCGTATGCCGAAAGGAACCCGTGCGCATTGCAATGTACATGCCAAAACCGGTTCTTTCACGGGAATAAACGCACTTGCCGGATATCTTCGGGCTTCCGGCGGGCATCTGATTGCCTTTGCCGTAATGAATCAGAACATACTGTCGGGCAGTAAGGCACGCGCCTTTCAGGATGCATTGTGCGAAGAACTTATAAAATAACCTGAGTTCGGGATTAACCTGTTCGATATATCGCTTGGAAGAACTTTTTCCATATTGTTGTAAATAACTGGAAAGCAGTATCTTATGAAATGACGGAAACCGTTGTTCGTACCACGCCCGTGTGGTTCCGGAAACATTCCTTGTACGGTTCGGGAACCACACCCGGACGGTTCGAGTACCGTGCTTGTGTCGTTCTCCGAATATACTGTGAGTACATTTTTTGCCGTTTTCTTATCCCGAACCGAGGTTTGAGGTTGAGATAAATACGGAAAATCTCCAATCATTCCGTTCTTTTCAAGTCATTTACCCGTTGCCATTCTGATGTAAGCAAACCGAAACGCAACTTATTGCAGATTCCGCTTCTTTGGAAGAAGATATGGCTCTCATTTCTTGTTTCAGGGATACTTTGTATGATTTCTCCCGGTTTTTGAATTTTTTTACCCTTTCCCTCTATCTGCTTTCCCTACCTTTGTAATGCCGGCGGGGGAGTGTGGAACGCCGTTCCCTCTTCTTTGCCCGATGTTATCAACTTAAATCATCTTGAACATGAAAAACATGACCATCAAGCGGTTGTTTCTTGGCTTTTTCCCTTGCTTGCTGCTATTTTGCGGCTGTACGGACACGGACGATTTGCGAGCCGACGTGGATTCATTGAAAAAACGCATTGTGGAACTGGAACGCGGAATGGAACAATTCAACACATCCATCGAGAGTTTATCGTATCTATTGTCGGACAAACGGATAGTCGGCATCTCACCCGTGGATAAAGGTTACCGGGTGGAGTTTAGCGACGGGCACTCTTTATCGGTTGTTTCGGGCGATGTGCAGGACGCGCTTTTCCCTCGAATCGGTATCAATGCCGACGGCAACTGGATATACAGCACCGATAAGGGACAGAATTACGCTTTACTGACCGATGCCGGCGGGCATCCCGTCAGTGCTTATCCCGCAAGCACGGGCGGCACTCCGGTCAAATCTCCCCAAATGCGTATCAGTGCCGACGGCTATTGGCAAGTGAGCTACGATGGCGGTTCCACCTACACCGATTTGCTCAATGGCGGGCAACGCGTTGCGGCATTTCCCTCGAGCGGAACGAGCGCCGCTTCGGTGTTCTCATCCGTACACTACGATGCCGCCAAGCAGTTGCTGAGCGTTACGCTGGCGGCCGGCGGAAAGCGGTTGGAGCTTCCGGTGCTGAATACATTCTTTCTTCATATAAAAGGAGCCGGAGAAGAACAGGTGTTTCCTTTGGGCGAACTTCGCTGCTACGAAGTGGAGCAAAGTGAAGTGAACGAAGCCATGATTCAGGCTCCCGAAGGGTGGGAAGTGAAACTCACCGAGGACGAACTGCGCATACAGGCTCCCCGGAAAACGGATGCCGAACGTAAGGAAGAAATACGCATTGTCATAACCTCACCCCAGGATTTTATCCGTATCGTCAAGATGGATGTCAAACTTCTTTCCACCGGTTTCTACGAAAATGCCTGTACCGCTTGGAATGAGTTTGCAAACAAGCAATCGGGCAACGTTCTGCTCGACTTCTCGTACGCCGGTTATAAACACGGCGAAGTGTCTCCTCCCGATGTGAACACGCTCAACTACAAAATATACGACATCACACAATACGGAGCCGTAGCCAACGACGGTATTTCAGACCGGGCGGCTTTCATCAGAGTGCTGGAGGCAATGGGCGCCAAGCGCGGAAAAGATTCCGACGCGATACGCTATCAGATGGGTTCGGCCAACGCCATCATCTACTTCCCCGAAGGAGAATTCATTTTGCAGGGAGCGGGCGAAAACAATACCCCGTTGCGCCTGACCATGAACAACCTGATAATCAAAGGAGCCGGACGAGATAAAACCACCATCCGCATGGCGGTGGAAAACACACTTACCGACCCCTCCAAACTGTGGAGCAGTCCGGTGATGCTGGAGATAAAGCACAACAGCGGTCTTTCCGACCTGACCGACGTAACGGGCGATGCCGCCAAAGGAAGCTTCAGCGTCGAAGTATCTTCTGCTGCGGGTATCTCCGCAGGCGATTGGGTGTGCCTGCATTTGAAGAACACAGACCCCGTACTCATACGCAAGGAACTTCATCCTTACACGCCTCAAGCCTACATGACCAACCTTCATAACGTAGGCGTGCAGGTCTACGACTACCATCAGGTGAAAACCGTGAGCGGAAACACGCTCACCTTTGTAGAACCCATCATGCACGAAGTGGAGGCGCAATGGGGATGGAAGATACAGAAGTATCCGCATTATGAAAATATCGGCGTAGAAGATCTTGCA
>JBHADT010000065.1:0-4274 GCA_041855205.1 Bacteroides sp.
GTTGCTATGCTTCGCCTGACTGACGACCGGACACAAACCGATCGCGTTATTGCCAATGCCACTGCTACACTCGACGTTGTGAAAGGATTAAAATACAAATTCAACGTGGCTTTCGATGAAATGAAGGCCAGCCGGAAAGTAGAACAGAAAGACGAACTGATATACATGGACGACGGCGGCATGTTCTCCCTGCACAACGTGGAAGCGCATAACATGCTGATAGAAAACTATTTCACCTACAACCTGCAAGTAGATAAGAAGCACAATCTGGACTTCTTGCTTGGACATTCGTACCAACGCACCAAGGATTACCTGTACGGGTATGATGAAACGGGCTTTAGCGGAAATAGCATATCTTACCAATACGACCTTGCATTGTCAAGCAAGAAAGACCAGATTACCGGTACATCTGACGTGACGGTAAACGAACTGCAATCGTTCTTCGGACGAGCTAACTACAACCTGCTTGGCCGCTATCTCTTCACAGGCAATATCCGCGTTGACGGTTCTACCAAATTCGGGGAAAACAATAAATACGGTACCTTCCCCTCCGCTGCATTTGCATGGAGAATGAGCGAAGAAGAGTTTATCAAACAGCTCAATGTATTTGACAACCTTAAATTGCGCATCAGCTGGGGCATCACTGGAAACCAAGAAATACCCAACAAGATTTCGCAGATGCTGTTGGGCAGTACCGGGAAAAGTACAATCTTCGGCGTAGACGGGCATACCGTACCAGGCATCACGCTGACCCGCACTCCCAATCCCGACTTGAAATGGGAACGGACGGAACAAGTAGACCTGGGGCTTGACTTTGCTTTCTTTGGTGGCCGCCTGAACGGCAGCATCGACTACTTCAAGAAAACAACCAAAGATGTACTCCTGCAAGTGCCATCTACAGCGCCGGCGCCGACAACGACAGTATGGAGAAATATCCCTGACATGACAATAAAAAACCACGGCATCGAATTGGCCCTCAATGGGCGCATCGTTGCAAAGAAAAACCTGACGTGGGAAATGGGATTCAACCTCTCTACTGCTAGGAACGAAATCCAGGACCTGCCCGTTGAATACTATACGACAGGTAAACCCAGCGGTCCCGGATTCGATCAGGAGACAGTGCAAATCATCAAAAGCGGTTATCCCATAGGAACTTTTTGGGGACGTACTTTCCTCGGATTCGACGAAGAAGGAAAAAGCATCTTCCTGAAAGACGAAGACGGGAAAGAGATAATAGGGGAAATCGGTTGTGCCCAGCCAGACTTTACAGCCAACCTCAGCACGAACATCAACTGGAGAAACTTTGACCTGAATCTCAATTTCAACGGTGTATTCGGCAACGATATATACAACAATTTAGCCAATGTCGTGTCGAACCGCAGCTTTATGTCAGCTGGCTACAATACAACTTATGATGCTGCCGGTTCCGATGAAGCCATCGGAAATGCCGCTGTTTACTCTAACCGCTTTATCGAAGACGGATCATACGTCAGACTGAGCAGTGCTACCTTAGGATATACAATTCCGCTAAAGCCTAACAACTATATCAATAGGCTCCGGATTTACTTAACTGGCAACAACTTGTTCTGCATTACCGGTTATTCCGGTTACGACCCCGAAGTGGATGCTTCCCGTTCCACTGGCGGCATCCCTGCTCTCGGCATTGGTTGGACCCAATATCCAATGGCACGGAGCATCAGCTTTGGCATGAATATCCAGTTCTAACATATAACATCGAAACAACATGAACAAAATATTTTATCTGCTGGCTTTAACGGCCATCGCATTCAACGCAGCATGCACCAATCTGCATGAAGAGATACTGAACGAGGAAAACGGGCAGGAACTCACCAAAGACCCTGCCAACATTGAGAAGCTAATAGCCCCGGCTTACATCAACGTGCGCGAGATTTTCTTCCAGAACTTCGAACTTGCCACCGATGAACTTTGTATTCCGGCAAGGGGAAGCGATTGGAAAAGCACCTCGCGCCAACCCATGACACTACACGACTTCTCACCGACTAATACTAACATACGCTATATATGGCGCAATGCAACAGCAGGGATGACGGCTTGTAACACAGCCTTGCTGGCATTGAACTCTCTCGCGGAAACCGACGAGGTGAAGCAGTACAAGAACGAGATGCTTTTCATCCGTGCTTACTTGATGTTCATCCTCAACGATGCGTTCGGACAGGTACCTTACCGAGATTATGAAGAAACGGATTTCTCGCAATTGCCCACTTTATTCAACCGCAAGGGAGCTGTTGACAAAATCGAGGCAGACTTGCTGTCCATCATCCCTGCAATGAAGGAGAAAGGCGAGGTTGAATATGGACACGCAACAAAAGCAGCTGCCCAGCTCCTTTTGGCCAAACTGTACCTGAACTATCAAGTTTGGACGGGAACAAGCCCGGAGTTTAAGGACGGGACGACCCGATGGAAGGAAGTCATCACCTTATGCGATGACATCATCAACAGTGGTAAGTATGAATTGGCCAGCGACTGGTGGAAACTATTCATGGCCGACAATGCGAAATACGGAGATGAGACCGAAACCATCTTCCCGCTGATTAACGATAAGGATGCCGGTGTGTCAGGCGACAGTTGGATAAGTAATGTGTTGCATTATAACCAAAAATTCGGACCTTATACCAAACTTAACAATGGTTTTTGCACAACACCCGAATTCCTGGCTACTTGGGATCCCACTGACCCGCGTTATAGTGATGACAGAATGAAGTCGCAGACTGGGTTTAACCTTGGATTCATCGAAGGCGTGCAGTATCTGGCCGACGGAACGGTTATCAAAACACGGTTGGGAGATACTTTGAACTATCACCGTGATTTCACACTTTATGATTGCGACGAAGGCGGCGGCGTACGCGTTGTCAAATATGCACCGAACATGAATACGACCAGTTCGGGGGGCAGCGACAATGATGTACAGTGTTTCCGGCTGACGGATGCTTATCTGATGCGGGCCGAAGCCAAGTATCGTGACGGCGATATCAATGGTGCACTGAAAGACCTTAACTTTATACGCAAGACACGTAAGGTGAAAGAGATAGAGGCCTCTGACTTTAATCTTGACAAGATATACAATGAACGTGGTTATGAATTTTACTGGGAAGGGCAAAACCGGAGAATGGACATGATACGCTTCGGCCATTTTTTCGAAGCCCGCCCTACCAAGCCAATAGTAACCGAGCCACATAAATACATATATCCCATTCCGCAAGAAGCCCTTGAAGGTAATCCAAACCTAAAACAGAATCCGGGATATGAATAAACGCTGACATCCCTGAAACAGGTAAAACTTGTATCATAACCTGCCGCCTTTGCAGAAGAAACGTACTATACCCTTCTTCTGCAAAGGTTCAGGGCTACAATCAGCAGTAAGTTATGCACAGTTTAGTTCCATTAAATGAACAATACCCATGAACAGAATATGGACAGCCTTCCTGGCTATGCTTGTAATACAAGCCGCTAATGCACAAGCACTGCATTTCAACAAGAGCGGGGAATTTAAAATCGCACAATTTACAGACCTCCATTATAAACTGCACAAGCCAGCTGCATCCATGGCACTGAAATGCATTGATGAGGTTGTGGCAACTGAACACCCCGACTTCATTATTGTTACGGGTGACATCATCTACTCACGCCCTGCCGACTCAACATTACAAGCTGTCGTCCGCTGCATTGATGCTCACGGCATCCCGTTTGTGATGCTCTTCGGGAATCATGACAACGAACGCGGACTAACTAATGCACAGCTTACCGCCATCATTCAGCAAGCCCGATATAGCATACAGCCGGCCGACTCGGATTATGTCCTGACCGTAAAAACGCAGGACGGACGGAAAAACGCGGCCTTGCTCTACTGCATGGATTCGCACCGCGAATCACTTCTACCCGATGTTAAGGGGTATGCGTGGTTCAGTTTCGAACAAGTGGGATGGTATCGCTCGCAGAGTGAAAGATATACAATGCAGAACGGCGGCAAACCACTGCCAGCCCTTGCTTTCTTCCATATTCCTCTGCCGGAATACGGCGAGGCTTCATCTTCGATGGAAAGTATATTGATAGGACACCGGCTGGAAGACGCCAGCTCCGGAAAGCTGAATACCGGACTGTTCGCTGCCATGAAAGAAAAGGGCGATGTTATGGGCACTTTCTGTGGACATGACCACGACAACGATTATACCGTGTGCCATCACGGTATTGTGCTCGGTTACGGACGTTTCAGCGGGGGCAACACGGAATACAAC
>JBHADT010000066.1:0-6629 GCA_041855205.1 Bacteroides sp.
CTCAACGCGGCCATCACGTCACGGCGATAGCATACGTTTTCGAGGATATTCAGGTGCGAGCCCGTCGCTTCGGAAACATTGACGAGGTCCCAGCATTCTTCGACCGTATTGGCGGCCGACACTTCGACACCGACGTACGGCACACCGGCCTTCATCGCCGCGACAGCCATCGGTACGTGCCATTCCCACGGACTGGCAATGATCACACAGTCGAATTCTTCATTATTCAGCATCTTCTCAAACTCGCGCTCGCCGCCGGTGTACACCTTCGGCTCGGGTACGTTGAACTTGGCGATGTGCTTCAGTGTTTTCTCCAGCGGCACTTTCTGTATGTCGCAGATGGCAACGATCTTGTTCCCCGGAATGCCCAATACGTTGTTGATGTGTTCCTGACAGCGTGAACCGGTGCCGATGAAACCGAAGCGTAGCATGCCGTCCGACTTGCCTGCGGGTTTCTTCTTCTGCTGTGCCACTTCGCCCGGCTGACTTACTGTGGCCATGGCCTGATCGGTCACTGCCAATCCTGCGGCGCCGATACCGGCAGCCGTTACTTTCTTTAAGAAATTGCGTCGAGTATTTTCCATATCGAATTGTTTAGTGATTATAATGTTCTATTTTGTTGCCAAAGATACGATATATTTTTGGCAAAGTTATCATCTGTTTCCTGCTTCTTTTCGTGTCCGAAATCGTGTGTGAATTCAGCGCAGCAGTTCTGTTTTCTGCGTGTTACGTCCTTCCTGTGGAGAGAAGGATAAGGTTCGTTTTTCCGAATGGCAGGTAAAATCATGATTTTTTTGTATGTTTGCCATTCATTCGTAAAACGAGTTATACGTATAAATAGAGACATCATGAAACATGCAGCAAAACCTGCCGTTCTAATTTCCGGTTCTCTGCTTCTGGTGGCAGGCGTAACAGCCACGGCGCAAAACAAGAAGCATACAACGGCCAAGCCGAATGTCGTTTTTATCATTGCCGATGATTTGGGGTACGGCGATCTGAGTTGTTACGGACAAGAGAAGTTCCGGACTCCCGAGATCGACCGGGTGGCGCTGCATGGCATGCGTTTCACACAATGTTATTCGGGCACGACCGTCAGCGCTCCTTCACGTGCCAGCCTGCTCACCGGCCTTCATACGGGACATACTTGCATACGGGGAAACAAGGAAGTGCAGCCCGAAGGACAATTCCCGCTGCCGCACGGCACGAATACCTTCTTTAAACTGTTTAAAGAGGCCGGTTATACAACCGGAGCTTTCGGGAAGTGGGGCTTAGGATCGCCCGGCTCGGAAGGGGATCCGAACCGGCAATACGTCGATGAGTTCTGGGGATATAACTGCCAACTGCTGGCGCATAATTATTATCCCGACCATATCTGGCACAATGATAAGCGCATCGATTTTCCCGATAATGATAACGGTGCGTTCGGCACGTATGCGCAAGACCTGATTCAGGAGCAATGTCTTGCTTTTCTCGACGAGCATCACCGCGATCCGTTCTTCCTCTTCGTGCCTTGTGTGCTGCCTCATGCCGAGCTGCTCGTACCTGAAGACAGCATCATTCGTAAGTTTCGCGGGATGTATCCGGAGAAACCTCACCGCGGCACAGACGATGGCCCGGCATTCCGAAAGGGCGGTTACTGTTCGCAGGTTTATCCGCGTGCTACTTTCGCCGCCATGGTCTATCGTTTCGATGTCTACGTCGGGCAGATTGTGCGGAAACTGAAAGAGCTGGGCGTGTACGATAATACACTGATCGTTATTACCAGCGATAACGGGCCGCATCAGGAGGGAGGCGCCGACCCGGACTTCTTTAACAGCAACGGTATCTTTCGCGGCTATAAGCGCGACCTCTACGAAGGAGGGATTCGTGTGCCGATGATCGTTTCATGGAAAGGTCATGTGGCCGAGGGAACGAGCAACGACCTTATGTGTGCTTTCTGGGACTGGATGCCTACCTTCGCCGAACTGACGGGTACCCGAAACGTGCAGACCGACGGCATCAGCATACTGCCTGCAATCACCGGTAAAGGAAAGCAAGCAAGCCGCGATTATCTGTATTTTGAATTTCTGGAACTGGGCGGACGACAAGCCGTTCGCAAAGGCGACTGGAAATTGATCCGTCAGAATATCCGCAAAGACGGCGGCACTTACGAGTTGTACAATATCTCCTCTGACCCGTCGGAAAATCAGAATGTCATCTCCGAGTACCCGCAAAAAGCCGATGAGTTACGCGCGCTTATGGAGCAGTCGCATGTCGAAGACCCCAACTGGCCGCTTTTCAACTGACGGCAAAAAGAGAGGTTGGGTTTATTTTTATTTCTTAATTTGCTTGTTCTCTTCCTTGAGGATATCTCAATTTGAGTAGTGTTGATTAGAAAATATCTTGGATGTAGCCAATAAAACATCAGCTAATTCAAAGCACCAGTTATACTTATAACCTCACGGACTTTATTTATATACGATTTCAAGTCAAATGCCCAGGTATTTGCATCCCTTTCTTGTTCAAGCCAATATAAAGATTGTTGTAAGTATTCAATAGATTTAGGATTATTGTATTTCCTATAATACCGTAAAGCCTGATCTGCATAGGTTTTAGCATGAAAGGTTTTACGCATGTCATCATTAAAACATTTGTGAAGTATTTCCATACTTCTGTCTAATTGCTCTTCAGCTTCATCAGTATCTATATTATAGTTAGCTTCAAACATTATTATTGCGTGAGAGTTTCTTATAGAAAATTGTCTATCATTTGTTAGGGTTTTTGCTTTGTCAATCCAATCAAATGCCTCTTGATACTTTTGTTTAGCAGAAAGATACAATGCTCCTTGTTGTAAAACATAAGGATTTCTATTATCAAACAAAAAAGCTTTCTCATAGAAATCCTTCCCTTCCTCCCAGTTAGGAAAAGCTTTTGAAATCAATACTTTATCAAACGCCCATTTTCTAAATGTTTTAAAATTACATATTTTTATGTAAGACACTTTAGTTATTAAGGTATTTAAAACTTTTGCAAGCAACTTTGGTGACACGTAGGATAATATTGCATCAGAAGTTATCGAAGAACGTGGTCTATAACCATCTATATTATTTTGAGCTAGCTCTTCTGTCTCGTCTTCTTTAAGAAAATCAGCTAATTGCTTTCTCATATCAATAACATCATAATAAGATAAATTATCAAAATAACTAAAAGCAACCTCCATTGATAGTGGAACTCTTGCTGCATGCATATAAGCACATAGAACTAAGAACTCAGCCAACTCCATATCATCATCTTCTAATGTTTTGATAAATTTTTTATATCTATTTTTTACACTTTCTCCTTTTATGTGTCTAATAACAAATTCAAAAATGGACTCGTCCATAACATCATGGAGATTGCTATTTTTCCTTATTTCTGATTCAGACTTTCTTATTCCATCAGGAATTGTATTAATAATTCCTTGTATATCAAACTCTGTTAATGGAGTAACATTGATAATATCAAATTTATTCTTATCTATTAAATGGCTTACATAACCAAAATTATGACTTCTATCAATACCTACAAGACTTACATTAGGAAGCGACTTCAGTTCTTGAAAAGCCTTTATATCATCCGTAAAATTTTCAATAATTAAAAGAACTTTTTGATTTCCTATAATTTTTGAAATATAGTTAGCCCTTCCTTGATTTAAATCTGTAAAAAACAATTTGACCCCACTATATTTTATAAAACATCCAACTTGCATGGAGAGAGTTGTTTTTCCAGATATAGGAGAACCTATAATTATAGTCCCTTTTTGCTTATTGAAGATAGAATCTTCAATGTTTTTATAGTGAGAAGTTTTGTATATAACATTTCTCAAAATATCAGTCCATTTTGGTGGAAATCCCCTATAAAATTCTTCAATTGGACGCTGAATTTGATTACGAGTATCTTTAGGTATGATATTAGCAGGTAACAATTTTTCTATATCTTTACACTTATCATCTTTTATTTTATTCCATTCATCTAAAGTTACAATAGCATCTAAAAAATCTTTTGTATCTGCAATTATAATATTAAAGTCCATACTTTCAAAATATTCAATATCATCTGCTGTAGGGTTATATAATACAATCCACTTTGCCTTCTGCGCATTTTGGAAGGTTTGTTCAGAAGTTATAGCTTCTATCACTCCAGTATCATTTAGTCCATAACCGATAAATATAGTAGGATACTTTTCAAGAGCTGCAGATAAATATGACCAGATTCTTGTTGCTTGATTATATATATTGGCAATCTTTTCTACACTGAAAATATATCCTCTTTCTGGATTTTGTACATACCCATGTAGCGGGAGGTAGTTTATCCCACGTTCATCAATGCAATCTCCATTTGTATGTTGATAATTAACATATCTAAAATCACTTTTTTCTATAATCTGGGGAATCAAGTCATCGATGTTTGTTGTATATACTCCTTTTAGATTTATTAGATTTAGATTTAAATAGCAATCATCATAGATAGAAACCGTAAACCTTTTTGTTAAATAATCCATTAGTGCCGTTTTATTCTTTTTTTCCATGACAGAGCAATATCTTGGTAAATCTTTCTGCCCAGGCCCCACATTAGTATGCAATTCTTCTATTAATTTATTCCCAGTTGGTAAATTCTTTCCTGTTTTGTCTTTGGCATACACAGAAAAACCAGCACCAACAAATAAATTTATACCAGAGTGCATTGCCTCTACCAATGAGTTTTTGTAATCAAATCTTCTTAAATCCATTTGTAATACTTGTTAGTTAATAAAATTAATCAATCATCCTGTTCATAATAATATGAATAATCAATACCTTTCATAAACATGTCTCGGTCGTCAATCTTGGTGGTGAGTGCAGGCAGTACTAAAGACTTAATATGCGTGCTATCAGCTACACTCTCACGCATTGCGGTCAGATATTCGTGCTTGTTTATTTGACTCCAATCCACACACCGCTTCAATGAGCGTTTGAACATCAAGTCAAGCCAAATGCGGGTGCTGCGACCATTGCCTTCCATAAAAGGATGGGCCACGTTCATTTCAATGTATTTATCCATTATCTCATCAAAGGTTGTTTCAGGCATCCGTTCTATTATTTGCAATGTTTCGGGGAAGTGCATACAATTAGCAAACGTAAAGCCTCCTTTGGATATATTCTTAGTTCTGATTTGTCCGGCAAACTCATATAAACCTCCAAAGAGATAAGCGTGTATTTGTTGCAGACATTTTAGACTTCCGGGCTCTGCCGTTTTCAAGAGATCACTTTCAAAAAGTTGGTAGGCTTTCTTCTTACTCTGCCCGTCAATGGTGTTGTCGCTGTAGGTAAACCAGTCGAGAAATCTTCTTGCTTTGACATTGGGTATTGCTTTCGCCAACAAAACAACACCTTCGCCATCCAGCATATCCGTCAATCGCTGTTTCCCATCAGGAGCTTGCAGTTTAAACCGGTTAGTGCCACTAACCAGTTCGCTATTCTCCTTCTTTAACTTTGTTTTGAGATACTTCCAATAGTTTCTCGTCTTTTGATAATCGTCTTGTTCGTTGATTGCTGCAATGATGTCCAGTACCGAGAACCACCACTTACTGTTCTTTTCATCCCATACCGTCCTCACTTCACGATCGTTGAAGAAGCGGATTGATTTTTTATGTTGCTCTTTATGCTCTGCCATAATGAAAATGGTTACTCATCTGGGGTGTTCATCATTGCTTCCCATAGTCTTTTGATAGTGCAAAGATAGGAAATAGGATAGCATATAAAAAGGAATGAGGATTTTTCTCATTCCCTGACGATTCAAAAAAGAGGGTGAAATCACTTTGTGATACACCCTCTTTTTAGATGTTTGATTTTATGCTACTTGACCTCCTCAAAATCCACATCTGTTACGTTGCCGTCGGAAGAGCCTCCTTCACTGCCTCCGGTGGGAGCGCCTCCGGCTGACGGAGCTCCTGCCTGTGCATTCTGTGCGTTGTACAAATCCTGACTGGCAGCCTGGAATACGTTGTTCAGCTCGGCCGTAGCGGTATCGATCGCTGCGAGGTCTTGCGCTTTATGCGCTTCTTTCAGCTTATTCAGAGCTGCTTCGATCTGCGACTTCTTGTCGGCCGGCAGTTTATCGCCGAGGTCTTTCAGCTGTTTTTCCGTCTGGAAAATCATGCTGTCCGCTTGATTGATCTTATCGATGCGTTCGCGTTCTTTCTTGTCCGCTTCGGCATTGGCAGCCGCTTCGTCTTTCATTCGTTTGATCTCGTCTTCACTCAGACCGCTTGAGGCTTCGATGCGTATGCTCTGCACCTTGCCCGTTCCTTTGTCCTTGGCCGATACATTCAGGATTCCGTTGGCATCGATGTCGAACGTTACTTCAATCTGCGGAACGCCGCGCGGTGCGGGTGGGATTCCGTCGAGGTGGAAGCGTCCGATCGATTTATTATCTTTAGCCATGGAACGTTCGCCCTGCAACACATGAATCTCAACCGAAGGCTGGTTGTCGACCGCTGTCGTAAATACCTCCGATTTTTTGGTCGGGATGGTCGTATTCGCATCAATCAGACGAGTCATGACGCTACCCATGGTCTCGATACCGAGTGACAGCGGCGTTACGTCGAGCAATACGACGTCTTTGACATCGCC
>JBHADT010000067.1:0-48494 GCA_041855205.1 Bacteroides sp.
ATAGACGGCGACTTTGTTATCCCCAACGTACCAAGTTCTGCCAAAACTCTGGTGGTTTCATATATCGGAATGCAGACGCAGGAAGTGGCTGTGAGACCGGGAAACATCAGGGTGGCATTGATTGCCGATTCGAAGCTGATAGATGAGGTGGTAGTGGTGGCATATGGTACAGCCAAAAAAGGTTCGCTCACCGGCGCCGTTTCATCCGTGGATTCCAAAAGAATAGAAAAGACCATCAGTACAAGTGTGACCGGCGCTCTTGAAGGAGTGGCTCCGGGCGTGCAGGTGAACAATACATACGGAGAACCGGGCTCCTCGCCAAACATTCGTATCCGTGGTTTTGGTTCAATCAACGGTAGCAACGCTCCGCTGTATGTGGTGGATGGAGTTCCTTTCAATGGCAATATTGTAGAACTCAATTCGAACGATATCGAATCGATGACTGTGCTTAAAGACGCCTCTTCGGCTGCATTGTACGGAAACCGCGCCGCCAACGGTGTGATTTTGATTACCACCAAACAAGCCAGAAGTAACGAGAAGCCGACTGTTACATTCAATACCAATCACGGAGCTTATATACGCGGTATCAAGGAATACAACCGGCTTGGAGCAGACTCTTGGATGGAGCAACAATGGTTGGGTATGAAGAACTACGCCAAATCATTGGCTGCGCTCAGTCTGGATGATACTGCGGCTGCCGAATATGCTACCGCTCACCTTATACCTGACTTGGTGAAACGCAACATCTATAATGCTGCCGACGACAAACTGTTTGACGCGAACGGGCGGCTCACAGCCAAACAGCTTCCCGGTTACACGGATTTGGACTGGGCTGACGAATTGGAACGCACAGGTTACCGTCAGGAATACGGACTCTCATTCGCCAATAGCTCCGAAAAATACAATGTATACGCTTCACTGGGTTATCTGAAAGAAAACGGATATATCCTGAATACGAATTTCGAACGCTACTCCGGACGTATCAACTCTTCCTTTACGCCGACAAAATGGTTCAAAGGAGGATTGAACCTGTCAGTGACCTCACAGACGCAAAACTATAACTCCAACGCTTATAGCACCTATTATGCCAATCCTTTCCGCGTCTTGCGTTATATGGCTCCGGTATATCCTATGTATCTGCATAATACCGACGGAAGCATCGTTACGGACACGAAAGGTGAAAAAGTATTCGATACGACTTCCGATTATTTGAGTAACAGACACATCATCTTCGAGCGCTTGAACGATATTGAGAAGAATCAGCGATTGACAGTCGAGGCCAATGCTTTCGCCACATTTATTCTGCCCTATGGTTTCGAGGCTACCGTGAAGGGAACCAAGAATCTGATTTCACGCAGACGCTCCAAGTATGACAACCCGGAAATCGGAGACGGAGCTTCCAATAACGGACGTCTGACCAATGGCAATTACAGATATACGACAACTTTCTTCCAACAACAGTTGAACTGGGGACAAGACTATGGTCTGCATCATGTGGACGCCATGGCGGCACACGAAAGCTACCAATACGAGATGAGTAATGTAAGCGGAATGAACACCACCATGTCTGTGTCCGGAAACATCACTATGGGTAATTTTACTACGAACTCCTACTTCCAAGGATCTGATGATGAAGATACTACGGAATCTTACCTTGGTCGCGTTCGCTACAACTACGACAGCAAATACTTCTTCGAAACCTCTTTCCGTGCCGATGGCTCGTCTCGTTTCCATAAAGATAATCGTTGGGGTAGTTTCTTCTCGGTAGGTGGAGCATGGGACATCACCAAGGAAAAATTCATGGAAGATATCGACTGGGTGAACTTCTTGAAGTTGCGCGCTTCGTATGGTGAGGTAGGTAACCACTTCGTCAACGATGGGAATGACGATCCTAACTATTATGCCTATCAAGCACTCTATTACTTGGATAAAAATGCCACTAACGGTGCTTTGATAAAACAAACGCTTGCCGCCAACAACGTGAAGTGGGAAACTACGCAGACTGTGGATATCGCTTTGGAAGCCAACTTGTTCGACCGCTTCAGTCTCCAACTGGGATATTTTGACAAGAAATCCAAAGACTTGCTTTTCGCCGTGCCCTTGCCTTCGTCTGCCGGAGCTTATATATGGAGTGATAACATCAACCTGACACAGTTGCAGAACATCGGTTCGGTGGTAAATCGCGGATGGGAAGTATCTGCCGAAGTAGACATCTTGAAGTCGAAAGATTGGAAATGGACGTTAGGAGTGGATGCTACATTCTTGCAAAATGAGATCAAAAAACTGCCGAACGGTGAAGATATAGCCAACGGTACACTGCGCCGCTTCTCGGAAGGAAAATCCATCTATGAGTATTATACCTACCATTTCGAAGGTGTAGACCAAATGACGGGTAAATCGCTTTATAAGCTCGACACCGAGCAGAAAGCGAAAGCACAGGCTGCCGGCAAGTTGGTGAGCATCGACGATAAGGACTATACGAGTGATGTCACATATGCCATAAGAGACTGGGCTGGCTCCGCATTACCCGACGTTTATGGTTCGATTCGCTCGGGTCTTGATTGGAAAGGGCTGTCGCTGAATGTGTTGATGACGTACTCGCTGGGTGGAAAAGTGTATGATTCGGGATATAAAAGCTTGATGTCTACTGCGGCAAATAGTGCGGAAGCGCTGCACGAGGATATACTGAAGTCTTGGAATGGAGTTCCTGAGGGAATGACGGCTACCTCGGCCAATCGTATTGACCCGAATGGCATTCCGGTATTGGACCATAACCTCAGCATTTACAACAACGCCGATTCTGACCGCTGGCTCACCAGTGCTTCTTATTTGGTAATGAAGAATATAACCTTGTCTTACGAGTTGCCCAAAAAGCTGGTAAACTCTTGGGGATTGCAGAATATAACGGTAAATGCCGGAGTGGAAAATGCATTCACTATCACCTCACGCCAAGGTTTGAATCCTCAATATAAATTCACCGGAGCACAAGACGCTTCATATACCACAGCGCGTATATTCAACATCGGAGCTACTCTGAGATTCTAAAATCACACTTAACGTAAAACAAAGAGATTATGAAATACATATATAGAATCTTTATATCAGTATGGACGGTCATGACTTTGGCTGCCTGTTCTGAAGACTTTCTTGAAACAGTTCCTACCAGTTCGACTGCTACGCCCACCGTATTTGCTACAACCGGCAACGTAAAAATGGCGGTCAACGGTCTGGCGTATTTGATGAAAAGCCAACACGGCGCATTTACACAAGGTTATTGCGGTGAGAATCGTATCCGCTCTGTCTACAACGAGTATATCTCACAGGAGTTTCGTTACAATCAGTTTGCTTCGGGGTGGGCTTCCTTTATGAACGGAGAAAACTACACCCGTAAGAATACGAATTTTTGCAAGTATCCTTGGGCTTACTACTACGAAATCATTTCCAATGCCAATGCAATTATTCACAACGTAGATGCCGCAGCAGGCGATGAAAAGGAAAAACAGTTCTATAAAGCACAAGCCTTGACTTTCCGTGCATACTGCTATTCTCAGTTGATGAAACTCTATACGCCCCGTTGGCAAGATACAAACAATGGAGCGGTCAATGGAATTGTGCTTCGTCTCGATGAGTCGACCGGTCCGTTGGAATTATCTACTGTGCTGAAATGCTACGAACAGATTTATCAGGACTTGGATGATGCCATAGCAAACTTCAAAAGTTCCGGATTAGACCGTGGAGCTTCCGAGTTTTGGCTGACGAACATCAATGTGGCATATGCCATTTATGCTCGCACGGCGTTGAACAGACAAGACTACAAAACCGCATTGAACTATGCAAAACTGGCTCGTGAGGGATATCCCTTGATGACAAATGCCGAATATGTGGCTGGTTTCTGCAACCCTACAAGCGAATGGCTCTTCGGCAGCTATGACGGAGAAACAGAAAACAACTGGTACTGGACGTTCGGAACTCAATTTGGTTGCAACGGTTATTATGCATCGAAAACGGAATATGGTGCCGGAGATATAGCCAAAGAGTTGACAGACCGTATACCTACGGATGATATACGTATGGGATGCTTCCTTACTGCCGATAAATTCCCCGGATTTGATTTTACAAGCGGGGATGTCATGAGTCAAACCTATGGAAAATTCCTCGACAAGAACCTCGTGACTGCAGCTGCCACTTATGTTAAATCGAGAACTCCCAAAGGATTGGCTGAGGCTTACCAGTTTGGAACTTACTATTTGGGCGGACAATTGAAGTTCTGGGTGACGGGAACACCGGGTATAGCCAGCATGTGCCACATTCGCTCATCGGAAATGGTGTTGATTGAAGCGGAAGCCAATTATTTCTTGAATGACGCTAAAGGCGCTCAAGATGCTTTGGTGGAACTGAATGCGACATCCGGACGCAACTCTGCATATACTTGTACGAAAACAGGTGACGACCTGTTCCAGGAGATTGTGGATTATCGCGGGTTGGAATTGTGGGGAGAAGGATTCAACTGGTACGACATCAAACGTTGGAACAAGGATCTTAAACGTCTGGGTTTCGCTGATGGAGGCAACTGTCATCCGGCCACTGCCACTACAATCACGGCGAGCAGTTCCAACTGGACTTGGAGCATTCCTGAAACGGAAACAGATCATAACAACCTGATCAAGTAACATTCCTTTCGAAACGTCAGGGAACCTGTCGTTTTGATGTGAGAAAGAAGAAAATAGGCTGAGGACGCACGCTCATTTTATGAAGTGCTCCTCGGCTTCTTTTGTATTTATTTCATGACCCTGCGAGAAAAAACTATGCCTATATGATTTGGTGAGAAATTATTCGCATATACGAAGAGTGGATTGTCGTTAATTGTTTTCTTTCTCCTTTTGCCGCATTTCTCCTTATTTTCGATATAATCTCTGCCGTATCTTGCTTGGTTGTAATAAAAAATATATCTTTCGAGCCAATAAGGTGTGTTTAAGTAAGGAAAAGAAGCGATATGAGAAAAAAATGTTTGTATGCTTTGTCAGTTATGCTGTGGTGCTTGCCGTGTAAGGCGCAGCAGGTGATATATGCCGGTATGCAGGATTGGGTGGAGGGACGCGGTGATACGCTTTCTATCATAAAAGTAGAGAAACGTTCCAAAAATAAGTTGAGGCTCTCAGGAGGAGCCGATTATCGCATCTGGGCGGAAGACAACGAGGGACTGTGCCGTTACCTGAAATCGCGTTGCTTTGCAGTAAAGGTAGACACGGCATTGTACATCAATTGCAAGAAAGTGCGTTACAATCGTTTCCGCTTCGGTGCATGGTATGCTCCCGCTTTGCATGTGGCGGGGAAGCTGTACTTCAAGGCACAGCCGGTGGGTTCTGTCGCAGCCGGTAAGATTACACCGCCGGAAAGAACCAAGCTGGGTGGAGAAGTAGGCGATGCGTTGGCTTCGTCGGCTCTGATCTTTGAGCGGGTGTATTACGAACTGGATCCCAAAAACGGTAAGGTGGAGTTCGTGGGGAAAGACAAGATGTTCTCCTTACTGAAAGATAACCCCGAATTGCAGACAAAGCTACTCGCGGAAACAAGCGAGGCAGCTGAGGTGATGGAAAGATATATACAGAGCCTGAAATGACGTTATGATAAATAAATCCCGGAGTCTTTTGTTGATTCCGGGATTTATTTTTATATTGCGCGGGATGAAGAGTTGATTTGATGACTTTTTGTTAACCAAACGAGTTGCTATGGAAATATCTATATCCCGTACTTTACCGCCGTATCCCGCTTTTGTTGAAGGCATACGAAGAGCGCCCGACCGTGGTTTCACATTGTCGCCCGAGCAGACTGCTACGGCACTGAAAAATGCCTTGCGGTACATACCTACGGAATTACATGACAAGTTGGCTCCCGAATTTATGGAGGAACTTCGTACCCGTGGGCGTATTTATGGTTATCGTTATCGTCCCGAGGGCGATCTGAAAGCGAAACCGATCGAAGAATACAAAGGAAACTGTCTGGAAGGGAAAGCTTTTCAGGTGATGATTGATAACAATCTCTGTTTCGACATTGCGCTGTATCCATACGAACTTGTGACTTATGGCGAAACAGGGCAGGTGTGCCAGAACTGGATGCAGTATAGGTTGATAAAGCAGTATCTTGAAGCATTGACGCAGGAACAAACGCTTGTCATCGAAAGCGGACATCCGTTGGGACTGTTCCGTTCCAAACCCGATGCACCGCGCGTTATCATCACCAACGCCATGATGGTGGGGATGTATGACAATCCGCATGACTGGCACACCGCTATGCAGATGGGCGTGGCAAACTACGGTCAGATGACTGCCGGAGGGTGGATGTATATCGGACCGCAGGGTATCGTGCACGGAACGTTCAATACATTGCTTAATGCCGGACGCTTGAAACTGGGTGTTCCGCAGGACGGAACTCTGGCGGGACGTCTGTTCGTTTCCTCCGGTTTGGGAGGTATGAGCGGTGCACAGCCTAAAGCCGCAGAGATGGCAGGGGCGGTTGCCATCATTGCCGAGGTGGACTTTTCGCGCATAGAGACCAGGTACAATCAGGGGTGGGTAGGCTCTGTAACCGACTCTCTTCCCGAAGCCTTTGTCCGCGCGAATAGAGCCATCAGAGAAAGAAAGCCCACCTCAATAGCCTATCACGGCAATATTGTGAATCTTCTGGAATATGCCGTGGAACATAACATCCACATCGATTTATTATCCGACCAAACATCTTGTCATGCTGTGTATGAAGGAGGTTACTGCCCCGTACAACTCAACTTTGCACAGCGTACTGCGCTTTTGCATGAAAACTCAGCAGCTTTCGCTCGTCTGGTGAACGATACGCTTAAACGTCACTTCGAGGCGGTAAGCGCATTGGCAGGGCGGGGAACGTATTTCTTCGACTATGGCAATGCCTTTATGAAAGCAGTTTACGATGCCGGAGTCACGGGCATAGCAAAAGGAGGAGACTGCCGGAACGGTTTCATCTTCCCCAGTTATGTGGAGGACATCATGGGACCCGAACTCTTCGACTATGGCTATGGTCCGTTCCGTTGGGTGTGCCTGAGCGGGAAAAGCGAAGACCTCGAAAAAACAGACCGTGCCGCTATGGAGTGTATAGACCCTACCCGAAGAGGACAGGACAGAGACAACTACAATTGGATACGTGATGCCGCGAAGAACAACCTGGTGGTGGGTACGCAGGCACGCATTCTGTATCAGGATGCCGAGGGACGTATGAAGATTGCACTGAAATTCAACGAAATGGTACGGAACGGGGAGGTAGGTCCCATTATGCTGGGCAGAGACCATCACGATGTAAGCGGAACAGATTCTCCTTTTCGTGAAACAGCCAATATTAAGGACGGAAGCAATGTGATGGCGGATATGGCGGTGCAATGCTTTGCCGGAAACTGTGCCCGGGGCATGAGCCTTGTAGCGCTTCACAACGGTGGCGGAGTAGGGATAGGAAAAGCGGTGAATGGCGGATTCGGAATGTTGTGCGATGGAAGTCGCCGGGTAGATGAAATTCTCCGTTCAGCCATGTTGTGGGATGTGATGGGCGGTGTGGCGCGTCGTTCATGGGCGCGCAACGAGCATGCGCTGGAAACCTGCCGTGAGTTCAACGCACGTAATGCAGGCGACTACCACATCACGTTGCCTTATGTAGCCGATGACGAGCTTGTCAGTAAATACATTCAATAACTATACTCTAATAAGGAAAACCATTGTAATACTATGAACAGAATCGTGGAATGCGTACCCAACTTCAGTGAAGGACGGGATTTAGAGAAAATAGAACGTATCGTGGCTCCTTTTCGTGCCAGAACAGGAGTGAAACTTCTGGATTACAGCAATGACGAAGACCACAACCGCTTGGTGGTTACTGTGGTGGGCGAACCCGAACATTTACGTGATGCCGTGCTGGAAGCCATAGGAGTGGCGGTGGAACTCATAGATCTGAACACACACCGGGGACAACATCCTCGTATGGGTGCCGTAGACGTGGTACCTTTCATTCCCATTAAGAATGTAACGATGGAGGAAGCCATAGCCCTTTCCAAAGAAGTGGGCGAAGAGGTGGCGAGGCGCTACGGAGTGCCCGTCTTCCTGTACGAGAAATCTGCTTCGGCTCCTCACCGGGAGAATCTTGCCGCCGTGCGTAAGGGTGAATTCGAGGGAATGGCAGAAAAAATAAAACAACCCGAATGGATGCCCGACTACGGCGCGCCCGAAAGGCATGCCACAGCCGGTACTGTGGCAATCGGTGCGCGCATGCCGCTGGTAGCCTATAACATCAACCTGGATACGCCTAACCTCGAGATAGCCCATGACATAGCCAAGAAGATACGTTTCGTGGGTGGCGGATTGCGCTTCTGCAAGGCAATGGGGGTGGAACTGAAAGACAGAGGTATCACCCAAGTCTCCATCAACATGACCGACTATACACGCACGGCGCTCTACCGGGCTTTTGAGATGGTGCGTTTCGAAGCCCGTCGCTACGGAGTGCACATCGTGGGGAGTGAAATCATCGGATTAGTGCCGATGGAAGCACTGATAGATACGGCTTCGTATTATCTGGGGCTGGAAAACTTCTCGATGCAGCAAGTGTTGGAAGCCCGCATCATGGAATAAAGGCGAAGTGTAAACAAACTCTTGGTTTATGAACGGAAACCTGATTGTGACCAATGCCCGTCTCTATACTCCGCATGGTAACCGGGCACGTTGCGGCAAGGAGATGAACGAACTCATTTCCATTGCCGGGGCTACGGTAGAGGTAACCGGAGGGATAATTACCTATGCGGGTGCGGCGCGTACTCCCCGGGAGCTTTCTTCCGGTTTCTCCGTGCCGGGTTACGAATGTGTGAACGCCGGGGGGAGGGTGCTGCTTCCCGGACTGGTGGATTCGCATACCCACCTTGTGTTCGGCGGATACCGTCCGGACGAATTTCTCTGGCGGCTCAATGGCGACAGTTACATGAGCATTATGGAACGCGGAGGCGGCATCGCCAACACCGTGCGTGCTACCCGTGAGGCGGACTTCGAAGAGTTGAAGTCGAAAGCGAGGCATTTTTTGAATGTCATGAGCCGCATGGGAGTAACTACCGTAGAGGGCAAGAGCGGTTACGGATTGGACAGGCAGACGGAATTGAAACAGTTGGAAGTAATGCGTGCGCTCAATTCCGAGCCGGAGCGTAAGGTAGACATATCGCCCACCTTCCTGGGTGCGCATGCCTTGCCGACCGAGTATAAAGGGCGCGGCGATGAGTATATAGAATTCTTGATTGGAGAGATGCTTCCCGAGGTGTGGAGACTCGAGTTGGCGGAACACTGCGACGTGTTCTGCGAACAGGGGGTGTTCAGTGTGGAGCAGTCGCGCAGGCTGTTGACCGCCGCACGGCGGATGGGTTATGGGGTAAAGCTGCATGCCGACGAAATCGTCTGTTTGGGAGGTGCGGAACTGGCGGGTGAACTGGGAGCGTTGAGTGCCGACCACCTGCTGCATGCCTCGGACGAAGGTATCCGCTCCATGGCAGCCAACGGTGTGGTGGCTACCTTGCTTCCTCTGACCGCTTTCACTCTGCGCGAGCCCTATGCCCGCGGCAGAGCGATGATAGATGCCGGGTGCGCCGTGGCGTTGGCCACCGACCTGAACCCCGGCAGTTGCTATTCCGGTTCCATTCCGTTGACTTTTGCTTTGGCGTGCATCTATATGAAGCTGACCGTTGCCGAAGCCATTACCGCCTTTACATTGAATGGAGCTGCCGCCATAGGCAGAGCCGCCGAAACAGGCAGTGTCGAGACGGGAAAACGGGGAGACCTTGTGCTGCTGGACGCCGAAACCCCTAATGTATTGCCCTACTATACGGGCATGAACACCGTGCTGTGTACCGTGAAAGGAGGCAGGGTGGTGAGTGTGAATGAATCTGCAGACTGTAACTTCAAAATAAAACTTTCATAATCATGTTAGCGGAACTTACAATAAAAGACTTTCTGAATAAGGTGGCGGGCAATGAGCCCGTACCGGGTGGTGGGAGCGTGGCTGCGCTGAACGGTGCGCTTGCCGCTGCTTTAAGCGCTATGGTGGCAAATCTGACCATAGGAAAGAAGGGATACGAAGACCATGAAGAGCTGATGTGTCACCTCGCAGAGGTAACTTCGGATAGGAAAGACGACTTTGTGGCAGACATTGACCGGGACTCGGAAGCCTACGAGAAGGTTTTCGCCTGTTTCAAACTACCCAAGACGACGGATGAGGAGAAAGTCGCGCGCAGTGCGGCTATTCAGGAGGCCACCAAACACGCCGCTTTGGTACCGATGCAGGTGGCGCGCAACGCTTGCGGACTGATGCCGCTGATTGCGGATGTGGCTCGTTTGGGAAACCGTAATGCGGTGACTGATGCCTGTGTGGCGATGATGAGCGCACGCTCCGCCGTACTCGGCGCGTTGATGAACGTGCGCATCAACCTCGGCTCACTCAAAGACAAGGAGTGGGCGGATCGCATGCAAGCCGAAGCCGACGAACTGGAGCGGCTGGCTTGCGAGAGAGAGAGGGAATTGCTGAATGAAATCAATCAGGAACTGCGCGTATGAAGAACGTTTATTACGTAGGTTCGGGCGAACTCTCTTTCGAGTTGCTCGAACGCATCATCAACGAGAATCTGAAATTGGAGCTGGCGCCTGAAGCGAAACTGCGCATACAGCGGTGCAGGGACTATCTGGATAAGAAAATAGCCGAGTCGGAAACGCCGCTTTACGGCATCACCACCGGTTTCGGTTCGTTGTGCAACAAGAACATCTCGCTTGCCGAGCTCGGTGCTTTGCAGGAAAACCTGATAAAGAGCCATGCGTGCAGTGTGGGTGAGGAGATACGCCCGGTTATTGTCAAGTTGATGATGCTCCTCAAGGCGCATGCCCTCTCGCTGGGGCATAGCGGGGTGCAGGTCATCACCGTGCAGCGAATCCTGGACTTTTTCAACAACGACGTCATGCCTATTGTCTACGACCGCGGCTCGCTGGGTGCGTCGGGCGATCTGGCTCCGCTTGCCAACCTTTTCCTGCCCCTTATCGGCGTGGGTGATGTGTACTATAAGGGGCAGAAACGCGAAGCCATCAGCGTGCTCGATGAGTTTGGCTGGGAACCCGTGAAGCTGATGAGCAAGGAAGGGCTGGCGTTGCTCAACGGTACTCAGTTCATGAGCGCCAACGGTGTGTTTGCCATACTCAAGGCTTTCCGCCTGTCGAGGAAAGCCGACCTCATTGCGGCTCTTTCACTTGAGGCTTTCGATGGACGCATCGATCCGTTTATGGACTGCATCCAGCGCATTCGCCCGCACAAAGGGCAGATTGAAACGGGTGAAAATTTCCGCAAGTTGCTGGAGGGGAGCGAACTGATAAGCAGACCCAAGGAGCATGTGCAGGACCCCTATTCCTTCCGTTGCATTCCGCAGGTGCACGGAGCCACCAAAGATGCCATCAGGTATGTGGCATCCGTGTTGCTTACGGAAATCAATTCCGTGACGGATAATCCCACCATATTCCCCGATGAGGAAGATTGTATCATCTCCGGTGGGAACTTCCACGGACAGCCGCTTGCCATCTCTTACGACTTTCTGGGCATCGCACTTGCCGAGTTGGGAAACATCTCCGAGCGGCGGGTGGCGCAACTTATCATGGGGTTGCGCGGACTTCCCGAGTTTCTTGTGGCGAATCCGGGGTTGAATTCGGGTTTCATGATACCTCAATATGCCGCGGCTTCCATGGTAAGCCAGAACAAGATGTACTGTCATGCGGCAAGCAGCGACTCCATCGTCTCCAGCAACGGACAGGAAGATCACGTGAGCATGGGCGCCAACGCGGCGACGAAACTCTACCGCATCATGGACAATCTGGAACACATCCTTGCCATCGAACTGATGAATGCCGCGCAGGGCATAGACTTCAGGCGTCCACTGAAAACGTCGCCTATGCTCGAGCGTTTTCTGCATGAATATCGCAAGGAGGTGCCTTTCGTCAAGGAAGACATCGTCATGTACAAGGAAATTCATAAAACGGTGGCTTTCCTGAACCGTACCAAATTCGACTTCTGATTCCCTCTGTTTGCATCCTGAATAAAACACTCTCTCGCGGAAACAATATTTTCCGTGAGAGAGAAATTATATGAGCGGCGGCATAGTTCTGTCTTACGATGGATTTATGTCGTTGCTCGTTTATGCAGGAACCGGGTAGAAACGGAATCTCCGGCACAGGAATGTCGTATTGTATATGCGATTGTTTTTTTACTGCAAACAGGTGATGCGAAAAGGGGATAAAGCGAGCGATGACAACAGATTCGTATCTCCATCGGAAACGGGACGGGCACCTTACGTTTAAGACATCTGTATTGTAGCCGAACCGTGCCCGTGCGGTTGGAGTATCGTACCCGTACTGTTCCGCCGGCATGTGGGCTGTTGAATAATACCTTGTTTATCAATTGTTTATGTCGAAGCTATAAATATTCCCTTTCATGCGTCTCGAATCAACTTATCCTAAGCCTGTGTGCTATTGGTTTTTCTTCACGGGATATTGAGAGATTTCGTGATAAAACCCCGCTCCGGATACAAAATTCATTTAAGTGATAATTTTTATTAATAAAGGGAAGAAAGGAAGAAAACTTTTTGATATGATATAGTTTTCAATCTATCTTTGCATTGTTTTTTTACAATGAACGTTTCCGTGGGCAACGTTGAGGTTGCCTTTCAAAATCAGTTATTTATGAATCTAAGGACCAAACATGCCGCTTCGAGAACGGAGCTAAGAAAACGCATCATCGACACATCGATAAGTCTGTTCATCTCACGTGGAATCAAGGCTGTGAAAATGGACGATATAGCCGCCACTCTTGGTATCTCCAAACGGACACTCTACGAGGTGTTTGAGGATAAGGAAAAACTGTTGGAAAGCTGTATTTACAGGCGATTGGAAATTTCCGAGGCATATTTCGAGAAGGTGCTGGCGGAATCGGCGAATATACTCGAATCCGTGTTGAAGTTCTATCTCTGGACCATCGAACGGTACCACGAAACGAACAGGAAATTTTTCGATGAATTGAGAAGATATCCCGTGGCGTATGAGATATTGAAAAACAGCAAGCGCAGAAACTCCGAAGAATTCGTAAAGATATTCAGCTTGGGGGTAGAGCAGGGGCTTTTCCGCACCGACATCAACCTCGCCATTCATCACCTGCTGATACGCGAACTCTTCGACTTCCTGATGGAGTCCGATATAACCACGAAATTCTCTTTCGAGGAGGTTTACGAGGGTATCATGTTCACCACCTTGCGCGGTATCTCCACCCCCGAAGGGGCGGAAGAATTGGAGAAATTCATCCGTGAGTACCGCAAAGTGCAAGCGGGATAACGATAAGAAAGCTAAATCAGATAAATGACTTATGGAAAAAAAGAAAAAACAGATAAACGGGTTGCTCTTGTGCGTTCTTGCAGTGTGCTGTGGAATGGCAGGTCATGTCAATGCGCAGGAGCCGCAGAACGTTCTTGTGCTCAATCTCGAGAAGACCCTGGAAATCGCTCTGAACGAAAATCCCACCTTGAAAGTGGCGGACGAGGAGATTTCCCTGAAGAAAGTGGCGCATAAGGAAACTTGGCAGAGCCTGCTCCCCGAAGCTAACCTGAACGGAACATGGAACCATACTATAACGGCGGCGCAGATGAATCTGGGCGGACAGTCGTTCAAAATGGGGAAAGACAACTCCAATACCGTGGCAGGCGTGCTGAGCATCAGTTTGCCGGTGTTTGCCCCGGGAGTGTACAAAGCGCTCTCCATGACCCGTACGGACATCGAATTGGCGGTGGAGAAATCACGCGCTTCCAGATTGGATTTGGTCAATCAGGTAACAAAGGCATACTACCAGCTTATGCTGACGCAAGACTCCCACGAGGTGCTGCAAAAGAGTTATCGCCTGGCCGAGGAAAACTTCAACGTGGTCAAAGCGAAGTACGAACAGGGAGCGGTGAGCGAATTCGACAAAATAAGTGCCGAAGTGCAGCTGCGCAGCATAAAGCCCAACGTAATTTCGGCGGCAAATGCCGTGGAGCTCGCCAAGTTGCAACTGAAAGTGCTTATGGGAATTACCTTCGATGTGGATGTACGCATAGACGACAGCCTCACGAATTATGAAACGAACCTGTTTGCAAACGAACTGAACGAGCCGGAGAACAATAGTCTGGTGCTCAACAGCACGCTGAAGCAATTCGAACTGAACAGAAAAATGTTGCAGCAGTCCATGAAACGCTTGCGTGCCAACTTTCTGCCTACGTTGGGTGTAAACTATTCGTATCAGTATCAGTCGCTCAACAACGACAACTACCGTGTGTTCGACTACGAATGGGGCAACAGTTCCTCGCTGAATCTCAGCCTGAGTATTCCCCTGTACAGAGCGAGTAACTTTACCAAGTTGAAAACCAATCGCATACAGTTGCAGCAACTCGAACAAAACCGCATAGACACCGAACACAAACTCAGCATGCAGGTGACAAGCTACCGCAACAACATGGCTGCTAGTTCGGAACAAGTGGCAAGTAATCGCGAGAACGTAATGCAGGCGCAAAAAGCTGTGGAAATCGCCGGCAAACGCTACGAGGTAGGAAAAGGTACGGTACTGGAGTTGAATTCCTCGCAGGTGCAACTTACGGAAGCCGAGCTCACCTACAATCAGTCTATATACAACTACCTGACGGCGAAAGCAGACCTCGACCAGATATTGGGTAAGGAGTATGTAAGTAACGATAAGAAATAAAAAACATAAGTGTATGAAAAGAAGTTTTCAAGGGATGTCCCTGCTTGCCCTTATCTTATTATTGGGAGCATGTGGCGGCGGAGAAAGTAAGACAACCGTCGAAAAAACGGTGGAAAAAAATAAAGTGAAACTTGCCGAGGTGGACGTGCGCCCCGTGGAGCAGATTCAGGAATATACAGCCACGGTGGAGGCGGAAGTGAAGAACAACATTGCCCCCTCCTCGCCCGTGCGGATAGAACGTATCTGGGTAGAGGTGGGCGACCGCGTGTCGAAAGGACAAAAACTGGTGAGCATGGATGCCGCCAACCTGCGTCAATCCAAATTACAGTTGGATAATCAGGAAGTGGAGTTCCGCCGCATAGACGAACTCTATAAAGTGGGTGGTGTTTCCCGTTCGGAATGGGATGCCGCCAAGATGTCTTTGGATGTAAGGCAAACCGCATATAACAATCTGTTAGAGAATACGGCGCTCATCAGTCCCGTTAACGGGGTGGTGACGGCGCGCAACTACGACAATGGCGATATGTATGGAGGAGGTTCCCCGGTGTTGGTGGTGGAGCAGATAACCCCCGTGAAGTTGCTTATCAACGTCTCGGAATCTTACTTCACGCAGGTGAAGAAGGGAGCCAAAGTGGCGGTGAAACTGGATGTATATGGCGATGAAGTGTTTGAGGGATACATCAGTCTGGTATATCCTACCATCGACTCTGCCACGCGCACCTTCACCGTGGAGATTAAGCTCGCCAACAAAGAGCAGCGCATACGCCCCGGCATGTTCGCGCGTGCCACGCTCAACTTCGGAACGGCCGAGCATGTGGTGGTTCCCGATTTGGCTATCGTGAAACAGTCCGGTTCGGGCGACCGCTACGTCTATGTGTACAAAGACGGCAAGGTATCCTACAATAAAGTGATACTGGGACGCCGTATGGGAACCGAGTACGAACTCATTTCAGGCGTTCCCGCCGATTCCCGGGTGGTCGTAGCCGGTCAGTCCAAACTCCTGGACGGTATGGAAGTAGAGGTGGAGACAGAGAAATAACCCCATTTATCCATTGCTAAACAGAACAATACAACATGAGTCTATATGAAGGTGCGGTAAAGAAACCGATTATGACTTCACTCTGCTTCCTGGCAGTAGTGATATTCGGCTTGTTCTCTTTGTCCAGATTGCCTATCGACTTGTATCCGGATATCGAGACGAATACAATCATGGTGATGACGGCATATCCGGGGGCGAGCGCTTCGGATATAGAGAATAACGTAACGAGACCGTTGGAAAACGTTTTGAACTCGGTCAGCAATCTTAAACACATCACCTCGCGCTCATCCGAGAACATGTCGCTGATTACGCTTGAATTTGAGTTTGGAAACGATGTAGACGTGCTTACCAACGATGTGCGCGACAAACTGGACATGGTGAGTTCCACCTTGCCCGACGATGTGAATACGCCGATTATATTCAAGTTCAGTACGGACATGATTCCCATCGTGTTGCTTTCGGTACAGGCAAACGAGAGTCAGGCGGCGCTTTACAAGATTCTGGATGACAACGTGGTCAATCCGTTGGCACGTATTCCCGGTGTAGGTACGGTATCTATCAGCGGAGCTCCCCAGCGGGAGATTCAGGTGTACTGCGACCCTTACAAACTGGAGGCATACCGATTGAGCATAGAAACCATCAGTTCCGTGATCGGTGCGGAGAACAAGAATGTGCCGGGCGGTAATTTCGATATAGGCAACGAGACCTACTCGCTGCGTGTGGAAGGTGAGTTCAGGGATGCCCGGCAGATGGAAGACATCGTGGTGGGTACGCACAACGGAGCAAACGTTTACTTGCGCGATGTGGCTACCGTGATAGACACGGTGGAAGAACGTGCGCAGGATACCTACAACAACGGTGTGAAAGGCGCGATGATTGTGGTGCAGAAACAGGCGGGAGCCAATTCCGTAGAAATCTCGGAAAAGGTGCAGGAAGCGTTGCCTCGTTTGCAGAAGAATCTGCCGAGCGATGTGAAACTGGGCGTTATCGTGGATACTTCGGACAATATCCGTAACACCATCGGAAGTCTCACGGAGACGGTGCTCTATGCCTTGTTGTTCGTGGTGTTGGTGGTGTTCCTGTTTTCGGGTCGCTGGCGTGCCACGCTCATCATCTCCATTACCATTCCCTTATCGCTGATTGCTTCGTTTATTTACCTCGGTATTTCAGGCAATACGATTAATATTATTTCGCTGGCTTCGCTTTCCATTGCCATCGGTATGGTGGTGGACGATGCCATTGTGGTACTGGAAAATGTGATGACGCACATCGAGCGCGGTTCGCATCCGAAGCAAGCCGCCGTGCATGGAACGAACGAGGTGGCCATCTCGGTGGTAGCTTCTACGCTTACGATGATTGCCGTGTTCTTCCCGCTTACGATGGTGAGCGGTATGTCCGGAGTGTTGTTCAAGCAGTTGGGATGGATGATGTGTGCCATTATGTTTATATCCACCGTGTCGGCGTTGACGCTCACACCGATGCTTTGTTCCAGACTGCTTCGCTTGCAGAAGACGCAGACCAAAGCGTTCACGATCTTCTTTGCTCCCATCGAGCGTGCGTTGGATGCACTGGACGATCAGTATGCCCGCATGCTGAACTGGGCGGTGCGTCATCGCGCATTAGTGCTTTTGTGCTGTGTGGTGTTCTTTGTGTTGAGTCTCTTCAGCGCCCGGTACATAGGTACGGAGTTCTTCCCCTCGCAGGACAATGCGCGTATTGCCGTGAAATTGGAACTTCCTATCGGCACCCGTAAGGAGGTGGCTCAGAAGCTGGCGGCAAAACTTACCGAGCAGTGGCTGACGAAGTATGAAGGAGTGATGAAAGTATGTAACTATTCTGTGGGACAAGCCGACTCGGACAACACGTGGGCTTCGATGCAAACCAACGGTTCGCATATCATTTCTTTCAACATCAGTCTGGTGGACCCCGTCGACCGCGACATAACGCTGGCAGAGGTGTGTGACGGTATGCGTGAAGATTTGAAGTTTTATCCCGAGTTCAGCAAAACACAGGTGATTTTGGGTGGTAGCAATATGGGAATGGGCGGACAAAGTACTGCTGACTTTGAGGTATACGGTTACAGCATGCAGGAGACAGACAGTGTGGCTGCCCGTATGAAACGTGCCTTGCTCGAGGTGAAAGGTGTGTCTGAGGTAAACATCAGTCGCAGCGATTATCAGCCGGAATATCAGGTGGATTTCGACCGCGAGAAACTGGCGATGCACGGACTGAACCTTTCGACGGCTGCAATGTATTTGCGCAACCGTATCAACGGCGCCACTGCGTCGAAGTATCGCGAAGACGGAGAGGAATACGACATCAAGGTACGTTATGCTCCCGAGTTCCGCACGAGCCTGGAAAGCATCGAGAACATTTTGGTGTATAACAGTCGCGGAGAAGGCGTGCGTGTGAAAGATGTGGGTACGGTAGTGGAACGTTTCGCTCCCCCTACCATTGAGCGTAAAGACCGCCAACGTGTGGTAACGGTATCGGCCGTAATCTCCGGTGTGCCGTTGGGCGATGTGGTGACTGCGGGTAATGCGATTATCGATAACATGGACATGCCTTCGGATGTAAGTATTCAGGTGTCGGGCTCGTACGAAGATCAGCAAGACTCGTTCCGCGACCTCGGTACGCTGGCTCTGCTCATCATCGTGCTGGTGTTTATCGTCATGGCTGCCCAATTCGAATCGCTCACTTATCCGTTTATCCTTATTCTTTCGGTTCCCTTTGCAATGAGCGGTGTGTTGCTGGCGCTCTTTATCACGAACACCACGTTGAGTGTAATGAGTTTGCTGGGAGCCATCATGCTCATAGGTATCGTGGTAAAGAACGGTATCGTGCTCATAGACTACACGATTCTTTGTCGCGAGCGCGGACAGTCCGTGCTTAACGCCGTGGTTACGGCGGGTAAGAGCCGTCTTCGTCCGGTATTGATGACCACCCTTACCACCATTCTCGGTATGATTCCGATGGCTGTGGGTTCGGGACAGGGTTCTGAAATGTGGAGTCCGATGGCAATAGCCGTTATCGGAGGTCTCACGGTGTCTACCTTGCTCACATTGATTTACGTTCCCACGATGTACTGTATCTTTGGCGGTGTGGGCATCAAGCGCCGGCGCCGGAACCTGCGGAAACAGTTGGAAGAACAAGGAGCGTGAGAATAACCTGAACAAAAACATAAAAACGTGCAGATATGAAAACGGTAATGATAACTTTTGACCAGGCGCACTACGAGCCGGTCATCGCCATATTGGACAGACTGGGATGCCGGGGCTTCACCTATTGGGAACAGGTGCGGGGCAGAGGCAGCAAAACAGGCGAGCCGCATTTCGGCAGCCATGCCTGGCCCAGCATGTGTTCCGCCATACTCACCATGGTGGAGGATGAGAAAGTATCCCCCTTGCTCGATGCCCTCCGCAAAGAAGACTTGCGGGCAGAACGGCTGGGACTCAGGGCTTTTGTGTGGAGTGTGGAGCAAAGTATCTGATAGTGCTTCGCTTGTCTCCTCTCTGGCTATGCAGAAAGGCAGAATACAATACAGCCGGATTGTGCGAACAGTCCGGCTGTGTTAGTTATCGGTCTCCAAACTCATGTTTTATCTGACGCCGGTTCGGTATAAAACTGTTTTCTTGATTGGAGTCCGGTACAGTGTCGGGCAGTACGTTTATTCTGAAATACTCGACAATCCGCTTCCGGAACATATATCTACCCTGCTTCCTGTATACGGGCTACCGATTATCCGAGGTATGTTACCGGAGCCGGAAGATAAGAATTCCAAGACATCGGAGTGAACGTTTCTGCGGAATATAAATATCTGATAATCAGATTGCAGATAACAAACTAAAACGTTGCTTGTACCACACCCGTGCGGTTCGGCTACCATGCCCGTGCGGTTCGGGAACCGTACCTTTGCCGTTCTTTCGATATACTGCGGGTGTTGTCTGCGCGGAAGGGCGACACTCCGGTTGGGGATGACTCCCGGAGCGTTTTCTCATGTCGAACTCAGATTATTCGGAACAAGAAAGAAGAGAGGAATTCCGTTTCCTCCGGTTTGTTTTTATCGAGCGGATAGCAATAATCAAGCTCTTTTCAGTCAGCCTCTTACCTCTTTTCTCTATATTTGCACTCTCTTTTCATATACCGATGGAAAAAAATAATCTGAAGAATACGGTTGTGTGGACGCTTGTGCTATTGGTGGCTCTGCTGCTTATGTATCAACTTCCGGACATCACCATAGGCGGGCACACCATGAGGCGTGTGGATATTCTTGCCGATGTCCGGCGACCACTGCGAGATACGCCGGAAAGCGACTCATTGTCGTTTGTCCCCGTGGTGAAGCCTCCGTTCAGTGACACCTGCCGCACGGGAATGACCTGTATCGAAGACTATTCCGATTCCACCCAACGGGGAATGCTTCCTTTCTACCGGGCGTTGGACAACCTTTCACATGCGCCTCGACTTGTGCGTATTGCCGTGTTTGGCGATTCGTTCATCGAGGCGGATATAATGACAGCCGACTTAAGGGAACTGCTGCAACGGAAATATGGCGGTTGCGGAGTAGGTTTTGTACCTGTGACTTCCACCACCAATTACTATCGCCCCACAGTGCGCCACTCGTTCGGAGGGTGGGAAAGCCATTCGGTGGGAGACTCCGTTTATTTCGACGAGAAGAAACAAGGCGTGGCGGGACAATACTTCGTTCCTTTGCAGGGTGCATATGTGGAGCTTCGCGGACAGAGAAAATATGCCACGTTGCTGGATAGCTGTAAGCGGGCTTCTATTTTCTTTTACAACAAAGGCGAAGTGAGTCTTTCCGTTCGTCTCAATGATAGGGAAACGGAACGTCACGATTGCCCACCCAACGGGCATTTGCGAAAAATAGAGTTGAGGGGTTCCATAGGGAGTGTACGCTGGACGGCGGAACGCGCCGACTCCACGCTCTTCTACGGAATGGCGATGGACGGAGACAGAGGCATCTCGGTAGACAACTTTTCGCTGCGGGGCAGTTCGGGGCTTTCGTTACGCACCGTGCCGGCGCAGATGATGACCGACTTTAACACACTCCGTCCCTACGATCTGATTGTGTTGCAGTACGGACTGAACGTGGCCACTGCAAAAGGAAAGAACTACGACAAGTACCGGAACGGAATGGACACGGTGATCAAATACCTGAAACAATCTTTTCCGCAGGCGGGTATACTCATGGTGAGTGTCAGCGACCGCGGCTACAAGGCGGAAGACGGCACAGTGCGTACCATGCCCGGCGTGAAGAACCTGCTCCGCTACCAACAACGTCTTGCTGCCGACAATGGAATAGCGTTCTGGAATCTGTTCGAGGCAATGGGAGGAGACGGAGCCATGGAACGGCTGGTGAATGCCCGTCCTCCGATGGCAAACTATGATTATACGCACATCAACTTCCGGGGAGGGAAGCATTTGGCGGGCTTGCTCTACGAAGCCTTGACCTACGGCAAAGAACAATACGACAGGAGGCGTGCCTATGAAGAAAAGTAATCTGTTTCCCTGTCTTTTTCTCTGTATATGCTCTGGTCTGTCTTTGGTTCGGCTGTTTGCGCAGGACAGGCAACCTCTTTCTCCGTCGCCCGCAAAAATGCTGTTGCCTGTGGATACGCTTCGAGGGTATATGCAGTATGCGGATACGCTACCGCTGGCGGATGTCTTGCTGCCTGCGACTTTCAGACATACGGGTATTAACGAACTGACAGATACCATAGGTGTATTGGACTCTTTTTGGGAGAAACTTTTTCTGCTACGGATGGGAATAGGTAAGGATACGGTACGTGTGGTGCATATAGGAGACAGTCACATACGGGGGCGCATATTGCCGCAAACAACAGGAGGGCTTTTGAGCCGGGACTTCGGAAACCTTGCGTACGAGGAAAGAGGTATCAACGGCGCCTTTTGCACCACTTTCACTCAGAACGGAAGGATTGCGGAGATTGCCGCTCTGTGTCCCGATTTGCTTGTCCTCTCGTTCGGAACGAACGAGAGCCACAACCGGCGTTATAATTCCGTGACCCATTACAAACAGATGGATGGCCTGGTTAGACTCATTCGTGAAGTCCTTCCCGACACCCCCTTGCTGATGACCACACCGCCCGGTTCGTACGACGTTCATAAGCGTCGCCGTCGTCGTTCTTACACACCCAATCCCCGTACGGCAATCGCGGCGGCTACCATTCGCCGTTATGCGGATGCCAACGGGCTTGCCGTGTGGGATTTGTTTGCCGTGGCCGGAGGAGCGCATTATGCGGCACGCAACTGGAAAGCCGCGAGATTGATGCGTCCCGATCATGTACATTTTCTGCCCGAAGCGTACGAATTGCAGGGCAGATTGTTTCATCAAGCCCTTTTAAAAGCCTATAATGCCTATGTGGGACATTGATTTCAATCGCTTGTTCGAAGTGTTTGCCTACCATTCGTCTTCTCCGATGATATTCAGTAGTGGCATATTTCTGTGGCTCTTCTCCGCTTTTGTCTGTGTCTACTTCCTGTTGAGGCAACGCTTCACGGCACGATTACTTTTCGTAACCCTCTTTTCTTACTATTTTTACTACAAAAGCAGTGGGACGTACTTCTTTCTGCTTGCTCTGGTTACGGTCAGTGATTTCTTTATTGCCCGGCTGATAGCTGCCGCCTCCACGGGCTGGTTGCGCAGGTTGGGCGTGATGCTGAGCCTGGGCATCAACCTGGGGCTGCTGTGCTACTTCAAATACACCAATTTCTTGGGCGAATGCTGGGCGTCGCTTTCGGGCGGACGGTTCGAACCGTTGGACATATTCCTTCCGGTAGGAATATCGTTCTTCACCTTTCAGTCGCTCAGTTATACCATCGATGTGTACCGCCGTGAGATAGCACCGCTGACCAGTCTGTTGGACTATGCATTCTACGTCTCCTTTTTCCCGCAACTGGTGGCGGGTCCCATTGTGCGTGCGCGTGATTTTCTGCCGCAGATACGTCGTCCGTTGTACGTATCGCATGAAATGTTCGGCGGGGGAGTTTTCCTTATACTGAGCGGGTTGTTCAAGAAAGCAATCATATCCGACTACATCAGCGTGAACTTTGTGGAACGCATATTCGGCAATCCGGCACTCTACTCCGGTGTGGAGAATCTGATGGGTGTGTACGGATATGCCTTGCAGATATACTGCGACTTTTCGGGCTATAGTGATATGGCAATAGGTATTGCCCTGTTGCTGGGATTTCATTTCAACAAGAACTTCGATTCTCCCTACAAGTCGGCTTCGGTGACGGAATTCTGGCGCAGGTGGCATATTTCGCTCTCCTCATGGTTGCGCGATTACCTCTATATCTCATTGGGAGGCAATCGCAAGGGGAAGGTGAGGCAGTATGTGAACCTTATCATCACCATGTTTCTGGGTGGTTTGTGGCATGGTGCTTCCTGGAACTTCGTGTTTTGGGGGCTGTTGCATGGCGTAGCCCTTGCCCTGCATAAATCCCGTATGGGAGTGTCGGTTAGTACGAATATTGTAAGAAAAGGGAAGGTACGCCGGCTATTGGGGGTGATGGTTACGTTTCACTTTGTTTGCTTCTGTTGGATATTCTTCCGTAATGCAGATTTCTCCGCTTCGCTGATCATGCTCCGGCAGATACTGACGGCTTTCCACCCGCAGTTGCTTCCGCAACTTATTGCCGGATATCCGGGAGTCTTTGTGCTGATGTCGATAGGCTTTCTGCTGCATTTCTCGCCCGGACGCTGGGAGGAGGCCTGTAGGAATGCAGTGGTGCGGACGCCTCTTGCAGTCAAGATACTATTGACCCTGCTGTTGGTGTACGCAATAGTTCAGATGAAGAGTGCGGACATACAACCTTTTATCTATTTTCAGTTTTAATGCGGCAGGCGGATATAACTCCGGCACCCGGTATCACTCGTTCAGAATCTGTTCGATGGCATTGAGCTCTTCGGCGGTGAAGTGCGTATGTCCTGTCACCCGCAGGTTTTCGATCAGTTGTGCGGTGGAGCTTGCCCCAATGATGACGGACGTCACCGATTGGTCTTTCAGTACCCATGCCAATGCCATTTCCGATAAAGATTGTCCGCGTTGGCGGGCTATCCCTTGGAGCATGTGCAATTTCCGCAACAAAGCGTCCGTAAGTGTCTCCTGCTTTAGGAACTTGCCTTGAGCCATACGCGAATCCTCCGGTATTCCGTTCAGGTAACGCTGCGTGAGTAGTCCCTGCGCAAGCGGAGAAAAAGCGATGAATCCCGTACCGTTGACCTCAGCCTGTTTCAGTATGCCTTCCTGCTCCGGTTCCCGGTTCAGCATGTTGTATTTACCCTGATATAGAAGGCAGTGTACATCCCTTTCCGCCAGATAGCGATAAGCTAAAGCAGCGGCTTCTTTCGGGTATTTGGAGATTCCCACATAAAGAGCTTTCCCTTGGCGCACGATATCCACAAGAGTCTGCAAAGTTTCTTCCAACGGGGTGTTCGGGTCGTATCGATGCGAATAGAATACATCGACATACTCCAGATTCATGCGGCGCAGGCTTTGGTTAAGGCTACCCATCAGGTGTTTTCTCGAACCCCATTCGCCGTAAGGTCCCTGCCACATCTCGTGTCCCGCTTTGGTGGAGATGAAAAGTTCGTCCCGGTAGGGCATGAAAGACTTTTTCATGATTGCCCCGAACGTTTCTTCTGCCGAGCCGGCGGACGGACCATAGTTGTTGGCAAGGTCGAAATGCGTGATGCCTCGGTCGAATGCCAGATGGAGCATGGCGCGGGAGTTGGAGAATGTGTCCACGTCGCCGAAGTTATGCCAAAGCCCCAAAGAAATCTCCGGCAGCAGGATGCCACTCTTTCCGCAGCGTCTGTAGGACATACCGTTCTCATATCGTTGTTTGTCAGGGAGGTAATCGGAGGTTATCATATTTAGATATATAATATAAGGTGAGATATTGGTTTGTGGCTTCTCTTCGCGGCGCACTTTTTCTATAAGGTCGAGAGCAGAGATCCCTTTGAGGCAAAGGTAAATAAATCTCTTGGAAAGCAACATCTCATACGGATGAAAAAGCGGAGCCGGAGCAGGTGAAGAGAGAGTAAAACGTCGAATTCCGAACAAAAACGGTCGATAGATAACAAAACATACCGTAAAAGGATAAAATAGTGTACATACCGTTATGTACAAGCATGTTATCTTTGTGACATAATCGGACTACAAATAAAATCTACGAATGAAAAACAAAATTCTGACGATGATGATGGCAACATGCTTATCCGCCTGTTCGGGCAATGAAAAAGAAGTGTACAAAGATGCCTCCGCTCCGGTGAAACAAAGGGTGGAGGATTTGTTGAAGCGCATGACGCTTGAAGAGAAAGTGGGGCAGATGAATCAGTTTGTCGGCATCGAGCACATCCGTTCCAACAGTGCCGTGATGACGGAAGACGAGTTGAAAAATAATACTGCAAATGCTTTTTATCCCGGCTTTACACCCGAAGATGTGGAACGCTGGACGGAGCAGGGACTTATAGGTTCATTTCTGCATGTACTCACTATCGAGGAGGCAAACCACCTTCAGACCCTTGCCATGCGCAGCCGTCTGCAAATCCCCATTCTTTTCGGTATCGACGCGATTCACGGTAACGCCAACGCGCCTGACAATACGGTGTATCCTACAAATATAAATCTTGCCTGCTCTTTCGATACGCTGATGGCATATCGCATTGCGCGGCAAACGGCACGTGAGATGCGTGCTATGAATATGCACTGGACTTTCAATCCTAATGTAGAGGTAGCCCGCGACGCCCGTTGGGGAAGGGTGGGAGAAACCTATGGCGAAGACCCCTATCTGGTATCGCTTTTGGGAGTGCAGTCAGTAAAAGGCTATCAGGGCGAGTTGAATGGAGCTGAAGACGTTCTTGCCTGTATCAAGCATTTCGTAGGAGGAAGTGAACCCATCAATGGAACCAACGGTTCGCCCACCGATCTTTCGGAACGCACATTACGCGAGGTGTTCTTTCCTCCTTTCGAAGAAGGAGTGAAAGCGGGAGCTATGTCACTGATGACCGCGCACAACGAACTCAACGGCATCCCCTGTCATGCCAACGAATGGCTCATGCAAGACGTGTTGCGCGGCGAATGGAAATTCCCGGGCTTTGTGGTGAGCGACTGGATGGATATCGAACACCTTCACGATTTGCATGCTACGGCTGAGAATCTGAAAGAAGCGTTCTACCAGACGATTATGAGCGGAATGGATATGCACATGCACGGAGTTTACTGGAATGAACTGGTGACCGAACTGGTACGGGAGGGACGCATCCCCGAATCGCGCATCGACGAGTCGGTTCGGCGTATTCTCGACATCAAGTTCCGTTTGGGCTTGTTCGAGCATCCTTACGCTGATGAAACGGCAACGATGAAAATACGTCTTTGCGAGGAACATCGTGCCACGGCACTGGAGGCAGCTCGCAACGGCATTGTGCTTCTGAAAAACGACGGTTTGCTCCCGCTTGACGCGTCGAAATACAAACGGGTGATGGTGACCGGAATCAACGCGGACGACCAGAATATCCTGGGAGACTGGAGTGCACCGGCTCGCGACGAGAATGTGACCACTATCCTTGAAGGGCTTCGCATGCTGTCTCCTTCCACACAGTTCGACTTTGTGGACCAAGGTTGGGACCCGCGCAACATGGATCCCCGCAAGGTGGAAGAAGCGGCCGTACGTGCCAAGCAGGCAGACCTCAACATTGTGGTTGCCGGCGAGTATATGATGCGTTTCCGCTGGACGGAGCGTACCGATGGCGAAGATACCGATCGTTCAGACATCGACCTGGTGGGCTTGCAGAATGAGTTGATACAAAAGGTGGCGGCTTCGGGCAAACCGACCATCCTGATTTTGGTGAACGGGCGTCCACTTGGTGTGCAGTGGGCTGCCATGCATCTGCCCGCCATTGTGGAGGCGTGGGCGCCGGGTATGTACGGCGGTCAGGCAGTGGCGGAAATACTGTACGGACATGTGAATCCATCGGCCAAACTTGCCGTGACCATTCCGCGCAGCGTGGGACAGTTGCAGATGATATACAACCACAAACCATCCCAATATTTTCATCCTTATGCGGCGGGGCAGCCGAGTACGCCGCTTTATCCTTTCGGTCACGGACTCTCATATACGACTTACAGCTACGAAGATCTGCGTCTGGAGCAACGCGAAATCCCGAAAGACGGAACAGTGGATGTCAGCGTGAAAGTGACCAATACGGGCGGTCGCGACGGCGTAGAGATTGTTCAACTCTACCTGCGCGACAGATACAGCAGCGTCACCCGTCCGGTGAAGGAACTGAAAGACTTTGCCCGTGTGGCTTTAAAGGCAGGTGAGAGCCGTGTGGTGCGTTTCCGTATTACACCTGAAAAACTGGCGTTCTATGACGTCAAGATGCGTAAGATTGTGGAGCCGGGCGAATTTATCGTAATGGTAGGCGCCTCATCGGATGATAAGGATCTGCTGAAAGAGTCTTTTTTTGTCAAATAGTTTTATGTGAGAATGACGAGATAGCGTGAGGGGCGTCCATGTAAAACGCGGACGTCCCTTTTAAGGAAGAAATATTTTGGGAAAATGAAAACAGAGTGAGTATATTTGCCATATGGTATTATCTTAACCTGTTAAACAATGGAAAACTCTTCGTATATCATGAGGGAAATCACTCCCCTTTCCAATCGAGACTGTTTCTACATTGCCGACCGCCGGAAGACGGAATTCACCTATCCCATTCACTGCCATTCCGAATTTGAACTGAATTTTACCGAGAAAGCCGCCGGCGTGCGCCGTGTGGTGGGTGACTCTGCCGAAGTGATAGGCGAATACGACTTGGTGCTGATTACGGGCAAAGAGTTGGAACATGTGTGGGAACAGCACGAATGCACCTCGAAAGAGATACGCGAGATTACGATTCAATTCTCATCCGATCTCTTTTTCGGTGACTTCCTGAATAAGAGCCAGTTCGACAGCATCCGCCTGATGCTCGAGAAGGCGCAATGCGGTATCAGCTTTCCCATGCAGGCCATTATGCGGGTCTACAACTGGCTCGATAAACTGGCATCGGAAGAGCAAGGCTTTTACGCGGTGATGAACTTTCTGCGCATACTCTACGAACTATCCCGCTACGAAGACGTGAAGGTGCTTTCCAGCTCCTCGTTCGCGAAGATAGAAACCTATTCGGACAGCCGGAGAGTACAGAAAGTGCAAAAATACATAGCCGATCACTATCAGGAAGAGATAAGACTCTCTACGTTGGCTGATATGGTGGGTATGACACCGGTCTCTTTCAGCCGTTTCTTCCGCCTGCGAACAGGCAAAACGCTTTCAGACTATATCATAGACATACGTCTGGGATTTGCCACCCGCTTGCTGGTGGACTCCACACGTACCATTGCCGAGATTTGTTACGATTGCGGTTTCAACAATCTCTCCAACTTCAACCGTCTGTTCAAGCGAAAGAAGAAGTGTTCGCCCAAAGAGTTCCGGGAAAACTATCGTAAGAAGAAGATTGTGGTATAGCATGCTTCTTTCTGACTGTCAACTATTGAATACACTTGTCGTCTCATATCCGGATAAATTGTTTTGCTTCCGCCTGCAGGCGATGCTTCATCGGACCAATAGAAATCCAATTACAATATGAAAAAACAAATACTTTTATTTTTGTGCGCCTTATGCGCGGGTATCGCCTCGGCACAGATTCGCGGCAACGAGGTTAGTGTGCTGGTTTCACCCGATCGGGCTGACTGGAACTACCGTCTGAACGAGAAATGCACGTTTACCGTGCAGGTGTTGAGGGCTCAGAATCCTTTGAAAGAGGTGACGGTAGATTACGAACTCGGTCCTGAAATGTATCCTGTGGAATCCAAAAAGCAGGTTGCTCTGAAAGGTGGAAAGTTGCAACTGAAAGGGAGCATGAATACGCCCGGTTTCTTCCGCTGCAAGGTGACCGCCTACGTAGACGGGCGCACCTATACCGGAATGGCTACTGCGGCGTATGAACCTGAAAAACTTTCTCCCGTGACGGAATTTCCTGCCGATTTTCGCCGTTTTTGGGCGGATGAGTTGGCTGAAGCCCGCCGTATTCCTCTCGAACCGCGTATGACGTTGCTTCCCGAACGTTGCACGGCGAAGGTCGATGTGTATGAGGTGAGTTTCCAGACAGACCGCTACGGCTCGCGTTTCTTCGGCATATTATGCGTCCCGAAACGTGAAGGCAAGTACCCCGCCTTGTTGCGTGTGCCCGGTGCGGGTATTCGTCCCTATGCGGGCGACGTGTACACGGCGGAGCAGGGAGCCATCACGTTGGAAGTGGGCATTCACGGAGTTTCCGTTACGCAGAATCTGATGTTCTACGACAATCTGTTCAAAGGAGCTTTGAATAACTACTGGACTTTCTGCCGGGATGATTTAAAGAATTTCTACTACCACCGTGTCATCATAGGCGCCGCGCGAGCGGTAGACTTTATTTGCTCTCTGCCCGCGTACGACGGACGAACTCTCGGGGTGACGGGTTCCAGCCAGGGAGGAGCGTTGTCTGTGATGACGGCGGCGCTCGACGAACGTGTTGCTTTCTACGCTGCCATACATCCCGCTTTGTGCGATCATGAAGCCTCTCTGAAGAAACGTGCCTGCGGGTGGCCTCATTACTTTTACTATGGAGGTATGCCGGACGAGAAAGAGTTGAGAGTGGCACGTTACTACGACACCGTCAATTTTGCCCGCTGCCTCAGTGTTCCGGGCTGGTATAGCTGGGGCTACAACGACGACGTTTGCCCGCCCACATCCATGTATGCGGCATACAATGCGGTTTCCTCTCCCAAGGAGTTGCGCCTTTTCCTTGAAACCGGTCACTATTGGTATCAGGAACAGTGGGACGAGTGGCAGACCTGGTTGTGGAAGCGAATGGGCATCGCCAAATAACCGCTTTTCCAGTCTCCTCTTTTTCCCGTTCTTCGGCAGACACGCCCGAAACTTCATAACCGGCGGCATAGGTATATCTTGCGATGTGCCTATGCCGCCGTTCGTTTGCTTTTTCCCATGAAAACCATACTCTCTGTATGGCTCCGGAACCATGCTTGTATGGTTCTCGAACGACACCCGCCTGCTTCCCGAACGACACCCGTCTTGTACCCTTTATGTGAAATAAAGCGTTTTTCTTATGGATAAGTCTCTGTATGGCAGTTGTTTGTCGGAGACGGTGCATTTGTCCCCTTATTTTTTCAAGCCGTTTCATTCCGGATTCGCATCAGGGCTTTTGTCGTGATAAAACGGAACTGAGTTTAATTAGTGTCATATTCCTGATAAAAAAGTATTATTTTTTGTGAATAGAACCCGATATATTTGCAACATAACCAATTTGATTATATGAAAAACTTACTGATGGCAACTTTCTTGCTTTCTCTGCTGGCTGCATGTGCTCCGAAAACCCCTGTAAAGTCTTCTGAATTTATCCGTATAAATGAAAACGGACAGTTTGTACGCAATGGAAAGCCCTACTATTATGTGGGGGCGAATTTCTGGTATGGAGCCATTCTGGGTTCGGAGGGCGAAGGCGGCAATCGCGAACGCCTGCACCGTGAACTCGATTTTCTGAAAAGCATCGGTGTGGAAAATCTGCGCGTATTGGTGGGAGCCGATGGGGAAAACGGTGTGAGAACTCGTGTGGAACCTTCGCTGCAAGTGGCTCCCGGTGTGTATAACGATACCATTCTGGACGGGCTTGACTATTTTATGAACGAACTGAGCAAACGCGGGATGACCGCTGTACTTTATCTGAACAACGCGTGGGAATGGAGCGGAGGATATTCCATGTATCTGGAATGGACGGGGCATGGCAAGGCGGTGATTCCCGCCATAGAGGGTTGGCCTGCCTATATGAATTATGTGCAGCAGTTCCTTCGTTCGGACAGTGCGCAGGCGCTGTTCGCCAATCATGTGAGATACATACTTACGCGAACCAACCGCTACAACAACCTGAAGTATACCGAAGATCCCACACTGATGTCGTGGCAAATAGGTAACGAACCCCGCGCTTTCTCCGAAGAGAACAAGCCGGCTTTCGCACGCTGGATGGCGTCGGTTGCGGCACTCATCAAGTCGATGGACGGCAATCACATGGTGTCTTCGGGCAGCGAGGGAAGTTGGGGCTGCGAGAACGACCTCTCGCTTTACGAGCAGATTCATGCCGATGCGAACATCGACTACCTTAATATACATATCTGGCCCTACAACTGGAGTTGGGTAAAGGCTGACAGTCTGAGTGAGTTGTTGCCGCAGGCAAAGGAAAACACCCGCCGATATATCGAGGCTCACATGGATATAGCGCGTAAACTCCGCAAACCCATCGTGCTCGAAGAGTTTGGCTTTCCTCGCGACGGAATGCGCTTCGAGAAAGGTTCTTCTACCGTTGCTCGCGACGAGTATTACGCCTTTGTGTTCGACTACATTACCCGTTCCCGGCAAGAGGAAGGCTTGTTTGCCGGATGCAACTTTTGGGCATGGGGAGGCTTTGCCGGGCAGACTCCGGGACACATATTCTGGGAAAAAGGAGACGATTATACCGGTGATCCCGCACAAGAGGAACAGGGGTTGAACTCTGTTTTTGCAACCGATACCACTGTGGAGCTGATAAAGAAGACCAATGAAATTTTGTCTGTCCATACCCCTGAATAAAACGTTGTGAAATTGATGTCGTACCGAAATAAAAAAAGAAAGATGAATTTGTTGAAAATTTGGATTGGTTGGGTTCTCTGTCTATTGTTTGTGTCATGCGGTTCCTCGCATGCCGAGAAAGGAAATGAAGAACCGAAGCCGGAGCAGACGTCGATGCGTTTGCGTGTGCAGGGAACTTCCCTTGTGAATGAGAAAGGGGAAAAAGTGCAGTTGCGCGGAGTTAGCTACGGCTGGCACAACTGGTGGCCTCGCTTCTATAATGCCTCCACGGTGGCCTGTTTTGCTAAAGAATGGAAGTGTTCCGTGGTGCGTGCCGCTATGGGCGTGGAGCCTGAAGGAGCCTATCTCACCCGCCCCGAACATGGAGTGATGTGTGTGCAGATAGTGGCGGATGCCGCCATAGCCAATGGGATATATGTGATTATAGACTGGCACAGCCACGGTATGCGGACGGAAGAGGCGAAAATCTTTTTCCGTCGTATGGCGACCCGTTACAAGGGAGTACCCAATGTGATATACGAGGTGTTCAACGAACCCGTGGAAGACAGTTGGGAAGATGTGAAACGTTATTCCGAAGAGATAATCCGCACGATTCGCGAGATAGACCCGGAGGCACTTATTCTTGTGGGCACGCCGCATTGGGATCAGGATGTGCACTTGGCGGCCGACAACCCGATTGTGGGCTACGATAATCTCATGTATACCTTGCATTTCTATGCCGCCACCCACAAAAAAGAGTTGCGAGACAGAGCCGGGTATGCTTTGAGCAAAGGCTTGCCTCTCTTTGTGTCTGAATGCGCGGGTATGGAAGCCTCCGGCGACGGTGCCATCGACAAGGAGGAATGGAATTCATGGCTTCAGTGGATGAACAATCACGGCATCAGTTGGGTGGCATGGGCTATCGCCGATAAATATGAAACCTGCTCGATGGTGTTGCCTGCCGCTTCATCGGAAGGAAGTTGGACAAATGCCGACTTGAAGCCGTGGGGCCGCATGGTGCGCGATGAACTTATGAAATACTGACGCCGTATGTGTCTGTGTTAAAAGAAGATATGTGTGCTTTCTTTTATATGTTTTAGTATTACTTCCTGCTAAGATTGTATTTGTCCCTCCTTCGGGCAAGGCATATCTTTGCATCCGTAAGATTTGTTATTTTAAAAATCTAATAGTTATAGTATGAAGAACTTTATGTTGTTTCTGATGACGCTTTTTCTAAGTTGTCAGATTATGGCGCAGCAAAACACCGTGACAGGTACCATTACCGATGGTGCGGACGGGTCTCCGCTCATTGGCGCCAACGTGCTTGTGAAAGGAACCGGTTCGGGTTCCATTGCAGACATCAATGGAAATTTTAGTGTGGCGGTCCCGGCGGGGAAGAATGTTCTGATCATCTCCTGTATTGGTTATAAGGAACAGGAAATCACACTGAGTCCGGGACAGAGAACACTCAAAGTGGTTATGGTTGAAGACTCTGAAATTCTGGAAGAAGTAGTGGTGGTAGGTTACGGTACGATGAAACGTAGCGACCTTTCGGGCGCTTCGGTATCGGTGGGCGAAGAGAAAATCAAAGGCTCTATTATCAGTAGTCTCGACCAGTCGTTGCAAGGACGTGCAGCAGGTGTGACTGCTGTTACCACCTCGGGAGCTCCGGGTAGTTCGTCGTCTATCCGTGTGCGCGGGCAATCTACCATCAACGCGAATGCCGAGCCTCTTTATGTGATAGACGGCGTTATCGTGCAAAGTACAGGGCAGAGCGGCGCCTCTTTCGGTCTGGGCGATGCCTTGGGTAACGGTGCGGTGTCTACTATCTCTCCCTTGTCTACCATCAATCCCTCGGATATAGTCTCCATGGAGATTCTTAAAGACGCTTCGGCGACGGCTATCTACGGTGCGCAAGGTTCCAATGGCGTAGTGCTCATTACCACCAAGCGCGGTAAGGCGGGCGAAGCCAAATTCTCGTACGATGGCATGGTGGCGCTTCAACGCCAGACAAAACGTTTGGATATGCTGAACTTGAGAGAGTATGCCGAATTCTACAACGATTTGGTGTCTACCGGGCAGCTGAAAGCGAACGACTACTACGCCGACCCCTCTTTGCTGGGTATCGGTACCAACTGGCAGGATGCCATCTTCCAGACCGCCCTGCAACATCAGCACCAGATAGCGGCACAAGGAGGTGTGGACAAAATACAATATTACGTTTCCGCTTCCTATATGGATCAGGACGGAACCATCATCGGTTCGAACTTCAACCGTTATTCTTTCCGTGTGAATCTGGACACCCAACTCAAGAAATGGTTGAAGATGGGGCTTACGGCATCTTATTCATCTTCAGATGAAGACCTGAAACTGGCTGACAGCGATCAGGGCATCATCAACTATTCTTTGCAGACAATTCCCGATATTCCTATTTATGATCTCGATGGTAACTACGCCACTATCGTGCGCGAAGGACACACCAATCCCAACCCCATCGCGTTGGCAATGATGGATGACATTCTGTTGAAACGTCAGAAACTGATGGGTAGCTTCTTCTTCGATGTAACTCTCATCAAAAATCTTACATGGCGTGCGGAATTCGGTTACGACATCGGCGCTTCCAAAGGAAACCGCTACAAACCGATGGTCGATTTGGGTATGTGGAAGCGTCAAAAAAACGAGGCTTCTATTCAGAAACAAAGCAACAGTTTCTGGCAGCTGAAGAACTATGTTACCTATTCGGGTTCGGTAGGCAAGCACTTTTTTACGGCGATGTTAGGTCAGGAATGTTCCGAATATAACTATGATTTGATAGGAACTTTCAACAACGGTTTGCCCTCCGATGCGGTGAAGAATCCCGCTTTGGGAACGGGTACTCCGGTTATCGACGGTGGATTCGGTAGCGGTGCGATGGCATCTTTCTTCACCCGTCTGACATATAACTATGCCGACCGTTATCTGGGTACTTACACTTACCGCTACGACGGTTCGTCGAACTTCGGTCCCAACAACCGCTGGGCAGGCTTTCACTCCATGGCGGGTTCGTGGCGTTTCTCCAACGAGAAGTTTTTCGCTCCCTTGCAGAAAGTGATAAGTAACGGTAAGTTGCGTTTGGGCTGGGGACAAACGGGTAACTCCGGAATTGGCTCGTACAAGTGGGGAACTACCATCACGCGTATGCCTACCGGCTTGGGAATGGGTTATCGTCCGGCAAACATCCCCAATAAGAGCATTAAATGGGAGTCGCAGGAACAGTGGAACGTCGGTCTGGACTTGAGCTTTTTCGGCGACCGCATCAACTTCACCGCAGACTGGTATAAGAAAACCTCCGACGGCATGTTGATGTCTTTGCAACTCCCCTCCTACATGGGTACATCGGGCAATATGTCTTCCGCTTTGGCGGCGCCTTCGGGCAACTTCGGCAGCATCGAGAACACCGGTTTGGAACTCTCACTGAACACTCGCCCTCTGGTAGGAACTTTTGAATGGGATTCGGACTTCCAGATTTCATTCAACCGCAACAAACTCACCGGATTGGCAGGTACGGCAAACGCACAGCTCGTGGGATACGGACAGTGGACGGATGTAGTGAGCGTATCAAGCGTGGGAGAGTCGTTGTACAACTTCTACGGCTTTGTGTGCGACGGCGTTTACGAAGACCTGAGAGATTTGCAGACATCGCCGAAGCCGGTGAAATACCCTGTGGACGGAGTGTTTAACCGCGCCAATACGGTATGGGTGGGCGACATCAAATACAAAGACCTTAGCGGCCCGGACGGTGTACCCGACGGCGTAATCGACGACCACGACAAGACCAATATCGGATCGCCCATGCCCGACTTTACTTTCGGATGGACCAATACGTTCCGCTACAAGAACTTCGACCTGTCTCTCTTTATCAACGGTTCGTATGGCAACAAAGTGTACAACTACTTGGCGATGAAACTCACGCACATGAACTCTCCCTGGATAAACCAGCTGACCTCTATTGCCGACCGTGCGCAGCTTGTGCCCATAGACCCGAGTAAGACATATACCGATTCCAATTGGTACGACGATGTTACCAACGTACGGGTATCCAACCCCAATACTACTATACCCCGTGCCACTATTCACGACCCGAACGATAACGACCGTATCAGCGACCGTTACATCGAGGATGGTTCTTATCTGCGGTTGAAGAATGTCACGCTGGGTTATACTTTCCCGAAAAGGAGCATCGCGAAGATGGGTTTGACCAATCTGCGCATGTATGTAAACATTCAGAATCTTTTCACTATCACCGGCTACTCCGGATACGACCCTGAAATTGGTGCCAGTACGGCAAGTGCCAATGTGTACGGACTGGACAACGGACGTTATCCGTCGCCTACGGTTTATTCATTCGGATTGAATGTAGCTTTCTAACATTTTAAATCGAACTATTATGAAAATGAGGAATATAAAATATTGGGTGTTTGCCTCCATTGTGGGGTTGGGAATGTTTTCCTGCGAAGATTTCCTCAATCGCCCGGCAGAGGATAACTACAACGAGGCGAACTTCTATCAGAACGATGAACAGTGCATACAGGGAGTCAACTATTTGTACAACTCGCCTTGGTATGACTTCCAACGTGGCTTTATAAAGGTAGGAGAGGTCTTGTCCGGCAATTATTATTGGGGAAACAGTCCTTACCTGGAATTTACCGTTAACGGCACGGACCAGGATTTGGTGAACATGTCTTACTCGCTCTGGGCGGTAAACGGGCATGCGAACACGGTGTATAACCGCCTTAAAACGGCTTCGGGAACTCCCTCCGTCATTAATGCCTGCATGGGCGAGTGCCTGACTTGGAAAGCGATGGCGTATTTCTATCTGGTGCGTTCGTTCGGTGCCGTACCCATCATACACGACAATACGGAGGAGTTGGGTGCGGGCTCTTATAATACGAAGTTCAAGGTAGATGCGGCCGATGTGTATGAATATATCATCATGACGCTGGAAAAGGCCATTGAATTGCTTCCCGAACGAGGCGATGAAGGGCGCATCGACAGAAGCTCCGCCAAAGGGTTGTTGGCAAAGGTGTACCTGACAAAGTCGGGACTCGGAAAAAACGGAACTCGCAACGAAGACGATTTGACGAAAGCCGCTCAATATGCAAGGGATGTAATCAAGTATTCGGGACGTAATCTGCTGGAAACTTATTCGGATATATTCCGTCTGGCAAACAACAAGAACGAGGAGTGCCTGATTTCATGGCATTGGAGTCCCACACGTAATCCGTGGACGGCTCAGAATACCTTGCAGTCGGACTTGGCAATGGTTGGATTCGATGAATTCGGCGACTGCTGGGGAGGATACTGTGGACCGTCGGTCGATTTGCAGAATGCTTTCGGTGTGAGTGCATTGCAATCGCCGGGAGATCGTATCGACACGGATGCGCGCCGCAAAGCGACCATGATGATGGCGGGAGATAAGTATGAATACTTCTGGCAGGATAAAGGAGGTTTCGATTACTTGAGGTTTATTTACGATAAAGAGGATTACGGGGCGGGAGGTCCCGGTGAACTGCAATCGCCTACCGGAGCCAACATGGTGAAACACCTTTACGGCAATGCGGCAGACCATGAAAAAGGATTGGGAGTTTCCGCCGGAAATATGGTGAGCGGGCTGAGTACGCACCTGTTGCGCCTGTCGGATGTTTATCTGATTTATGCCGAAGCAATGATAGGCAACAACGGTAGCACCACCAATGCCGAAGCGATAGACGCTTTCTATGCGGTGCGCAGCCGTTCCGTTCCGTCGGCTAATCGTCCGTCTTCCATTTCCTGGGAGGATGTGTGGAAAGAGCGTCGCTTGGAATTGGCTTGCGAGGGAGACCGTTGGTTCGATTATGTGCGTCTGGCATACTACGATTCGTCGAAAGCCATCAATGAACTCAAAGGACAGCAACGTTCCCAGTACTGGGGTTTGAATGCGCTTTATAAGAATTATTACGAGAGCGGGACATTCTCGGTAGATCCGAGCGAGCAACGTTACAACTCGGATGCGAAGATTCCTAACGTGACTGCATCCAGTTTCACACTGCCGTTCCCCACGGAAGACGTAGTGTTCAATCCGAATCTGCTGAAGGATCCGATTCGTCTGGATGTACGCAGTGAGTTTAGTTATTAATCCTAAAATCGTGAAAAAGATGAAATACTATCAGAAATATATCAATTGGTTCTTCGCGACGATGGCGGTTGTGGCAGGAGTGGCACTGACAGCTTGCGAGGACGAACCGGACAAATATGAGATAGCCGGCGGGCTTCCCACCGTGAAGTATGTGCGGGTACCTAAGCCGGAAGCGGCGGACTCACTGCTTACGGGAGCCTATATGTCGAACATCATATGTTTGGTGGGAGATAACTTGCGTAGCATCTACGAATTGTACTTCAACGACCAGAAGGCTGTACTGAATACAAGTTATATCACCGACCACACGTTGATAGTAAGCGTACCCTCCAATATTCCCGAGGAGGTAACGGATAAGATATATATGGTGACGGAATCGAAAGATACCGTGAAGTATGACTTCAAGGTATTGGTGCCCAAGCCTGAGGTAACTTCCATCTCGTGCGAATATGCCAAGCCGGGTTCTGAGGTTACTATTTACGGCGACTACCTGATAGACGACCCGAATGTACCGCTTACCATCACCATGGCGGGTAATGTGGGAGTTACGCAAATCAAGAGTATCACCAAGACGGCGGTTACTTTCGTTCTGCCCGATAATGCTTCTACGGGATACATCAACGTGAAGTCGATCTATGGTGTGGGACGCTCCAAATTCCAGTATATGGATAAGCGTAATATCTTGTTCGACTGGGACGGAACGCGCGGTGGAATGGCTACGGGACACGGATGGCGCAGCGGTGTGGTCAGAAGTGCAAATCCCGAAGGTATCGACGGCTCTTACCTCTACTTTGCAGGAGCGATGAAGGGCGAAGTGGGCGCTACGTGGGATGAAGATTCTTTCAGTTTCAATTACTGGCCCGAAGCGGACAAGGGATTCCCCGAACTCTCCACATTGCCGGAGTTTGAGGAAATGCTGAATACATACGGAGTAAACAACCTGCAGCTGAAGTTCGAGGTGTATATACCCACTTCCAACCCATGGCAGGCAAGTGCGCTGCAGGTGGTGTTTACCTCGAATGAAAACGTGACGTTTGCTAACCCCACCAATAGCTATTTTAGCAACAAGGCTCTGCCTCGTGGTTTATGGCTTCCTTGGAAAGATACAGGTTCGTACGATACGGGCAACCGTTGGCTGACGGTATCGATGAAACTCTCCGACTTCAACAAAACACATGAGGGTGCCAAGTCTGATAATACGTTGAATGCGAAAGGTCTCAGCGGATTGAGCTTCTTTGTATGGAATGGTGGTCTTGAGGGTGTCGACTGTAACCCGGTCATCTGCATAGATAATATTCGCGTAGTACCTATTGAGTAACCTTAAACTAATAAAAAGATGAACAAAACATATAAAATATCAGCGCTTTGGATGGCATGCCTGATGCTTCTTAGTTGCCTGTCGTTTACGGCTTGTAACCGGGGGGATGAAGAAGACACCAATCAATATACCGGTGGAATCAAACTGAATGTGTTCGGACCGAGTCCGGTGGCTCGCGGCGGCGAACTGCGCTTTCTGGGTAGCGGGATGGATCAAGTGACCGCAATAGTTATTCCCGGAAGCGGTGAACTGACCGACATTAAGGTGATAAACAGCTCGGAAATACGCATAACCGTTCCTCAAACGGCGGAATCCGGATTGTTGGTGTTGAAAACGCCTAATGGTGACATCACCACCCGAACCAAACTGACCTTTACGGAACCGATTTCCATTGAAAGTGTTTCACCGCTTTCGTTCAAGGCAGGAGCTACACTGACTATAAAGGGAGAATATCTGAACCTGATAAAGGAAGTGATTTTCCCGGAAAACGTGGTGGTATTGCAAAAAGACTTCATCAGTCAGACTCGTTATGAGATACAACTGATAGTACCAGTGGAGGCTGCGCCCGGAAAGGTGATTATCTCGGATGGTGCGGAGATTCCCAACTGGATTTATTCGGACGAGGAGTTGGCTGTGACGCAACCGGTCATCACTTCCGTCGCTCCTAATCCGTTGAAGGCAGGAACCAAACTGACCATTACGGGTACGGACTTCGATTTGGCGGCGAAAGTAGTGTTGCCGGGCGGAAAGGAGATAGAAATAGAATCGGCTACGGATAAGATAGAGATTACGACGGATAAAACCATTCAGGAAGGAAAGGTAATACTTATTGCCAAGTCGGGTGTGAAGGTAGAATCCGAAGAGTTGCAACTGGTTAAGCCGGAGATTACCGCGTTGTCTGCCACTACGGTTAAGAACAATGGAACATTTAAGATAACGGGTAAGAATCTGGACTTGGTGTCGGAAATAGAATTCCAAAATGCGACTCTTACAGAATTTACCGCGCAGACGGAGACCTCTATCGACTTGTTGTTGCCGGCCACCGCAACAGACGGAACGTTTGTGTTGAAAACAGAATCGGGTACGAGTGTCACAGGACAATCTTTGACATTCAAACAGCCGGCGGTTACAGCTTTCTCTGCCGAGAGCATCAAGGCTAAGCAGAACCTGATACTCACCGGAACGGATCTGGACTTGGTAAGTAAAGTGAACTTCGGGGTTCAGGAAGGCGTGATTGTGGAGCAAACAGCGACCAAACTGACTGTGACTGTGCCGGTGGGCGCTGCGAACGGAGCGTTGACGCTGACTACCATAAACGGAAGCACAGTGACCACCACACAGGAAATCAAGATTGACGTCACGTTGCCTGTGATTACAAATATCACTTCCGAAGGACCGGGTGGAAAGATCACGGTAGAAGGCAGTGAATTAAGCCTTATAAAAACCATTTACTTGCAAGACAAGTCCGGTGCATACACCATCAAGGTGACGGACTACGGCATGAAGTCCGATACGAAAGTGGAATTCTACCACGTGGAAGGTGCGCTTACCGGAAATATCAGACCGATGATGGTAACGGTTGACGGCGACGAAGGGCTTATGCCCGAGGTGTATTGCGGCGCCACAGACCAGATTTTACCCACAACCATTATGATTACGAACTTCAACGGTGGTGGTAATTCGCAGTCTACATGGGGAAATCCGTTCGGCTTCGGCACACCGGAAAATAGTTTGGACGGTACGCCTTGCATGATAGGAAATAGCAACGTATCGGGCTGGGTATGGTCTTGGGCGGCAAACTGGGGCGCCTTGCCTTCGCTGGATGACACGAGCAAGTACGTGCTCAAGTTGGATATCCGTATCACTACTCCTGCTCCGGGTATTAGTGTTGGTATGACTCTCAAGGGTTGGGACAATAATGTTACTTTAGGCAATATCTTCGACGAATCCACTAACGGTCGCTGGATTACACTAAGCTTCCCGATAAGTGGAGTTGTAGACGGTACGGGCGACTGGGGTATTTATTTAAGTTGTCCTGCGGGAACGCACGATCTTTCCGGCATATACATAGATAACCTTCGCTTCGATTTAAAGTAACTAAATACAAAGTATTAAAATGAAGACACAAATAAGAAAGATAGGTATAATGCTTATGTTCGTTGCCATTTGGGTGTTTGCTGCATGCGATACGGACGTTACGCACCACATACCGGCTGTAGATGCTCCGTTGCTTAAAGCAACTTTGCCAGCCACGGGTTCCACCAACTTGAAGACGGGAAACAACACCATCAAGGTGGCTTATGACAAGAATATCTATTTTGCGACGGATGATTTGAGCAAACTTACTATTTCCGGTGGTACAGTTGTCAGCGCAGATGTAATAGGTGCAAGCGATACGCTGATCATTCAAGTAAATCTTCCCCAAAAAGGAACACTCTATACGCTCACCATTCCCGAAGGAGTGGTGCTGGGACCCAACCGGATGCCCGCGCCTGCTGTAAGTCTGCAGTTTACCACCATGTCGATTGACGGCTCTACGGCGAATTCGTCCATTACCACCGAGGCAAAGAAAGTGTACGACTTCTTGCTGGCAAACTACGAGGAGAAGACTATCTCCGGAATGATGGCGAACGTGGCCTGGAACACCGATCAAGCGGAGCAAGTGTACAACTGGACGGGCAAGTATCCTGCCATGAACTGCTTCGACTATGTTCACATACCTTTTTCTTCGAAAGGTGGCTGGATAGATTATTCGGATATCACCCCCGTGAAAAACTGGTGGAACAACAACGGTCTGGTGCTTGCCATGTGGCATTGGAATGTGCCCAAACTGTACACCCGTCTCACCAATAGTGACAATACGCCAAAGGAGATGCCCTCGGATTGGAGCGGAAACGTACAACTGACGGATGATGCCTCGAAAGCGTTGTTTGCCACCGCTCAAGCGGGCGATATCATCAAAGTGTCCGTGACGGCGGTTGCAAGTGGCGCACAAGGCTCGTTCAAGACCTCTGCCGACGGATGGCCCGCCATTGCCGACGGAACAGAATACTTTGACATCAGCGGAGACTTTACTCTGGCGATAACCGAGGAGATACTGACCAAACTGAAAGCAACCGGTCTGATTATAGGCGGACATGACTATACCGTGAACAGTGTGGGACTCTATGCGGGCGACAATGCCGGCGGCATCAAATACGCTTTCTATAAGAAAGATACGAGTTTCGATGCGGATAACGCACTGAAAGAAGGTACGTGGGAGAATGAAATCTTCACTTCGGATTTGAAGAAGATAGCGGAATACCTCAAACTTTTGCAGGAGGAGAACATTCCCGTAATTTGGCGTCCTTTCCACGAAGCGGCAGGCGGATGGTTCTGGTGGGGTAAGAATGCGGAAAGTTGCAAGAAGATGTGGATTGCCATGTTCGACTACTTCAAACAGCAGCAGCTCAATAACCTCATTTGGGTGTGGACTGCCGAGCCTAACGATGCGGAATGGTATCCGGGCGATGCTTACGTGGACATTGTGGGGCGTGACCTTTATGACAAGAGCACAGCCGACTGTCTGACTGAATATAACTCCATAGCGGCGACATATGGCAACAAGATTATTTCGTTGAGCGAATGCGGAACGGTGGGACTCATCTCCGAGCAGTGGAAAGCGGGTGCACGTTGGGCGTGGTTTATGCCATGGTATGGTAATAAAGACACCGGAACGCCTCATGCGGATGAAGCATGGTGGAAAGATGCCATGGAACAGAGTTATGTAATCACTCGCGACCAATTGCCTTCGATGAAGTAGGAAGATAATATATCATCCGCTTTCCCGGTGGGGAGCGGATGATGAAAGAAACGGATGAAAACGAGTCGGTTGGTTTGCGGACGAGGTGCCGGATGCGGGTGTCTCTACGGATTGACCTTGATGAAACCTCGTTTTCATCCGTTTTCCGGTTCGTACGATAACCGGAAAAACAAATAAGTCATGAAAGGATAAAATTGTATCATTATGGCTGCATGTATTACTTTACCTTTGTGCTGTAATGATAATGTTAACGAGAAGCTATGAAAAAGAAAATCCATAAAGCGTTTACTGTTATGTTGACGGCAGGTGCACTGGCAGCATGTACATCGGGGCAGCGTGCCTCTATCGGGAATGAGCTTCCGCTCTGTTCGCCGGAAACCTCGGTGTTGCTTGAGAATATTAAAAAAGTATCGTCCCGCGGAATTATGTTCGGACATCAGGATGATACTGTTTACGGTATCGGTTGGGAAGGAGAAGAAGGACGCTCCGATATAAAAAGTGTCTGCGGCGATTATCCCGCCGTTGTCGGTTTCGATTTGGGGCACATCGAACTGGGCGACTCGATGAATCTCGATAAAGTTTCCTTCAGCAACATTCGCAAGGAGATACTTCGTCAGTACGAACGCGGAGGATTAGTTTCTCTTAGTTGGCATGTCCGCAACCCACTAACGGGAGGTGACTCATGGGATGTTTCGGAGACTGGGACGGTGCGTTCCGTGCTGAGCGGAGGCGATAAGCACGAGATGTTTGTGGGATGGCTGGAGCGTGCAGCCGATTTTTTCAACTCGCTTCGTACAACCGCAGGGACGAAGATACCCGTGCTGTTTCGTCCCTGGCACGAGCATACCGGAAGTTGGTTCTGGTGGGGCGAGAAACTCTGTTCGGTAGAAGAGTATAAAGCTCTTTGGCATCTGACTGTGCGGGTGATGAACGATAAGGGAGTGGATAATGTCTTGTACGCCTACTCGCCCGGAGCCGAGCCGCAAGACACTGTACAATATCTGAAACGTTATCCCGGACACGAACTGATAGATGTACTCGGGGTGGACATCTATCAGTTTGACAGAGAAAAGTATCTTGCCGATTTGCAACGTTCACTGGCAATCATGGACAGTATCGGGCGCAGCCATGACAAGGTGATAGCCGTTACGGAAACCGGTTATGAAGGAGTGCCCGACCCGGACTGGTGGACGAAGACGCTGCTGCCCGCCATCGAACCTTATTCGCCCGCTTACGTACTGTTGTGGCGTAATGCCCGCGAACGTGTCACTCATTATTATGCTCCCTATCCGGGACAAGTGTCGGCGGATGATTTCGTGTTGTTTTATGAAAAGCCGAACACCCTTTTTGTCAAAGATGTAGATTCATTATATAAATAAGAAACCAAAAGACTATCCTTATGAATAAATTTGAAGACAAAGTCAAAGAACTTTTTCAACGACACGAACAACTGATTACGAGAACCAACGAGCCACTTGCCGAGACAAACGGTGTTTTTACACGTTACAAACATCCGGTGCTGACGGCGGCGCATACGCCGTTGTTCTGGCGCTACGACCTTGACCGGCAAACCAATCCGTTGCTGATGGAACGTATCGGCATGAACGCGACACTCAATTCCGGAGCGATGAAATGGAACGGAAAGTACTTGCTGCTGGTGCGTGTGGAAGGGGCAGACCGCAAGTCGTTCTTCGCTGTGGCCGAGAGCCCGAACGGGGTGGATAATTTCCGCTTCTGGGACTATCCGGTGACGATGCCCGAGGACTTGATTCCCGCCACCAACATTTATGACATGCGTCTGACCGCTCACGAGGACGGATGGATATACGGTATATTCTGTGCGGAACGTCATGACGATAATGCTCCGGCGGGAGATCTTTCGTCGGCAACGGCAACGGCGGGTATCGCCCGTACCAAGGACTTGAAGAACTGGGAACGCTTGCCCGACCTGAAGAGCAAAAGCCAACAACGCAATGTGGTGCTTCATCCGGAGTTCGTGAACGGCAAGTATGCACTCTATACCCGCCCGCAAGACGGATTCATCGACGCGGGAAGCGGAGGAGGAATAGGTTGGGCGTTGGTAGACGATATGACAAAAGCGGTAATCAGGGAAGAGAAAATCATAGACCAACGCTATTACCATACCATCAAGGAAGTAAAGAACGGCGAAGGACCGCATCCCATCAAGACTCCTCAAGGATGGTTGCATCTGGCGCATGGCGTGCGAGGCTGTGCCGCAGGCTTGCGCTACGTACTTTATATGTACATGACCGCACTCGACGATCCTACGCGTCTGATAGCTTCGCCCGCCGGGCATCTCATGGCTCCCGAAGGCGAAGAGCGTGTGGGAGATGTGAGCAACGTCCTCTTTACCAACGGATGGATTGCGGATGAAGACGGGAAAGTGTTCATCTACTACGCTTCTTCCGACACCCGGATGCATGTGGCAACCTCCACGGTGGAACAGCTTGTAGACTACTGCATGAACACGCCGGCCGACGGATTCTCGTCTTCCGCTTCGGTGGATACGCTGAAAAAAATGATTGACAAGAACCTGAAGTTGCTGAACAAGTAATCGGGCAGGTAAACGTAAAAAAGAGGAGATACATTCTGTAACAATATGAAAGCTAATGCGATGATAACACTGAAAGAAAAAATAGGCTATGGTTTGGGAGACATGTCATCTTCCATGTTCTGGAAGATATTCGGAATGTATCTCCTGTTTTTCTATACGAAAGTATTCGGTATCTCGCCGGCTGCGGCGGGTACCATGTTTCTGCTCACGCGTATCTGGGACTCGGTGAACGATCCCATTATGGGAATCATTGCCGACCGAACGCAGACACGCTGGGGAAAATACCGTCCTTATCTGTTGTGGTTTGCCGTTCCGTTTGCCGTGATGGGGGTACTCACGTTCTACACTCCGCAATTGGGCGAAACGGGTAAACTGATATATGCCTATATCACCTATACCATCATGATGATGGTGTACACGGCTGTCAATGTTCCCTATGCCTCGCTGTTGGGTGTCATGTCGTCGCGCCCGCAAGACCGTAACATCCTGGCCTCTTATCGTATGTTCTTTGCTTTTATAGGCAGTTTCATCACGTTTATGTTGCTGCAGCCGCTGGTCGATTTCTTTGCGGCGGATACGGTGGATCTTGCTCAGGAAGGGAGCAGCATCAGCAGCGATCCTACGGGTTGGGTATGGGCAGTTGCGATTATCGGCTGTATATGTGCGGTACTGTTTTTCCTTTGCTTCAAATGGACGAAGGAACGCGTGAAACCCATAAACGAGCAGAAGAACGACGTGTCTGTGAAGCAGGATCTTGCCAACCTCATGAAAAACTCTCCTTGGTGGATTCTGCTTGCCTCCGGCCTGGCAGCCTTGCTTTTTAATGCAATTCGCGACGGCGTGGCATTGTTCTATTTTGCCGACTATATCCAGTTGAACTATAAATTGCCTTATCTGGGATGGACGATGGCAACCATCTATCTGCTGGTGGGGCAGGCGGCCAATATGATTGGTGTGGCGCTTGCCGCCCCGCTCTCCAACCGCTACGGAAAAAAACGTACTTACATGGTAGCGATGTCTATCGCTGCCGTATTGAGCATTTGTTTCTTTATGATAACCCCCGATGATATCTGGCTTATCATGCTGCTGCAAGTATTGATTTCGGTATGTGCCGGGTATGTGCTTCCGCTTTTGTGGAGTATGTATGCCGATATTGTAGATCATCAGGAGTTGAAAACGGGTCGCCGTGCCACAGGACTTATCTTTTCTTCTTCTTCCATGTCTCAAAAAATGGGTTGGGCGCTGGGTAGTGCACTCACTGGTTGGTTGTTGTCGTGGTTTGGCTATAATCAGGACGCTGCCGTGCAAACCGAAAGCGCGGTGCTGGGCGTGAAGCTGATGATGAGCTGGTTCCCCGCTATCAGTTGCGTATTAGCGGTGGTGGGAATGATGTTCTATCCGTTGTCGGAAAAGAAAGTGAAAGAAATAACCGTCGAACTCGAAGAAAAAAGAAAGGCAAACTCATGAAACCGGATGCGATGAGAGAAGAAATGAAGGAAGTGTTGGAAAACAACATCCTTTCCTTCTGGATGAATAAGATGACAGACCGCGAACATGGCGGATTCTACGGGCGTATTACGGGTACGGACGTACTGATGCCCCAAGCGGAAAAGGGGGCGGTGCTGAACGCGCGCATACTTTGGACCTTCTCGGCGGCGTACCGCCTGCTGAAGAAAGAGGAATACCTGAGTATGGCAAACCGTGCGAAACGTTATTTGCTGGACTGCTTCTACGACAAAGAGTTTGGAGGCGTTTACTGGTCGCTCGATTATTTGGGCAATCCGCTGGATACGAAGAAACAGATTTATGCCATCGGATTCGCCATTTACGGACTAAGTGAGTTTCATCGCGCCACGGGCGATACCGAGGCGCTGGAGTATGCCATCCGCCTGTTCGAGAGTATTGAAGAACATAGTTTTGACCAGCGGAAGAACGGCTATTGCGAGGCGCTTACCCGCGAGTGGGGCGAGATTGCCGATATGCGTCTGAGCGCCAAAGATGCCAATGAGCGTAAAACGATGAATACCCACCTGCACATTCTGGAACCTTACACAAATCTTTATCGTGTCTGGAAAGACGACCGGCTGAAAAAACAACTGCGCAATCTGATAACACTCTTCATCACCAAAATCCTCAACCATCGTACCGGGCATCTGGAACTTTTCTTCGATGATGATTGGCGGAGTAAGAAGAACATAGTCTCCTACGGGCACGACATCGAAGCCTCGTGGTTGCTTCATGAAGCGGCGTTGGAATTGGGCGACGCCGATCTGCTGGCTGAGGTAGAGCCGCTGGTGGAATACATTGCTGCCGCTGCCGATGAAGGACTGACCCCGCAAGGAGTGATGTATTATGAAACCGTTGCGGACAATATTCTTCATACGGACACGGATTTTCATTGGTGGGTTCAGGCGGAGAATGTGGTAGGACATGTGAATCTTTATCAGCATTTCGAAGACGAGGTGGCGTTGCGCAAGGCCATTCTTTGCTGGAGTTTTGTCAAGGAACATCTTATCGACAGAGAAAAGGGTGAATGGTATTGGAGTGTATCGGAAGACGGAACGGTCAACGTAAAAGACGATAAGGCCGGTTTTTGGAAGTGTCCTTACCACAACGGGCGCATGTGTATGGAGATAATGGAACGCTTCGCCGCTCCTCTTCGTTGAATCATCTTGTCATACTGCAAAGAAGAGTGTTGATTGTACCGTGCCCGTGTGGTTTGGGAAACAACTCCCGTCCGCTTCGGGAACCCTGCCCGTGCGGTAAAAGTACCGTATCTGTGTCGTTCTCCGGGGGTAAAAGCGATATGCCAAACTGATTTTAAGCAACTCCTTTGGCAGGCTCCCTTATTTTGTATTTATTTCACCGGACGGCAGAGTCATAGCAAGGAGGTGCGAAGCTTTTTTGAAAATAGTTGGTTTTTTATTTGGAGGTTTTAAAATATTACTTACCTTTGCAACGCTTTTGAAACGAAAGTGTACGGGCGTTTAGCTCAGCTGGTTCAGAGCATCTGCCTTACAAGCAGAGGGTCGGCGGTTCGAATCCGTCAACGCCCACAATCTTACCACTTTCGTTCATCAAAAGGGCGTTTAGCTCAGCTGGTTCAGAGCATCTGCCTTACAAGCAGAG
>JBHADT010000068.1:0-4344 GCA_041855205.1 Bacteroides sp.
ATAAGGCTTTTCCCAAAACTTGTAGGAGCACTTAGAACAACATTTTCCCCTCTTAAAAGAGTGTAATAGACTTCTGCTTGTGCATGATGGAAAACAAAGTTTTCTTTAAACCCAGAGGGACGATGTACTTCATAGGCTATGGTATCTTTTAAAGATAAATTTTCTTCTTCCAGATAGGGAAAAAGCCCCACTTGACGAACCAAACTATAAATCAAAGGTTCCATACCTTGGAAATCACCAATTCTTGCCAATAATCGCAAAACAAACTCCTGCCCTACAGATTCTTCTGTGACAATGAGAATTGCGACCTCTTTTATGATTTGAAATCTATCTGTATTAGCAGGAAACTTTCTTCTTAATATATTTCGCAACTCTTTTATCATAAACTTTGCCAGATTTTAAGTTTAGACTCAAGGGAGTTTATTAGTTCCGCTTTCGTATTTAGCGGGAACAAAAATAGATGTATCGTCAAAGGAAATTCGCCCAACTTATCACAGAAATTTTTATGGAATCTCTGAAACTCTTCGGATATTTCCTGAATATATTTATCGCACTTATTGTTATACTTCGCAAGTATGGTAGAATCGTATGTTAGCAGTACTGGAATACATGTATTTGAGAATACATCATCTAATGAGGTGTTAGGATGAAGTAAAGTTTTTAATATATCTGCATGAGGCCATTTAGTGTCTATCTTATTTGTAATGGCAATAAATTCATTTCTTACATACCTTGTCTTTATATGTTGATTTAATTCTTCAATCACATCAGATATAGCATTGGATATGTTATTGTAGAACTTAACCTCACCTAACCACAGTTCTAATGCTTTATCTGTAACTACCACATGTACTGCATCGAATCCTTTTACCGTTTCATTTGGACCATCTTTGTAATATATCTTACTGATAGCAGGAATCGTATCATACATTTCTCGGATTATAGCGTGTAATAACAATTCTCCGAATTCACCTCTATTTTTGAATTTTTCTGATTGATAGATACTTGCGGCTACTTGTCGCATTTTAGCAACCATGTTTTCGCCTGTAAGGTTGCCTAATTCAGAATATGTCAAAGCAAATTCTGGTAAATATTCAAAAAGATAATTTACCAACTGGTCTTTTCTCCACTGACGACTTTCAAATCCTGCGCACAATCCATGTAAATCAGGGAAAGTGTCGTCTTTATGAATTATAATATTGAAGAAGGGAGGCTTCATAAATTTCACTTTACAATATTTCCTGCAAAGTTACTCATTCATAACGAGAAAGGCGAAGGAAATGGTCGGAAAACGCCCCTTGCGGAGCATAAAATTGTCGCAAGAGGCGTATTTGATAATCAGGGTATATAAAACAGGGCAAACTCCACATTTCGCCGTTTGACAAGACCACGTAGGACTTTACCTTTGTACCGGCAAAAAGAGACAAATTCACGGTAGAAATTCCTGTCGCCCGACTCTATCTTCCGCAGTAATTGGCTCTTGGGATGTTTGCCGTATCCCAGCAACCTGCCCGTCCCGACGTTGTAGGACAAGACGGCAAGCAGCAGGGCGTCCTTTCCGTAGTCTTTGAACATCACCAAACGCTTCATCAGGTCTGCCCGAAGCAGGGAATCCGCCTGCCGTTCCGTCATGTCTGCCGTAAAGCGTTCATTTGGCAACAAACGGTGTCCATACCCTACATAGTCCCTGCCCCGATGAAGTCCCTCAAAATATTTTACGACGAGGACCATATGCTCGAAAAGCGGCAAGTCTGCCGGCCGCTCCCTGCGTTGGGCAAGGATGGGCTGGCAAAACAAGCACAAAGTACAGAATAAAGCAAAGTGTTTAGTTTTCCGCATCTTTCAAAACTTTGGCAACTATCGTGGCAGACTGCTTCTTTTCCTCGTCCCTTTGACTGTTGAACTCAAACGAGAGTTTCACCGTCTGCGAGAACGAGTCCTCGACATACACATCTATCGTCTGCTGCTCGGAGGAAGCGGATGTGTAGTATAGCCTGAACTCCTCTTTCGTAAGCGGGTAACGGTCATTGGGCTTGAACACCGTGCCGTCATCCATCTTCAGCCGTCCCTTTCCATCGCTCTGAAAATACCTGATGGTGTAGCGGGTGTCGGCAAAGTTGCCCTCCCTTTTCAATGTACAGCGTATCTCCGCCGTCTGTCCCTTGACGATGTGCTTCTGCACCGGCATTGTCTCTACCGTGAACGGGTACGCCTGCTGAATATCCAACTCGTGATTACAAGCAGATAGACAAAACCCGGCGAGGGCAAGCACTCCCATTACCCATATTGTGTTTATAATTTTCTTCTTCATTGTTTGTTTTCGTTTTGTTCGTTATACATTGTTCTCTGCATTCTTGGAAAGCAGAAACTCATTCAAATCCTTATGGTCGGCATACAGCGAGCTGCGGTCAATGACCTTCTCCCTGAAGTCTGCCCTCAGCCTTTCCAATGTTCTTCGCCCCGCATCATCATTATCGAGATAGCATTCTATCCTGCGATAAACGCCCAGCACTTTCAGTGCTTTCTCCACGTTGGAAACGGAATTAAGAACAAGCCAGTCCGAAGCAATGATGCCCATTTGCATAGCGGAGAGATAATCCATAAAGCCTTCAAAGACGGAACAGAGGTCCGAGCCGTTGCGCTTCAGTGAAATGTCCTTCGGTGGTATGCACCCCTTAAAGAAGCGGTTGCGCAGTTCCAATCCTCCGGCATCGTTACGAAAGCCGATGGCATAGTATCGTTTGCCATGCACACGGTATCGAACCTCCTCGCAGTTGGGTATGGCTGTATCGGCAAGAATGCCCCGCTCTTTCAAGTAGCCCAGCAGTCTGGCGTCCTGCAACGGTCGCACCCAAATATCCTCAAAAACGGGTTCTTTCTCTGCTCTTATTTGTGGGCGTTCCAAAGCAGGCAGCGGACACGTCCCGCTCTTGGCGATGAAAGCCGCCTGCAGGAGAAAATCACTGCTTCCGATGAACTCTCCTGCCAAGTCGAAGATGTCGCCACCTTTTCCTGTCCCGAAATCAAACCAGAGATTCTTGGCGGTATCGACCTTGAACGAAGGTGTCCGTTCCGTTCGGTAAGGGGCGGAATACCACAAGGCGTTTCCTTTCTGTTTGGTCGGATGAATCCCCATTACGTTCAAGAAGTCCGCAATGGGAATTTCTCTCATCTGGCGTGCATCCATCAGTCCAGCATGATTTTCAGTCCGACACCGTATTGGGTATGAAAACGCCCCGTAGAGCCTCCCCACAGGCAACGCTCCCTGCCGTAGAGCAACAGTACAAAGCGGTCACTCAGATAGGTCTCCGCCTGTAGGGTGATTGCCCCGCCATAGACAAAGCCGTCTTTGTTACGTATTGTAGAGCCGTCAAAGAGCCGTTTCTCTCCGCCATTGACCGTCTCATAGCCTGCCAAGGCGGAAACACCGGCAGAGAGGAAAAAGGTCTTGCTCCCGTCCGAAAGCACATTGCAGAAGAAACCTCCCTCGCCCGTGAACTGCTCCGTAGGAATACGGCTTTCGCGATAGGGATGGTATCTTCGAAGATACTCCGCCCCGAACACCCATTGATGTCCTCCTTTCGTGTAGGTGGCAAGCGAAGCCCCGAACGAATAGCCCGTCTCATTCTTGGAAGAGGGAGAATAAAAACCGTCCGCCATGCCTGTGGTCAGGCGTATGCCCTTCATCTTGGGCAGACAGCGTTGGGCGTGCGCCTGCCCTGCAAAGAGGGCAAGCGACACGACAAACAGGAAAAATGCGAGCTTTCTCATATCACTTCACTTTGAGTTCGTTGATTTCCCTCGCACGCACAAGGTCTTCGTTCTTCACGACAAAGGACTGGTGTCTTCCTCCGTTCTTCTCGTGCATCTCCACAATGAGCTGCTTGTCATCGGGGATGGTGAACTTCTGAAGCGTGAACACCGTGCGGCCGCTCTTCTGTCCCGGCACACAGGTAACATAGTTGTAGGCACGCAGCGGAAGCAGTACCTGCTCCTGCATGGCGGTCTGTTGGGCAACTTTCTTGTCCACGATTTTGAACGTGATGAAGTCGATGTCGAACGGTACATTGGACTTGTTGCGCAGTTCCGTATGGAAGTACAGCAGTCCGTTATGCGAGTACAAGCCTTTGAGCAGGTACTGAATACCGAAGGACTTGCTGCCGATGTGCTTCACCGTCCTCTTGTCCTCCTTGTGAATGGACTTCATGATGAGCCGTACCAGCATCGGACTCTCGCTGCCGAGTTCCTTCAGATAGACCTCCATTGCATTGTTCGGGCGGTTTACGCTCGCACCGTCGTGGATGAAGTCCGCCATTTCCACATTGAGCAATAGCGGCTCGTTGG
>JBHADT010000069.1:0-36173 GCA_041855205.1 Bacteroides sp.
CCATACCCACAATAAGCACTTTCCTACCCATATAGGCAAGACTCACCGCCATGTTACCGGCTATAAAGGATTTTCCTTCTCCCGGTTGGCTCGATGTAAAGAGCACCACTTTCTCATCACTACCCAGCATGAACAGCATATTTGTACGCAATGCGCGGAAAGTCTCTTCCATCACATTGTTCTTATTTTCCTTAATCACGATGGCACCCATATCGGGCGTTTCGACAAGCGGAATCTCTCCCAGCACAGGTACGTCGGTGAGTTTCTCAACGTCTTCCCTATTCTCTATCTTATACTTCAACAAGTCTTGCAGATAAATGATACCGACAGGAATACCCAGACCGATGAGGAAAGCGGCAAGCATATATATTTTCTTTCGTGGGTATACGGGAGCCTTATCCGCCAAGGGCTCTTCGATGATACGTCCGTTGTTGGCAGTGGCGGCAAGCGTGATGGCGTTCTCTTCCCGTTTCTGCAGAAGCATGATGTAAAGAGTGGCTTTGATTTCCTGTTGTCTGGAGATGGTCATGAACTCCTTTTCTTGAAGAGGAGCATCGCTTATGCGCCCTTCGAATTTACTTACTTGTCTTGCTATGTCGTCGCGAGTTATCTGGAGTCCCTTCAGAACACTGCTCACCGTAGTCTGCACATTGCGTCGCATGGCCTCTATCCCCGTATTCATGTTTATAACCGCAGGGTTATTTTCGGAGGATGTACGGAGAAGACGCTTACGCTCCACTATCATCGTGTTGTACTGGTCGATGACTGAGGTAAGATTGGCATCGGTGTAACCCACATTGGCGGGGAGTACCTCGTCCATGTTTTGAGGGTTGTTGATGTATTCCTGCAGATAAGTAACCAGACTGATTTGAGTGGCGTTCTCTATCCGTTGTTGCTCATATCTGGAATTTTCCTGAAGCGCCAGCTGCGCGTCTCGTGTGAGGTCCGTCAGTCCCGAACGGCGTTTGAAATCGGCCAGTTCACTCTCCGTAGTTCCCAGTTCACGGTTAATAATGGCTATACGCTCTTCGATGAACTCCGCACTTTTCTGCGCCACCTCGTTCTTCTCATCATTCGCGTCTTGGTTATAAAAAGCTATCAGGCGGTTAATAAAGTCGACACCACGCTGTTTTACGGTTGTCTGGAAACTTAGAAGAGCAATGGTGGTGGTTTTGGAGGCGGGAGAAACCTTGAAATTCTTCAGATAAGAATCGGCAACCGATGTGGGAGCATTCACATAAGCCACAAGCTGTATGTTACCGTTATGCTTATAAGTTTCGTCATTTACGACCGAATCGTTGACGGTGAAACTGAACACACCTACGGGAGTGGGAAGAACGGCGGGCAGTTTATCGAATTTTTCCTCCATGACCACTTTACGTTCATTGAGTGTATACTCGAGCTTAACCGACAGTTTTTTTTCTTTGGTATATATCATATCTATCTGCGTACCGTTTTCCAGCCTGTCAGCCTCTTCGGGAGTCATGAACACATTGACCGGCGAACTCTTGTAGAGCGGCATGTCGTAGCCAAAGGTACGTCTTTCGGCTATACCTATGTATAGACCAAGGTCTTCTACGACTTTCTTTATCAAAGTCCGGGATTTGAGTATCTCAACTTCATTGTCGAAGTTATTTGTCATGGAAAACATTCCCAAATCCTGTATGGCGGACAGCGGGTTGCTGGCAGAGCTTCCGCGTTTGTCTTCTTCTTTGATAAGCACGGCGGAAGTCACCTTGTATACCGGAGCCTGATAGCGAAGGTAACAGTAGCAGGCGATGACACAAATGACAACACTGACTGCAAACCAATGCCAATAGATAAAGTATTTGAAGAATAAGGCGTAAAGATTGATTTCTTCGTCTTTCTTTTGCAATCCGTTCTCCGAGATTAGTTGTTCGTCTCTCATTATGCTATGATGTTTATAAATAACCTTATTGAAATAGTTACGCCAAGGAGGTGAAAGCCTGCCCCTATCTTACGATATTGACTATCAGACTGGCTACCGAAACCAGAATGGAAGTTGCGCTCACCCACAGCGTCGTACTGCTTCCGATGTCTGAGTTTTTGGCTTTGGTCTTGTTGGGGGTAACGTAAACGATGTCGTTCTGACGAAGGTAATAGTAAGGAGACACGATTAAGTCGGCGTTGTTCAGGTTCAATGTGATTATCTCCCGTTTGCCGTCGGTATCTTCGCGAATCAGTTTCACATTGTCGCGCACACCATAAACGGTCATGTCGCCCGCCATCGCGAGAGCTTCGAGAATATTGACTTTTTCATTGCTCACAGTGAACGTACCGGGACGGGCAACTTCTCCAAGAACCGAGATTTTATAGTTCGACATCCTGACGGTCACAATCGGAGTTTCTTTCAGATAAGACTTCAGCCTTTCCTTAATCACATCTTCCGCTTCGTTTTTGGTCAGTCCGCCTACGCTGATGCGACCGATAACGGGAAAGTCTATTTCTCCCCGGTTGTTGACAAGATACTGCTGCAATGTGGGTTGCGTGGTGGTATTGATATTGACCAAAGCAGCGTTGAAAGGAGTCTGGACAGTGAGGTTAAAGGGAGCTGCCGCCTGCGGATCTGTCGTATTCACGGTTATGCTCAGCAAGTCTTTGGGCATTATCTTGGCATCGTAAAGAGGAAGAGACTCCCTGTATTCGTTCACGGCTTCGGGATTCTGCAAATAAGGAACGTTTTTATAAGAGGTACATCCTGCCAGCGTCCCAAGAGCCGCAAGGAAAATGAAATACTTCAGAGACTTCATATCGTTATTATTGTTTTATTGTTTCAATCAAGTTTATTCATCGTTTTTTACCGAACAGGCGGGAGAACAATCCGCCACTATGTTTGCGCGAGGCATTTTTGCGTTCGTACTTTTCCCACAGGTCTTCGTAAGTCATTCGTCCCGCAACCATTTCATAAATGGTTCCCCAATCGGGTAGTCCTCCCACGTTGCGGTCGTCAATAAACAAATCCACTTTAAGTTTGCGGGAAAAATGATTGTTCAGATTCTTCTCCTCCTCGGGATAGTCACGGTTGACGGCATAAAACTCCAGTCCGCGTTCACGGCAAAAGTCCACCGCCTCGTCCAGCAACTTCCCTTCGCGCACAGTCCAAAGAATGAGTTTATGCCGCTCGGAAGACAACCTTTTCAGCGTATCGATGGCAAAAGGTATTTCGCGTCCAATGGAAGGATAGCGATGTTCCACAATCGTTCCGTCAAAATCAACTGCTATAATCATATTCAGATACTTTTTTATACATTAATCAGACAACTTTCGTTTTTGCCACCGGTTCTGCGTTAAGAGATGGAGAAACCGCCGAATCCATGAGAGCATCCGTAGCAGACCATTCGTTTACTCCCATCCGACACACAAGTATCCGGCATTGAGAGAGAGAGATTTCAACACCGTGGTTCAAAAGAGTTTTCAGAACCGACTCGCAGCGGGATACAATCCGCACAACAAACCGATAATACGAAAGAAGTAAGCCATTACCCATGTTCTTTCCTTACTTAAGAATTTTCTCAAAATCAGTTAAGCATAGTTAAGCACCGGTTTAAACAGACCCTCGAACGAAGTAGCCTGTTCCGCAAATGGTATTGATAAAGATTTTTACTTTCGGATTGAAAAATCCGGAAGTCGCCCGGACTTAGCTTCTCAAATTCTGTCGAACCGAGGGTCGTTTCATTCCGTTTAAGGGAGGAAGTTCAGTAAGAGATATTTTTTAGGGATAAAAACAACAGCACACAATGTATAAAATACCCAACAATACATTGATATTAAAGCGCTTAACAATCAATCATTATATCTCGAATCCGCTGCTGCCGCAAAAGAAGCATAGCAGAACGGCACACTTTTTATTTACATCACAAACTCCTATAAACAAGTAAGTTAACAAGCAAAACAAGTCTTTATCAAGTTCCACTTAATTAACACAAATATAATTATGTTTTTTTTACTTGCCAAATATTTCACACAGGATTTGGCGAACGGGAGAAACGGAATCTGCAAATGGTTTCTCCGGTAAGTCCACAAAAAGAATCAAATATCTGTATATCAATATATTATAATGCATAAAATCTGATTATGACACATTACATTTCCCCCTTATACTTCTGTCAAGGAAGAAAAATCAGAATAAAAACAGTTTTTGAAGGAGCCAAAAGAGAATCAATAAGCCACAATCAAAATAAGTCACATATTTTTATCACCGCAACAATATAAATCGCACAGCAAAAGAGCAACAAAATGCAAATTATTACACTTTATATGCACCCGGATTCGACACAAATGTCAGATTGCCCGTTCACCTACAAACATCATGGACAAAGTTACATGTAATCTCCTATATATAATTAAGGTGTAAGGAGTAATCCGCCCGGGCTTCCGGTTTCCTAGCTCTTTCCGCAACAAGGTCATTTCAACCTAAGCATATAAGAAAAGCATTGACATATAATAGTTCGAAAATCACCCGTTTACAGCATCCAGATACCCTATCCGCATCATTCTCGAACCGCACAGGCACGGTACCCGAACCACACCCATGCGGTTCGGATACCGCACAAGGAGTGTTCCCACTACTGCATCAAGAGGGTGCCATCCATACACTGTCACTTCAGTAACACACAAGATATCAAGCATGTACGCCATACCTGAAAATTTCTTCATATGTATAAATGAAATTGACATCAAACTCAAGAAAAAATTTCAAAATCATTACAAACCGCTTCTATCAAACATTGTTCGCGATAAAATGGAAATAGGCTGTCAATATGGCACAATGGAGTTTTTTTCATCCCGGTTGACGCCCCTTTTGATTTTTGGCAGAGTTTTTGTAATTCACAATACACCAATGCGCTTAATAAAAAGCATTTAATACGAATATCAATAAAATTCAAGAAAAATATATGAATCCGAAAGACAATATCCGGGAAAAAGAGGAATTCAATGAGAATCTCCATTCGACAGAGACGCTGAACAGCGAACCGCAATGTGACAAAGAAACCGTTCGGGAAGAAGTTTCCAACGAGAATGCGGAACAATCTCCGGAAGAAAATCCTGCATCCGAAACGGAAGAGCTCGGCAAACAACTGGAAGAGCAAAAAGACAAATACCTGCGTCTTGCAGCGGAATTCGACAACTATCGCAAGCGTACGCTGAAAGAAAAGGCCGAACTGATTTTAAACGGCGGAGAAAAGACCATCAGCAGTTTCCTGCCGGTGATAGACGACTTTGAGCGAGCCATCAAAAACATGGAGACCGCCACAGACGTGTCGGCCGTGAAAGAAGGCGTGGAGCTCATCTACAATAAGTTCATATCCGTGCTGGCACAGAACGGTGTAAAAATTATCGAAACCCAAGACCGCTCTCTCGACACCGATTTTCACGAAGCCGTGGCGGTGATTCCTGCTCCCGAGGACTCCCTCAAGGGAAAAATACTGGATTGCGTGCAGACCGGATACACACTGAACGAAAAAGTAATCCGGCATGCAAAGGTTGTAGTGGGAGAATGAACCGATAACACAATGATTCTATGGAAAAAAGAGACTATTACGAAATACTGGGCGTAAGCAAAAACGCCACAGCCGATGAAATTAAAAAAGCCTACCGGAAGAAAGCCATTGAGTTTCACCCGGACAAGAATCCGGGAGATAAGGAAGCGGAGGAAAAATTTAAAGAAGCAGCGGAAGCCTATGATGTGCTGAGCAACGACGAAAAACGTTCGCGTTACGACCAGTTCGGACATGCCGGCGTAAGCGGAGCCGCCGGCAACGGAGGTCCTTTTGGCGGATTCAGCGGAAACATGTCGATGGACGATATATTCTCCATGTTCGGCGACATCTTCGGAGGACACATGGGAGGATTCGGAGGTTTCAGCAGCGGATTCGGAGGAGGAAATGCACAACGTCCGCGTTTTCGGGGTTCGGACCTGCGTGTAAAAGTGAAACTGAACTTAAAAGAAATATCTACCGGGGTAGAAAAGAAGTTCAAACTGAAAAAATATGTTCCGTGTAGCCACTGCCACGGCAGCGGAGCCGAAAAAGACTCCGATATCGAAACTTGCTCCACCTGTAAGGGAAGCGGAAGCGTGATTCGTAATCAACAAACGATTCTCGGTACCATGCAGACGCGTACCACATGTCCCACATGCAACGGAGAAGGAAAGATTATCAAAAACAAATGTAAGGAATGCTCCGGCGAGGGAATCGTGTACGGAGAAGAAGTTGTCAGCGTAAAGATTCCGGCAGGCGTGGCCGAAGGCATGCAGCTCTCCATGAGCGGCAAAGGAAATGCCGGGAAACACAACGGTATCCCGGGAGACCTGCTCATATTGATAGAGGAAGAGACAAACAAAGACCTGATTCGCGACGGAAACGACCTGATATACAACCTCCTGCTGGACTTCCCGACTGCCGCTTTAGGCGGTACCATAGAAATACCCACCATCGACAGCAGAGTGAAAGTCAAGATCGATCCGGGAACACAACCCGGGAAAGTGCTCCGTCTGCGCGGCAAAGGTTTGCCCGACGTCAACCACTATGGGACGGGAGATCTTTTGGTAAACATAAGCGTATACGTTCCCGAAACGCTGAGCAAAGAAGAAAAGAAAATACTGGAAGAGATACAATCGTCCGACAACTTCAAACCGAACAACTCCATTAAGGAAAAAATATTCAAGAAATTCAGAAGCTTGTTCGACTAAAAAGGTTTTATCCCTTTCCCGACAAAAACATACCGGCAAAAAACATTCTTTTTCTTTTGTTTTTTAGAGGAAAGATGTAATTTTGCACCGCATTCCCGAAAGAGATGCACGACCGCCGCTATAGCTCAGTTGGTAGAGCAACGCATTCGTAACGCGTAGGTCGCCAGTTCAAGTCTGGCTAGCGGCTCAAAGGCGAATCAGCCCGATACATAAAACGAACCCCGAAAGTTCTTATTCAGACTTCCAGGGTTCGTTTCTTTTCCATGAATATTCCGCTAACAGCGAAAGGGAGGGAATCACATATCAGAGTGCATCCCCTATCTTCTTGAAATACGTATCTAAAAGGGATTTCGCAGCGACAAACGAGGTCAGCTTGCCTTGCAATACCAAATGTTCCTGCTCATTGAGCAATCTTGCTATCTCCGGATTGTGATAAAAACTGTCGCGCAGACGTTCATTGATGCTTTCATACATCCAATACTTGCTCTGCTCATTGCGACGATATTCGAAGAAACCGTTCTCCTTGACAAACTCTATATACTCATAGACCATGTTCCAGATTTCCTTAATACCCAAATTATAAAAACCCGAATAAGTCATTACCTGCGGCATCCACCCCGACGCCGAAACAGGAAACAAGTGCAACGCATTGCGAAATTGGTTGGCGGCAAGCTTGGCGCGTTCCAAGTTATCGCCATCCGCCTTGTTGATGACAATCCCGTCAGCCATCTCCATGATACCCCGCTTGATTCCCTGAAGTTCATCTCCCGTACCGGCCAACTGAATCAACAAGAAGAAATCGACCATAGAGTGCACCGCGGTCTCGCTTTGTCCCACACCTACTGTCTCCACGAATATTTTATCGAAACCGGCAGCTTCGCACAGCACGATTGTCTCGCGCGTTTTACGTGCTACCCCGCCTAAAGAACCCGCCGACGGACTGGGACGAATGAATGAGCAAGGATGCACCGCAAGTTTCTCCATGCGGGTCTTATCGCCCAAAATACTCCCTTTGCTTCGTTCGCTGCTGGGATCTATAGCCAACACGGCAAGTTTTCCCCCGTATTTTTCCAATACATGCATCCCAAAAGTATCTATGGACGTACTCTTACCCGCACCGGGTACACCACTGATACCTACACGTATCGAATTTCCTGAATACGGCAGGCATTTCTCTATGACCTCCTGAGCCACACTCTGGTGTTCGGGCTTCATACTCTCTACCAAAGTCACTGCCCTGCTCAACACGGTAACGTCTCCCCTCACGATGCCCTCTACAAATTCACTGACAGAGAGCTGAGGTTTTCTTAGAGTTTTTCTGCGATACGGGCTAACGGACGAAGGACGCTCGATACCGGCATTGACCATGAGCCCTTTGTAAACCTCGCTATTTTCGGGATGTTCCATAACTGTTATATGAAATGTTATTTCGCGATGATGTTAATCTCCACTTTCGGAGCATCCGGGTCATTCGTTATCATCAGGATGCGGAGCCGGCGGCGTTGTTTGCTCATTTCCGCCTTGTTTACCGTAAACCGCAGACGAGTCGTTTCTCCGGGAGCCAGTACATTCTTTTTCAGATGCACCCCTACTGCGGGATTGAACACCTGAAGTTTGCTGATATGCAAAGGAGAATGCCCTGTATTTATCAAAAACAAATCGTGTCTCACTTTGTTCTTGACAGCAAGTACGGAACTCACATCCACTTCCGTTTCGCTAAGATGAAGCCGTGGAGCACGCCCTTTCTCCGCATCGGAAAGGCTGGCAAAGTCAGGCAAAAGCACCACAGAGAAAGGAATCTCATTGTCCTCACCCACTTTATCACCGGCAAAGCGAGACAAATAAACGGATGTCTGCGTCAACCCGTAATCGGTAAGTCTTTCCGTATCCAATTTCAGAGTAATTATCCCTTTTTCTCCTTTCTGCAACACTTTAGGTTCTGCAGTCATTGTCAGATACGAAGGCAGATGCATCAATACAGGTTCGTAAGGGTGCTCAGAGAGATTGCCTACACCCAGTTTCATCACGGGTTGTTCTCCTTTGTTTACATCGGGAAATTCCAAAGTGTTCCGTTCCAGTACGATTTGTCCGAATTGATGGGAGAGTTCTTTCGAGGAAGCTTCTTTCCCATACACCACTTCTCCCGTAAAGTAGAGATAAACCAAATTGGGCGTTGCATTGGAATAAACGGCAACCGACTTTTCAAAACGTCCCAGAGCCTGCGCATCGAACTTCACTTCAATCAATCCTTTCTTGCCCGGTTCGATGGGCGTCTGCGTCCATTGCGCCACTGAACAGGCGCACGACGGTTCCACCTCCGTAAGCACCAACGGAGCGCTACCGGTGTTCGTAATCAAGTACTGTACGGAAACGGGATTTTTCCATTCTATCTGACCGAAGTTATGAGTTTCTTTATTGGAGGAAAGACGAGGTTGCGCGGAAGCGGTAATCGCCGCCAGCCCTACGCAAAGAGAGAGGAATAAAGATTTCATTCGTTTTGTTTTGCAATGATTGTACAGGCAAAAATAGCCCTTTCCGTCGAGAGTTCCTAACACAACCCTACGGAAAGAGCTTTCCTTTTTCTATTTATTATATAAAATTTATCGTATAAAGCAGAAAGTGCAAAGTGATGACCCGGTTTCACAAGTTCTTCCGAAGAACCGGTATAAGTTACTTCCTTTCCCCTACCTTTATCTTCATTGAGCCGGCATAAGCCACGTATTCCGGGGCATACATGCACTGCATAACTGCCAATCCTGCTTCGTAAGTACCGGTACGTGCCACCCGGTAAGCATATTCCAAGACGTGCACTCCCTTGCCCAAGGAAGTAAAGAAGAAGTTGGTCGCCGCGTCTTTGGGTTCCACATAATAAGCGATACCGCTGTTCCAACGATAGCCCGAGAGTGCCTGTTCCGGCTCGAAGCACGCCCCCCGCTTGTCTTTGAGATGAACGAAGTCCATGGCCGTACTCACCTGTATGGTCAGGCGTGCCACCACCTTCTCCCCTACTTCCAGTATCGTAGAAGAATCGACGGGGAACAACGCCTTCTTTCCGTTCGATGCCATGCGTTCCACATACAACTTCTTATTCACACTCAAGCCCGTGCCATGCGACTTGACATCCGAAACAGGAGAAAGGTAACGAGCATACACAGCTCCCCATGCCATTCCCTCATCCCGCTTCTCCACCACAACAGACTTCGCTTTCAACTCGGCATCCGGTTCCGTAAAGTTCTCTTTCAGATAACCCATATCGGGCACGGTAGTCTTTGCAGGCTGAAGAGTTTGCAGCGTACGGTTCCCCAAACGTATACTGACATCTCCCCGGGAAGAGAGTAAGTCCGTTCCTCTGCACAGCAGGGCATACACGGCGTCGCTCGTAGCCACAGAAGTTCTCCAATCGGTGTTTTTCTTCTGTTTTAGCAGCCAAAGTTTCATTTCCTCCACCAGTTCGTCATGCCCGCCAACCAACGACAGCGCTTCCATGACATCCACTTGCACCGAGACATCGTGCATTCCCCAACGGTAAGGTGTTTCGTTGAAAGCAAAGAAAGCTCCATCCTCTTCCGTACGTGTCAGATACTCCTTGATTGAATTGATAAACTCCTCACTCGCCACCTGCCGTCCCGCTTTGTGCAGGATAATTGCAGACTTCGCCTTGCGGGAAATGCCCACTCTCTTCAGGTTATCGCTCACTTTCGACAGCAGGAACCGTACACCATCTTCACCTCCCCCGGGAATCTCCTCGCCGGAAACAGCCCATAGATACAAATAAGCTATTGCCCTATCCGGAAGCAATACGTTCTTCTCTCCCGCTTTCTCCGCGCTCTGCAACGAACGGTACACCTTCATTGCCTCATTATGCAAATACACAAAAGCTTTGCGCCTCATCACTTTCAATTCTTCCGTCTCCTTTGTCCCGGTAAGAGCTGACAGACGGTTCAACAACAAACACACGTATTCCGTTACATGAGAACTGCCCGGCATACCTTTGTACCAACTCCACGAGCCATCAGTTCCCTGTAACTCTTTCAGCTTGGCAAGCGCCTGATACCGGTTGTTCTCAAAATTATTCCGGTCGAACAGGCTTACCAGACGTTCCTGTCTTTCCCTGTCGGTATTCGCATCTGCCACCCAAGGGGTTTCGGAAAGCAACGTACTTTTCAACTCCCGGTTTTGTTCCAAACGGCTACCGAACGACTCTGCGCCTGCACCACGGGCACGCCAATATTCCAGCAACTTCCGCATGCGAGGTTGGGTATCAACCACATAAGCCGCCAACGAGTTGGCGTAATAAGCCGAGATCCAACTCATCGCATCGTCGTATTGCGGGTTAGCAAGTACTGGCAACGCCTGCACGGCATACCATGCCGGGTTTCCGGTGAACTCCACGGTAAGCTGCCGGTTGGTAGCCGAAGGACTGTCTCCATTAAACAGTTTATCCAGAGAAAATGTCTTTTCCTGCCCACCCCGTATGGGCAAAGTCAGTGTCTCGATGATGTATTCCTTATCACTCAGCACGGGTAGCAGATGTTGTTCTCCGTCGCTGAACCCGTCTCCCGATGCCACCATACGCACGCCCAACAGGTGGTGAGTATCCGCAACCTTAAACGTAAAGTTTACGACCGCCGTCTCTCCGCCTCCAACGCCGAATGTTTTGCGCTGCGTGGCAATCACCTTATCCGTTTCGGGTTCAAAGAGTTCGAACCTGACATATCCTCTCACCCGTTTCCCCGTGAGATTGACGACGGTTGCCGCCACAGACGTTTCATCGCCCACACGCACAAAGCGGGGCATATTGGGCGAAAGCATAAACTCTTTCACCGTCACTACCGAGGCGTTTATCTCGCCCGTAAACAAATGTTTCGAGTGTGCATATCCACAGAAATTCCAACGCGTCAGGCTTTCGGGTACCGTGAAGGAGAGTGAAATCTCCCCATCTTCACCGGTACGCAACTGTGGATAGAAGAAAGCAGTCTCCGAGAAGTCTGAGCGTACCCCGCGCGCCTCATCCCGGAAGTTCTCTTCCGGCAGAACATCTCCCGGAAATTGTTGTTCATCCATCCCGGATTGAACATTCAAGGATTCGGCAGACGCCAACGACAAGGCAGATGATGCTACCGCACTCATTTCTCCGGTGCCTTTCGCATACATTCTGCTCCGGCTACGCGTAATTGCCTCCTCGCCCGTATAGCGTACTCCGGGGACTGCCGCCCAAGAGTCGGCTATATCGCAAAAGCGACTGTAAGCGAGTTCGGGCACTTTATACGCGGTACGTGCAAACGCAGATACATAATAGTTTCTTCCGGCATATTCGCCATATCTATACGGAATTGTCACGTTACGTCCATAAAACGGTTTCAGGGATTGGGCACGGAAGAAGAGCTTATCCAACGAGGCGTCATACAAGGTAGCCAGCATTTCGGCATCCGCCGCCTCACCGTCCGGTGAAGTTACCGTGAGTTTCCACTCCTCGCTCTGCCCCGGACGCAACTTATCCCGGAATACTTTCCATTTCAAGGTCAGATTTCTGTCGGGCAACGCACGGGTAAGTTTCACCTCCCTCGTAAACACCTTCCCGTTTTTCACAAAAGTAAACAGATACCCCATACCATCGCCGTACTCCTCTTTGTAAGGTACTTCGAAGTGTACAATCGAGTCGGTCAGCTGCAGTTCCCCCACCTTTATCCGCTTACCGTTGCTGAAAACATCCATCAATACATAAGCATCCTTATGCGACGTACCGAATGCAAAACGGGCAGGATGTGAGACGTCGAAGGTCGTTTCTCCGGCATGGAACCATATATCCGTGAATGCGGGAGGACGTGTATCCTTGGACGAAAACAGTATGATATCCCTTTTATATTCTATGGGACGTTCCTGCTCGTCCCGGGCAGTCAGCCGCAACTCATATTTCCCCGAGGGAAGGCAACCCCATTCCGGCAGGGACGTCTCTACGTTGGAGACAAACTTTCCGCTCAAACACTCCGTCTCCTTGCCTTCCGAATGCCGAATGAGCCGGTAACGCCCTTCCAACGCCACCGGTTGGCTTTTCAGGTTGTATGCCTTGAAAGTAAGATTGATTTCTTTGTCTTTACAGAAGAGTTCCTCCTTGCTTACGGAGAGTATGACAGAACGTTCGCCTACCGGCAAAGTCAGCGTAGCGGTCTGCGTCTCCCCCGCCGCATTGGTAACAGTGGCATCTACCGAATAGGTATGATAACCATCGTGCTTGCTCCCAGCCTCCGCCAGAAGCACGGAAATGACGAATCGTCCGTTTTCGTCCACTGTCAGGTTTCCGGAGCTCAACTGTTCCGTCAGACCGCCGTAACCACCCCACCAATAGCGTGAAGTGCGACTCACCGTGTACGATAGTTTGGCTCCCTGTTGCACCACTCCGCTGAATGCAACGGCTTTGCCCGTTACGTTTATACTGTCACCCGCCTTGTAACCGGTTTCCGGTTCGTCCATCAGCACCTCGAAGGTGGGACGCTTATATTCCTCCACACGCACCCGGCTTTGGGCCTTCCCTTCTCCTGTCGCCTCTATCAGATAGTCTCCGTTGAGACCTGTCTGTGGCAACACAAACTGCAGGGCAAAGGAACCGTACTCGTTAGTGCGTACCTGCCTGCGCGCCGCCTCCTTGCTGTTCGCATCGTACAGCACAACTTCATAATTCCGGTTTGCCAGCACCTCCGTTTCATCGCCTTGCTGTCCGTAAGCCACACCTTTCACGTGTATGGTCTGCCCGGGACGATAAAGCGAACGGTCGGTAAGCAACCGCACATACGTCTTATACGATTCACCGCCGCCATCGGGCAATCCTCTTCCTGCAATAAAATATCTGCGCGGAACGATGTAAACATCGTCGCCCTTGTTTACCTCTATTTTATAGTAACCGTTTTCCACACTAAACATTACCCTCCCTGCAGAAGAAGTGACAAACTCCCGTACACGCTCTTTGGAAGCCGGCTCCTGCGGATAAAGCCGTACACGGGCGCCGGCAACCGGTTGTCCGCTACGGGCATCCAGCACTGCCATTTCGCAGCCATCGGAACCGAGATTGATGTTCAACAGCTTGAGGTGAGTGAGCCTTACAAAAAACGCATCCTCTGCGGCGGCTTGCTTGTCATCCGCCACAACGCCATCGGGTACGTAACGGAAGACATAAAGCCCCGGTTCCGCAGGCACAGGCACGGCACATACGGTATCCGCGACCCGGAAGTTAGCCGGACGTTTCAACTCCACACGGACAGTCCGTACAAACGTCGCGTGTTTTTCATAGAAAGCGGAGTCGATGACCGCCCGCTCATCCACCTCTACGACAGAGGAAGCACGGTAGATATTTACCGTGAAACCATCCAGATTGCAGTGCGATACATGCAAATGAAGAGAATCCGAGGGATATGCCACTTTATCCGCAGAGATGGTCAGCTGCGGATGCAGGATGTCGTCCCTCAGTTCCATAAACGCCTCCACCCGCCGGTATGCGGGATATTTGTCCAGAGCCTCCTCACACACTCGCAGAGCATCTCCGTGCTTTTCCATGCGCAGGTAAGTGCGGGCTTTCTGCAGGTAAGCCTCGGCACAGATTTCATATGCGCCATATTTGGTTGTCAGCGTATCCAACGCAGCGATGTAGTCTTCGTCTGTCAGCGATTCATATGGCGGCGGAAGTTTGAGTTCCGTCTCGCGTCTCCATCTCAGATAATCCAGAGTCGCAAGCATCTGCTTAATCTCTCCTCCATTGCTCCCGTAGATACGCATTGTCTCGTTATAAAGATGAGAGATTGACAAAGCTGTTTTGCAATCATCGTCCAGCGCTTCCAGCTTGCGCAGCATATCAATAGCACGCACGGAAAGCGTCTGGTACATATCCGCCCATTTGTCTTCAGCCGGTATGTTTCCGGGCAACACGAAAGGTGAAAAAAGGCTGCTGCTTGTACTGTATAGACTGTTTATGTCACTGAACGTCTCGTTCGTATGCCGGATAACCCTCTCTACAAACAGGTTTCTGCTCCACTCGCGAATATCGGCGGGAACACCGGATTCTCCGGCATCGAACACGTCACGCCGGTTCAGTTCCCAAATATTGTTATGCGCATAGTCTGCATAAACGCCGGCAAGCAAGGAATGGAGTATGGCGCGCTCCACGGGTCTCCGCTCCTGCTTGGCCATCTCTTCCAATTGATTCAGATGCACGTAGAAACTGTCGGGCGTCAGCATCTGCTGGTACTTGGTGCGATACATATACGCTTTCAGCATATGCGGCATATCATTATTCCGCTTTGCCTTCCGGTAGATCTGCCCGGCTATCTTCATCACGGTTTGAGGCATGTCTTTCCGTTCGGCTTGCTCCAGACGCTTCCAAAGGGAATAGTCGGACTGCGCACACAGCAGAGAAGTAAGCAATAAGGAAGAAAATACCGATAAAATTCGCCCGGATACGACACTTAATCGCCCGGCAAGTCTATTGTTCATCATACGTTCGATGGTTCTTGATTAGTCTTTCCTTTTCATTCCCGGCATCCGTTTTCTGTTCTTCGGGATGTTGATGCAAGACAAAGAAAGTAAATTAAAATCATACTGATTCTTAGTTTTGATTAAAAAGAAAATGTTTTAAAATATTTTACACCATCACTCCAAACAGTGGATTTCCATCATGCTTGTTCAACTTTGTATGAAATACTTATGCGGTGTTTTCGCAACGCCTGCACTGTTCCCGAACCATACCTGTGCGGTTCGAGAACCATGCCCGTGCGGTTCGAGAACCATACCTGTGGGGTTCGAGGAGCGTATTAAGGATAGTTATCGAAGCGCATCCGTATTATATATTCTTTCAAACAAATCATGACATAGACCAGACTAACAAACTGAAAATAAGACAATTAACTCCGCCTTCCGCATACAGATATCCAGTTCTCCTTATTATTTCAGGGAAATATGTTCTTCTTCTCGACATTCCTGCATTGCTCCCGGATAAAAAATAAAACGCCCTCCTCCCCGCTTATACAATGGGGGAGAAGGGCGATATATGGTAAGCTATGGACAACCCGTTACTTGAACGGTGTCTGCTCGAGAGTAGCGACTAAAAAATCATAGAACTTCTGTACGGTAGGAATCAGCGCGCGCTCATCGGGCGAGTGAGGCGAACGGAGCGTGGGACCGAAAGAAATCATATCCAATCCCGGACAGTTAGCACCAATGATGCCGCATTCCAATCCGGCATGAATCACTTTCACAGCAGGAACCACTCCGAACTGTTTTTCGTAAGACTGCTTCATGGCGTGCAATATGGGAGAATTCACATCGGGTTGCCAACCGGAATAGTTGCCGCTCAACTCTACCTTCATTCCCGCCATGGCGAAACAGGCAGTCAGACTGTCCGCCAGGTATTCTTTCATCGTATCGCACGAGCTGCGTGCCAGTATACGCACTTCCGCCTTTCCCGCACCAATCAGCACGATGGCAAGATTCGATGAGGTCTCCACCGTATCGGGCACGGTGGGTATCATACGCATCACACCGTTCTGGCAAGCCAGAAGCGCATTTATCATATTGTCCTGAATCTCTTCGGGTACGACGGTAGCCGGCATATCCACCGGTTCCACCGTAAGCGTGATGCCGCTTTCGATGGAAGCATATTCGGCATTGAAGCGGCTTTCAAACTCCTTGATGTATTCTTCCAGCCCGTCCGTGTCTTCTGCATTGAACACCAGCGTGGCATGCGCCTCACGCGGAATGGCGTTGCGCATATTCCCGCCTTCGAAACTTGCCAACTGTGAGTCGAAGTCTACCAGCACATCGTAGAGTACACGAGCCAGCAATTTGTTGGCATTGCCGTGTCCGCAGTTTATTTCCAGTCCCGAATGTCCGCCCCTTAGTCCTTTCAAAGTAATCTTACGCGCTGTCCAACCGGCGGGCGCCGTTTCTTCTTTATATTCCAACGTAGCGGTGAGGTCTATTCCTCCGGCACATCCGATATAGAGTTCTCCCTCGTCTTCTGAGTCGAGGTTCAGCAGAATCTCGCCTTGCAAGGTTTCCGCTTTCAATCCGAAAGCACCGTACATACCGGTCTCCTCATCTTTTGTAATCAGGGCTTCCAGAGGTCCGTGTTTCAAATCGGTAGCTTCGAGCACAGCCATGATTGCCGCCACGCCCAAACCGTTGTCGGCGCCCAGCGTAGTACCTTTGGCTTTTACCCAATCGCCGTCTATATACGTCTCTATAGGATCTTTGGAGAAATCATGCACCGTATCGTTGTTCTTCTGCGGAACCATGTCCATGTGAGCCTGAAGAATAACACCCTTGCGATTCTCCATTCCCGGAGTGGCGGGCTTACGGATGATGACGTTGCCTATATCATCCACAAACGATTCCAGACCCAAGTTTTTTCCGAAATTTATAAGAAATGTAGTGATTTCCTCCATCTGTCCCGAAGGGCGGGGAATGCGTGTCAGCGAATAGAAATGCTTCCACACGTTTTGCGGAGCTAACTGTAAGATTGTACTCATAAAGCAATAAAATTGGTTTCCCGCAAATATACATGTATTTTTTCTGCATAAAATACCAAAAGAGACTTTTTTATGACATGCAGAGGAAAAGCACAGAGAAGAATAAGAGTTTTTGTCAAAAGACTTTTCAGGGAGTAGCGTACCGAAATATATCCTTTCACGCGTCTCTGCTCGTCAACAGCAGATGCCCCCATCCGTACATGCCCAGCAGCAACACCAACAGCGTTTGTATGCCATGCACGATAAGGGCGAAGACGCCCGCATCAGCCACCCCCACCCCGTAGAGCATCATCATTGTAATGACGGCGAAATGCCATGGTCCCGCCCCGTTCGGTGTGGGAACGATTACCGCAAACGTACCTCCGACAAACATCACCAAAGCGGCTCCCGCCGTGAGATGTTCCGTAAAGGAGAAACAATAAAACGTCAGGTAGAAATGCAGGAAATAGCAAACCCAGATAAGGCTGGTGTAGAGCAGAAAAAGCGGAATGTTGCGTACTTCTCGCAAGGAAAGAACGCCTTCCTTTACATTGAGGGCCACACCTTTTACTTTTTCAAAAAAAGAAAGTGCACGCAACAGATAGTAAAACAATACGCCTACACCCACAAAACAAAACAGTACAATGTAGAACCAGACAGAGGTAAGCAAATGCTCCCAAGAGGGTATCTTAGTACCTGTTTCTTCAAAAAAACGAAAAAACACGGGCATCTGTAACAGAAAAGTCACTCCCGCAATAAGCAACATGCAGAACATATCGATTAAACGTTCGGTAACCACCGTCCCAAGTGATTTGGAAAAAGAAACCTGATCATATTTTGCCAGAATGCCGCAACGGGACACCTCACCCAGGCGGGGTAAAAGCAGATTCGCTGCATAGGATATGAAAATCGCATCTACGCAGTTGCCGGTTTTCGGATATGCCCCCAGCGGTTCCAGCGTCTGTTTCCACCGCCAACCGCGCAAGACATGGCTCATCACACCGAAGCACAATGATAAACACATCCATCCCCAGTGAATGCCATCATACAGAACCGAAAGCGCATGAGCGAAATCAAAATCTCTATACACCCAATATAGAATGAATATCCCCAGAAGAATGGATGAAAAAATCTTCAAGGACTTTTTCAGCAGTTTATTCATACTGAATCATTGTTCTTCATTGAAAAGAATTACCTTTGTAGGCTACAAATATATCCCGGACAAAAGTTGTATACTAAAAGACATCGAAGCCCTATTCGGAAAGTCTTTCCGTATGCGCAAGCAAAAGTAAGTATTTAGTTTATACATGAGAGTAGTAAAGCCCAAAAAGTTTCTCGGTCAACATTTCCTGAAAGATTTGCAGGTGGCGCAGCGCATCGCCGACAGTGTAGACGCATGTCCGGAACTTCCTGTTCTGGAAGTAGGTCCCGGTATGGGAGTGTTGACACAGTTTCTTATAAAAAAAGAACGCCCCGTAAAAGTTGTGGAGTTGGACTACGAATCCGTAGAATACCTGCGCCGGGCATATCCTCAATTGGAAGACAGTATTATCGAAGACGACTTTCTGAAAATGCATCTCGAACGGTTATTCGACGGTTCACCTTTCGTCCTGACAGGAAACTACCCTTACAATATATCCAGCCAAATCTTCTTTAAAATGCTGGAAAACAAAGAACTGATTCCATGCTGCACGGGAATGATTCAGAAAGAAGTTGCGGAACGCATGGCAGCCGGACCGGGCAGCAAGACGTATGGCATATTAAGCGTGCTGATACAGGCATGGTATCGGGTGGAATACCTCTTTACCGTACACGAACATGTATTCAATCCACCTCCCAAAGTCAAAAGCGCCGTCATACGCATGACCCGTAATGACACCAAAGAACTCGGATGTAATGAGAAACTTTTCAAGCAAGTAGTCAAAACCACTTTCAACCAACGGAGAAAAACATTGAGAAACTCCATCAAACCGATACTGGGAAAAGATTCTCCGCTTACTGCGGACGAACTCTTCGACAAACGACCCGAACAACTTTCCGTTCAGGATTTTATCGCACTGACCAACCGGGTGGAAAAAGCCCTGCAAGAACAAACGGAAAAGAACCCGAATTGAAAAGAAACCGCCGTCAGGCAAACTTCGACAGCTTATGGAAATGAACGAAGAATACATCGACAACGTAAAAAGTCTTATCGAACAAAAGGACAACGAACAGGTTAAGGCGTTGCTCACCGATCTGCATCCCGCCGATATCGCCGAACTGTGTAACGACCTTACCGCAGAAGAGGCACGTTTCGTATACCGCTTATTGGACAATGAGACGGCAGCGGATGTGTTGATGGAGATGGATGAGGACGTGCGTAAGGAGTTCCTCGAAATTCTTCCGCCTGAAACCATTGCCAAACGCTTCGTCGACTACATGGATACGGATGATGCCGTAGACCTGATGCGCGAATTGGATGAAGACAAGCAGGAAGAAATCTTATCGCATATCGAAGACATCGAACAGGCGGGAGACATCGTAGATCTGCTGAAATACGACGAAGATACCGCCGGCGGATTGATGGGTACGGAAATGGTGGTAGTAAACGAGAACTGGAGTATGCCTGAGTGTCTCAAGGAGATGCGTCTGCAAGCCGAACACCTCGATGAAATCTATTACGTCTATGTAATCGATGATGAAAACCGCCTGCAAGGGGTATTTCCTCTCAAAAAAATGATAACCTCTCCATCCGTCTCCAAAGTAAAGCACGTAATGAAAAAAGACCCCATATCCGTGCACGTGGATACACCGGTAGACGAAGTGGCGCAAATCATAGAGAAGTACGACTTGGTGGCAATGCCTGTTATTGACAGTATCGGCCGCCTGATGGGACAAATCACCGTGGACGACGTGATGGACGAAGTACGCGAGCAATCAGAACGCGACTATCAGTTGGCATCGGGTTTGTCTCAGGACGTGGAAACAGACGACAACGTCATGCGCCAGACAACAGCTCGCCTGCCGTGGCTGCTCATCGGAATGTTGGGAGGAATAGGCAACTCGATGATACTTGGGAACTTTGACACCACGTTCGCGGCCCATCCCGAAATGGCGTTATATATCCCGCTCATTGGTGGTACAGGAGGGAATGTCGGTACGCAATCCTCGGCCATCGTGGTACAAGGTTTAGCAAACAGTTCGCTGGATGCGAAAGATATCTTCAAACAGATTATCAAGGAGTCGGTTGTGGCATTAATCAACGCTACCATTATTTCTCTATTAGTATATATCTATAATTTCATACGTTTCGGGGCAACCGCCACTGTCACTTATTCGGTTTCCATAAGCCTCTTTGCCGTGGTAATGTTCGCTTCCATTTTCGGAACGTTGGTTCCCATGACGCTGGAAAAACTGAAAATAGACCCAGCCATAGCCACCGGTCCGTTTATCTCCATTACCAACGATATTATAGGCATGATGTTATACATGGGCATCACCGTATTCCTGTCATAACCACATTAAGAACTCCCGTCAGACGTCTCATACATTATATAGTTTGTGACACAGCTGTTCCTGCAAAAAGCAGCAGACCGGCAATGCAAGCGACACACAGAAAAGGTCTGTAAACCCCGAACAAGAGGAGTACACTAAATTCGTTCAAACTCCTGATGATAAAAAAACAACAGAAATATATATGAAGTAATTATTTTATTTCCTTAATTTGTCGCATAATGTAACCCAAAAACGGAATATCCGTTTCATAAAATGATAGACACCATGATGGATACTCATGAAACTGACCTCTCTCAACAACCGGAAAAGTTAGCAGAAAAAAGCCAAACGTTCGAATCTTCCGAAAGCGTTCCTGCCCCGGAAGTGCCCCTCAAAGAGGAAATAAATACCGAACAGCCCGAAACCACCGTTCACAAACAACTTACCAAAGAGGAAATATTAGCCAAACTTAAAGAAATAGCATCCCAGGTAGAAAATATCGGCAAACAGGAAATAGATATTCTGAAGCAATCTTTCTACAAACTGCACAATGCGGAATCCGAAGCAGCCAGACAGACATTCATAGAAAATGGCGGAAGCCTTGAGGAGTTTACTCTTCCTGCGGATTCCGTTGAAGAAGAGTTTAAGCATATCATGTCTGTCATCAAAGAGAAGAAAAGCCAACTCTTTGCGGAACAGGAGAAAGAGAAAGAAGACAATCTTCGGATTAAACTATCCATCATCGAAAAGCTGAAAGAATTAGTAGAATCTTCCGAGGATCCTAACAAGTCGTACACAGAGTTCAAAAACCTGCAACAGCAATGGAACGAAGTCAAACTCATTCCCCAGGGAAAGGTTAACGAACTATGGAAAAATTATCAACTGCACGTGGAGAAGTTCTACGACTTGCTGAAGCTGAACAACGAATTCCGGGAATACGACTTCAAAAAGAATCTCGAAATCAAATTGCACCTGTGCGAGGCTGCCGAAAAGTTAGCCGAAGAGACAGATGTGATATCTGCATTCCACCAGTTACAGAAACTACATCAGGAGTTTCGGAATACGGGTCCCGTAGCCAAAGAGTTGCGAGATGAAATATGGAACCGGTTCAAAGCGGCATCAACAGTGATAAACCGCCGCCACCAGCAGCATTTCGAAGCTCTGAAGGAAGTTGAGCAACACAATCTGGATCAGAAGACTGTAATTTGTGAAATAATAGAGGCTATCGACTACGATGAACTAACCAGTTTCGCCTCGTGGGACGCCAAAACGCAGGAAATCATTGCTTTGCAAAACAAATGGAAAACCATTGGTTTTGCTCCGCAAAAAATGAACACCAAGATTTTCGAACGTTTCCGCAAAGTGTGCGATGAATTTTTCAGTAAGAAAAGCGAATTCTTCAAAGCCATGAAAGAGGAAATGAATTCGAACCTTGAGAAGAAGCGGATATTGTGCGAGAAAGCCGAGGCTCTGAAGGATAGTACGGATTGGAAAGCAACAGCCGATGAATTGAGCAAACTGCAAAAGGAATGGAAAACCATTGGTCCTGTGGCCAAGAAACACTCGGACATCGTATGGAAACGATTTATCACGGCATGCGACTACTTCTTTGAGCAAAAAGCCAAAGCTACTTCCTCCCAGCGTTCGGTAGAGATGGAGAATCTGCATAAGAAGAAAACGCTCATAGAACGGCTGACTGCTATCGGTGAGGAAATGGACACGGAAGAAGCAACCGGTTTGGTACGTGACATAATGAAAGAGTGGAACACCATAGGACATGTGCCTTTCAAAGACAAAGACCGCTTATACAAGCAGTACCACGCGCAAATAGACAGGCTCTTCAATCACTTCAACATCAGCGCATCGCACAGAAAGTTAGACAGCTTTAAATCGAACATCAGCCATATTCAGGAAGGCAGTCCGCAGGCTCTTTACAGGGAACGGGAAAAACTCATGCGCACAGCCGAAGCCATGCGTAACGAGTTGCAGACCTACGAGAACAACTTAGGATTCCTGAACGCCTCTTCCAAGAAAGGCAGCAGTCTGCTCACCGAACTAAACCGGAAGATGGAAAAGCTGAAAGCCGACTACGCGCTGGTTCAAGAGAAACTGAAAGTAATAGAAGAAAGCATCAAATCCATGTAAATCAGATGCAACATTCAAGCAGCATAGAAGATATCCGACACACAGCGATATCTTTTCCTTAATCTCATGAAGAGGTTGTCTCATTTGTTTTTTTAAATGAGACAACCTCTTTTTTTTTGAGCTCACGTTGAATATTCACACTACATTTATAAACTATATGAATACAAAATCTCTTACGAAGTTCCAACAAGGAGTTGTTGGCGTACAGTTTCTTTTCGTTGCTTTCGGAGCAACTGTGATTGTCCCTCTATTAGTAGGTCTCGACCCATCGGTGGCACTCTTTACCGCCGGTGTGGGTACCTTGCTGTTTCACCTCGTGAGCGGCGGTAAAGTGCCTATTTATCTGGGAAGCAGTTTTGCGTTTATCGCTCCTATCATCGAGTCTACACGTCTTTACGGATTACCGGGTACCTTATCGGGACTGGTGGCAGTGGCAGGAGTTTACTTTCTGATGAGCGCGCTGGTAAAATGGAGAGGGATACGCATCATCGAGCGTCTCTTCCCACCGGTCGTAATCGGTCCCGTCATCATACTTATCGGGCTTTGCCTTGCAGGAGCCGGGGTAAACATGGCTAAAGAGAACTGGGTATTGGCCATCTGCTCATTAAGCACCGCCATACTGGTATCCTTGCTGGCACGCGGTATTTGGAAATTGATTCCCATCTTTTGCGGTATCGTTGCGGGTTATGTGATAGCGTGCGTGGCATACGATGTAAACCTTCAGCCGGTATGGGATGCACCGTGGATAGGTTTACCCAATTTCATCACACCGGAATTTTCTTGGCAAGCCATTCTTTTCATGATTCCCGTAGCCATCGCCCCGGTAATCGAACACATCGGAGACGTGTATACGGTTGGCGCCATTACCGATAAGAACTATGTAAAAGATCCGGGATTGCACCGGACCATGCTGGGAGACGGCTTGGCTTGCCTGTTCGCCGGGTTCGTGGGAGGACCTCCCGCCACCACCTACTCCGAAGTTACAGGCGCCATTTCACTAACCAAGATATCCGACCCCAAGGTGATACGCATAGCCGCTGTGGCTGCCATATTCTTTTCCATAATCGGTAAAATCAACGCGTTATTGCAATCCATTCCCTCCGCCGTATTGGGAGGCATCATGCTGTTGTTGTTCGGCACTATAGCCTGCGCCGGTATTCAGACCATGATAAACGATCAGACGAAGTTAGGGCAAACGCGGAACATGGTCATCGTGTCGGTGACACTGACCGTAGGCATTGGCGGAGCAGTACTCAGCGTCGGTTCGTTCTCCATGAGCGGAATCGGTCTGGCTGCTGTTGTAGGTATGATGCTCAATCTGATACTTCCTTCAGAACGCACATGAGAAATATTGTCCGGCGAGGCTAACCACCGTCTCGCCGGCTAATACACCTTATCAATTCCCGCTCCAAACAGAGCGAAATCACCCAGGCAAGGGTCTCCGGGGAAGACCTCGTTCAATGCCTCCGTTATGCGCCGTGCATTTGCCAGCGAAAAAGCCGGATTCTCCGTCAGCCCCAGTTTGCAAGCCACTCTGCACACATGTGTATCGAGCGGAATCAATAAATCGCCCGGACTGAAATGTCTCCATATTCCGAAGTCCACCGTTGAGTTTCTCCGTATCATCCACCGCAGAAACATGTTCAACTTTTTCTGCGGATTACGAGCAGAAACACCCCACAAGGCACACAAACGTTCCATAGGCAAGCCTTCGTAGGCAAGCAATGCCTCCTCCAGCGTAGTGTAACGGCTGTACACATCATACAATTTTTGAAAGCTCAAGTGAAAATCCGCATAGGAGAGCATGCGATAGAAACTTCTGCCGTCATGCACCGGAAAATCATCCGCCCATCGGCGTGAAAGCACATAGTCATGCGGAGAGTCCTTGAAGAACAGATGCAAGTCTCCGGCTTTCTTCAGAATCTGTCTGCGGTTGCCGAAACTCATGAGGGCAGTGAGCAAACCGCTAACTTCGATATCCTGCTGCCGGGAGAAACGATGAGGAAAACTTACGGGGTCAGACGATATGAATTTCTCGTTGTGATACGCCTCCGCCCACATCCGAAGTTTCTCCCTCACTTCCTCCGCAAAAGGGAAAGTTCCGCAACTATCTGCCCAACTTCTCATAATCTCTGATAAATGCCTCTTTCATCCAGTTTGCCAACGCCTGCCGGTTGGAGTTTATGACAAAGCGACGCTGGTCGAATGCATTCTGAATATTTCCCAATTCCACAAACACTCCGGCAGGAGCGGTGTTTGCCAGCACATAGAGATTGCGTGCTCCCACCGTTCCGGTGAATCCCCTGTTGGGTTGATGCTTGCCGTATTTCGACTGAAAAGTATTCTTCATGATATTTGCCAGCCTTTTGCCCTCCGCACTCGCATCCGCATGGTAGAAATATACGTCCGTCTGATGACTTTTACTCCGGCTATCCACGTGCAGGAAGATGGCACGGCAGTACGTATGCCGTTCGCGATCTTTCCTATACAATTGGTTGATTTTGGCACAACGCTGCTGAAGCCTGGCTTTCTGATTCAGAGGTATGGGTGTTCCCATACAAGTCTCCCGTTTGCTGTTTGCGAGATAGCGGTCTTCACGTATCCCGTCTTTCCCGTCCTGTATGATGATGCGCACCTCCGCCCCTTCCTGCATCAGGGCGCGTGCCAGACGGAGCGCCACGTCGTAGGCGTATTCATCTTCATGCACCTCCACATTTCCTATCCGCCCTATGGCACCGGGATCGGGACCTCCATGACCGCTCACTACATAGAAGCAGGCGCCCGCCAAGCGGGTTGAAGAAATCTTGATGTGTTCGTTTTCCTTCCCGAAAAGAGGCTCTTTCAGACTCTCTCTTATCCCGGCTCCGTTTCCTCTCCGGGCGGTTTTTCCCTGCGCAGGCTTTTGCCCGGCAGAAGAGTCGAGCGGAGGCAACTGATAGCTCACCCCCATACGAAGCTCCTCTTTACCTTGCAACCGCTCTTTATTCAGTTCGAGAAATGCCTTGCGGTAGTGCTTCCCCGACCTGCCGTTCCGCTGAAGAAACGCACCGATTCCCTCGCCTTTCAGAGGTTGGTCGTGCTGGTCATGGGCAAAAAGCGAAGAGAGGGAGAAGAGAGAAAAGAAAAGTATGAATATCCGGAATCGCATACGAAACAACATATTATTATAATGAGCAGACAAGAGGCATAACGCCACATGCGGCGAAACAAACCCGCACATAGTGGACAAACTTACGAAAAAATCCCTACTTTTGCGACCAATTGATACATTATATCAATCTGAACATCTGTTCGTTCTTCATTTTACCGACAGACGAATTTAAACCATATTATCCGAAAATCCATAAAACAACACTTCTATGGCCAAACAACTCAAACCGGAGACCCTCTGCGTACAGGCAGGATGGAATCCAAAGAAAGGCGAACCACGTGTGTTGCCCATCTACCAGAGTACTACCTTCAAATACGAAACCAGCGAGCAGATGGCACGTCTCTTCGACCTCGAAGACAGCGGCTATTTCTACACCCGCTTGCAGAACCCCACCAACGACGCCGTTGCCGCCAAGATTGCGGCACTCGAAGGCGGAGTAGCTGCCATGCTGACCTCCAGCGGACAGGCTGCAAACTTCTACGCCATCTTCAACATATGTCAGGCCGGCGACCACTTTGTGTGTTCATCTGCTGTCTATGGAGGTACGTTCAACCTCTTCGCCGTGACCATGAAAAAACTGGGCATCGAGGTTACTTTCGTCAGCCCCGATGCAGACGAGAAGGAGATACTGGCGGCTTTCCGTCCGAACACCAAGGCTTTGTTCGGCGAGAGCATCTCCAACCCTTCGCTTGAGGTTCTCGACATCGAGAAGTTCGCCCGTATAGCCCACAGCCAAGGGGTTCCGCTGATTGTCGACAACACCTTCCCTACCCCCATCAACTGCCGCCCCTTCGAATGGGGAGCGGACATCGTGGTACACTCAACCACCAAATACATGGACGGGCACGCCACCAGCGTGGGAGGAGTGATTGTGGATAGCGGAAAGTTCGACTGGGAAGCGCATGCCGGAAAGTTTCCCGGACTGTGCACACCGGACGAGTCGTACCACGGACTCACCTACACCAAAGCTTTCGGCAACATGGCATACATCACCAAAGCCACCGCACAGCTCATGCGCGACCTGGGCAGCATCCAAAGCCCCCAGAACGCTTTTCTGCTGAACATCGGTTTGGAAACCCTCCATTTGCGCATGCCCCAGCATTGCCGCAACGCTCAACTGGTGGCGGAGTATCTGGAGAAACACGAAAAAGTGGCATGGGTAAATTACTGCGGACTTCCCGGAAACAAATATTACGAACTGGCACGCAAGTACATGCCCAACGGTTCGTGCGGAGTTATCTCCTTCGGACTGAAAGGCGGACGAGAGGTAGCCATCCGATTCATGGACTCGCTGAAACTGGCAGCCATCGTAACGCACGTTGCCGACGCGCGTACCTGTGTGCTGCATCCCGCCAGCCACACACACCGCCAGCTCACGGACGAACAACTCTTGGAAGCCGGCGTACGCCCCGACCTGATTCGCTTCTCGGTGGGTATAGAGAACGCCGACGACCTCATAGCCGACATCCGTCAGGCATTGGAAGCCTAAACGGTGCGAGGTCTATCCCTCCACTTCTCATAATAAGGAATCGCCGCGCGGTTCCATACTTCCCGACGCCTTGTTGCAACGACGTTGCAACAAGGCGTCTATGTTTCCGGGGCTTCCCTGCATCCTCATGATTTTTCCTGACAAAGCAGAGATACCGGATGTGAATGCGACAGCATTCTTCGAACGCGATTCAAGATAATCGTAAAAAGCTTATTATCAAATAATTGCAACCGAAATAATTTTACCCTCATACCCCACCCGTAGGGTTCGGGAACCGCACCCGCGCGGTACGGATAAGACACCGGTGTCGCAAAAATACCGTATCCGCCCGGTTTCCGGACATGGTGACAAAGGCACTTTTTAACTGCAAAAGAAATCTGACAGTATACGAAAACGAACGGACACATTGGATTTCAGTGTCAAGCTCATAAATGCAAGAGACGAAAAAGAATGATACAGGTTATAAAGCAAGCATTATCCTCTCTATCGCATTAAAAGACGAGATGACCGGCACCTTTCATTAAGATAGTTTAAAACAAGGAAAAAGGAAAGAAGATCCGCAGATTACATTTTATTATAATTATTCCTATCTTTGCAATCAAATTATAATCCATAATCTACAATCATGGCTAAAACGACAAAAGAGGCTGCCTTACTCTATCACTCGCAAGGCAAGCCGGGCAAAATAGAAGTTGTGCCCACCAAACCGTACAGCACGCAAAGCGACCTTTCACTCGCATACTCTCCGGGAGTGGCGGAGCCTTGTCTGGAAATAGAAAAAGACCCGCAGGCGGCGTATAAATATACAACCAAAGGCAATCTTGTGGCGGTAATCTCCAATGGAACGGCAGTACTCGGACTGGGCGACATAGGCGCACTCAGCGGAAAACCCGTAATGGAAGGTAAGGGATTACTGTTCAAGATATATGCCGGAATCGACGTGTTCGACATCGAAGTAGACGAAAAAGATCCCGATAAGTTCATCGAGGCGGTAAAAGCCATCGCTCCCACATTCGGGGGAATCAATCTGGAAGACATCAAGGCGCCCGAATGTTTCGAGATAGAACGTCGTCTGAAAGAAGAACTCGACATACCCGTGATGCACGACGACCAGCACGGTACGGCAATCATCTCCAGCGCCGGACTGGTGAACGCGCTGCAAGTTGCCGGAAAGAAAATCGAAGATGTAAAGATAGTGGTCAACGGCGCGGGAGCATCCGCCGTGTCGTGTACCAAATTATACGTTTCGCTCGGTGCCCGTCTGGAAAACATCGTGATGCTGGACAGCAAGGGTGTCATCAACCAAACACGCACCGACCTGAACGAACAGAAACGCTATTTCGCCACCTCACGTACGGACATCAGCACGCTCGAGGAGGCAATCAAGGGAGCCGACGTATTCCTTGGTCTGTCCAAAGGAAACGTTCTCTCCAAAGACATGGTAAAGAGCATGGCTCCCATGCCCATCGTGTTCGCCCTGGCAAACCCGACACCGGAAATCTCGTATGAAGACGCCATGGAAGCCCGTCCGGACGTACTCATGGCCACGGGACGATCGGACTATCCGAATCAGATAAACAACGTCATCGGTTTCCCCTACATCTTCCGCGGCGCATTGGACACACAGTCCAAGGGCATCAACGAAGAGATGAAGATAGCCGCCGTACATGCCATTGCCGAATTGGCGAAACAACCCGTTCCCGATGTGGTAAACGAGGCTTATCACGTGAACAACTTCACGTTCGGTCCCGAGTACTTCATTCCCAAACCGGTAGACCCGCGCCTCATCACCGAGGTGTCTTGCGCCGTGGCTAAAGCCGCCATGGAAAGCGGAGTGGCGCGACGCCCCATCGAAGACTGGGATGCGTATCGCCTCCGCCTCAAAGAATTGATGGGCTACGAAAGCAAACTCACACGGCAACTCTATGACACGGCGCGACGCCAGCCGCAGCGCGTGGTATTTGCCGAAGGAAGCCACCCCAATATGCTGAAAGCAGCCGTGGAAGCCAAAGCCGAAGGAATCTGCCACCCCATCTTGCTGGGCAACGACGAGGTCATCGGACGGCTCGCGCATGAACTCGATTTAAGTCTCGAAGGTATCGAGATAGTAAACCTCCGCCACCCCGACGAAGCCACACGGCGCGAACGCTACGCCCGTTTGCTCTCCGAGAAACGGGCCCGGCAGGGAGCTACCTACGAGGAAGCCAACGACAAGATGTTCGAGCGCAACTACTTCGGCATGATGATGGTGGAAACAGGCGAGGCAGACGCATTCATTACCGGCATATACACCAAATACAGCAACACCATCAAGGTGGCAAAGGAGGTGATAGGCATACGCTCTGATTACTCGCACTTCGGCACCATGCACATCCTGAATTCCAAGAAAGGTACATACTTCCTTGCCGACACACTCATCAACCGCCACCCCAATGCCGAAACGCTAATCGACATCGCCAAGCTATCGGAACACACGGTGCGCTTCTTCAACCACACCCCGGTTATGGCGATGCTGAGTTATTCTAACTTCGGTGCAGACACCGAAGGAAGTCCGGTGAGCGTACACGAAGCGGTAAGTTACATGCAAGAACACTATCCGGAACTAGCTATCGACGGTGAGATGCAGGTCAACTTCGCCATGAACCGCGAACTGCGCGACAATAAATATCCTTTCACCCGGCTGAAAGGGAAAGATGTAAACACACTGATTTTCCCGAATCTGAGTTCGGCAAACGCCGCTTACAAACTTTTACAAGCCATGAACACGGATGCCGAACTGATAGGTCCCATACAGATGGGACTGAACAAGCCCATCCACTTCACCGACTTCGAAAGTTCGGTACGGGACATCGTCAATATCACCGCCGTAGCCGTCATAGACGCCATTGTGGATAAAAAGAAAGCCGCTAAATGAGAAAACCGCTGTCAAAATCCCAATGCGTCTGCATAGTACTGCTTTGGGCACTGTTGTGTAGTTTCGTATTGTATTATGCCGAACGCATAGACGGTCCCGTCATTCTGTCTCTGCTCTTTTCAGCGGCGCTTATCTTTATCCCCGTGATAAAGTCGTTGAAACAGCATAAGTAAGTTCAAGAACGAACATACCGGTTCATTCCGCAACTTTATCTCCACGCCCCGGAAACTATCCATCTGATATCCGGGGCGTGGTCTTTATATCCCCCGTCTTCATTCATCCGGACAAGAAGAACAGACTATCTTTTTATACATTAAAACGAATAAAAAGAAGAAAAAAGTACGATTTATGAGATTTTTATTTATAAAATGCTTGATAAAACCATTTTTATATATACTTTTGCGTCCGTATTACGAATAACGGAATACACGGCGCTCTTTTTTTCATCGCTCCGCAGAGCATCATGCCACAGAAATTAGTTATCAATTTACAATAACCAATAAAAGAAAGATGTTATGAATGCAACTAAGGTATTAGAAGACTTAAAAAGAAGATTCCCCAACGAACCCGAGTATCATCAGGCTGTGGAAGAAGTACTCTCTACCATCGAAGAGGAGTACAACAAACACCCCGAATTTGATAAGGCAAATCTGATTGAACGTCTCTGTATTCCCGATCGCGTATATCAGTTCCGCGTAACCTGGATGGACGACAAGGGAAACATCCAGACAAACATGGGTTACCGCGTTCAACACAACAATGCCATCGGTCCGTACAAAGGTGGCATTCGTTTTCACTCATCAGTGAATCTTTCTATCCTGAAATTCCTTGCTTTTGAACAAACATTCAAGAACTCGCTGACCACACTCCCCATGGGGGGCGGTAAGGGCGGTTCCGACTTCTCTCCCCGCGGAAAATCCAATGCGGAGGTTATGCGCTTCGTACAATCCTTCATGCTGGAACTCTGGCGTCACATCGGTCCCGAAACAGACGTACCGGCAGGAGACATCGGTGTAGGCGGACGCGAAGTCGGATTCATGTTCGGCATGTACAAAAAACTTGCACATGAGTTCACCGGTACATTCACAGGAAAAGGACGCGAATTCGGTGGCTCGCTCATCCGCCCGGAAGCCACCGGCTACGGAAACATCTATTTCCTGATGGAAATGCTGAAAACAAAAGGAACAGATCTCAAAGGCAAGGTATGCTTGATTTCCGGTTCGGGTAATGTAGCTCAGTACACTGCAGAGAAAGTGTTGGAACTCGGCGGAAAGGTTGTCACCATGTCCGACTCCGACGGCTACATCTACGACCCCGCGGGAATAGACCGCGAGAAGCTGGACTACATCATGGAATTGAAAAACCTCTACCGTGGTCGTATCCGCGAATACGCAGAGCAATATCCGGGTGTAAAATACGTAGAAGGCGCTCGTCCGTGGGGCGAGAAAGGAGACATCGCACTGCCTTCGGCCACACAGAACGAAATCAATGGAGATGATGCGCAGAAACTGATAAACAACGGCGTGATTGCCGTATCCGAAGGCGCCAACATGCCCTCTACCCCCGAAGCCATACGTGTATTCCAAGAGGCTAAGATTCTGTATGCACCGGGTAAGGCTGCCAATGCCGGCGGAGTATCGGTGTCCGGTCTGGAAATGACTCAAAACTCCATCAAACTGAGCTGGAGTTCGGAAGAAGTGGATGAAAAGCTGAAAAGCATCATGAAGAACATCCACGAAGCATGTGTACAATACGGCACGGAAGCCGACGGTTACGTAAACTACGTAAAGGGAGCCAACGTAGCCGGCTTCATGAAAGTAGCCAAAGCCATGATGGCGCAAGGCATATTGTAACGTGCAGAAAAAAAGATTTCACTTTATTCCATATACACAGGTGAAATACTTGAATATATCATCTTTTATGGGAGCGTCTGCTTGGAGACGCTCCCATCTTTTATTCGGATGGGAAAGGCAGCCTTTAGATCTATACCGGATTGTTGTTCCGGTCATGATTTAAGGGTTATTTCTTTTTCAAGGCATCCCGATATGTTCGGGATTGTCTGATATGCAGAAAAGAAAAGTAACAATTCATTGGGGGTCAAGATGTCCTAATAGCGTGCAATGCGATTATGGTTCGTATACAATGGCTTGTGATCCGCACAAGGCGTATACCGGGTAAAATCTGTTTCCTCAAAACAGAGCCGGGAGCACACCTTTACAATGAAAGATGCACCCCCGGCAGATAGTAAATCGTAGACAGATAGAGACCTACATGAAATCGGCTATAACTCCTCCGATGTATAACCTTTAGGCAATGCGCGGCAATTGTAAGACGAAGCCATGACCTCTCCATAGGCTCCCGCCGAGCGCAATGCAATCAGATCGCCCCGTCTCACTTTATTCAAGTCGACTGCTTTCCCGAATACATCCGAAGACTCGCAAATAGGACCTACCACATCATATGTCTGTACGTCTTCATCCGAAGTAATATTCTCTATCTTATGATAGGCTTGATAAAGTGCCGGACGAATCAACTCCGTCATCCCGGCATCCAGAATCGCAAACTGTTTGTTAATACCCTGTTTTACATACAGCACTCTGGCTATCAATGAACCGCACTGTCCCACAATCGAACGTCCCAACTCAAAGTGCAACGTCTGATAGGAACGCAGTTTGAGGTGTTCGGCATAGACCCTGAAATAGCTCTTGAAGTCCGGCATAGGCTGCCGGTTGGGATGCTTGTAATCAATGCCCAATCCCCCTCCCACATTGAGGTGTTCCACCAAAATACGACGGGCAGCCAAAGATTCTTGCAACTCGTTGATGCGGTTGCATAAGGCGACAAAATCGTTCATCTCCAGAATCTGCGAACCGATGTGGAAATGCAAACCAATGAATTTCACATGAGGCATCCGGTCTGATATCTCAATAACATGCTCCATCTCCTGCATGCTGATTCCGAATTTGTTTTCCGCCAATCCCGTGGTTATATTGGCATGCGTGTGGGCTCCTACATTCGGGTTGATGCGAAACATCACATTGGCAATCTTTCCATTCATGCCCGCCAGTTCATTAATTACCTCCAACTCGGCTATCGACTCCACATTGAAACAGAATATGCCATATTCCAATCCCAGTTCTATTTCCCAATCCGCCTTGCCTACCCCGGCAAACACAATTTTTCCGGCCGGTATACCGGCTTTAATAGCGGCCCGTATCTCCCCGCCGCTTACACAATCGGCTCCCATTCCGCTCTCGCCGATGATGCGCAGAAGCTTAGGGTTTACATTCGCTTTCATGGCATAGTGCACCACAAAACGTTCATGAGCAGCTGACTCTTGATTGATGGCGGAAAGAGTTTCACGCAACAACCGGGTATCATAGTAATAAAACGGAGTGGGTATTTGTTGAAAACGCTCAACAGGGAATATTCCTTTCATAAAATATGTATATAATGATTCTGTACGAATATCAGATACTTTTCGCACAAAGTTAAAAAAGATGTAAGCGGATGGAAAAATTCCACTTACATCTTCCATTTAATTCAAGTAATTACTGTTTCTGAAATAAGGCCTCGCTCAATGAACGCAACGCCTGCTTCTTGTCGGATTCGCGAATCAGGAAAGAAATGTTATAGTTGCTTCCTCCAAACGAAATCATACGCACCGGAATATTACGCATTGCATCCAGAGCTTTCGCCTCAAAGCCCACATTTTCCCACTCAAGATCACCCACTACACAGATAATGCACATGTCTCTATCTACTGTGACCGTACCGTATTTCTTCAGGTCGTCGAGAATCTCGTTCAGATGCTTCGTATTGTCGATAGAGACCGATACGCCAACCTCCGACGTACAAATCATATCGATGGAAGTCTGGTAGCTCTCAAAGATTTCAAACACTTTACGCAAGAAACCATGAGCCAATAACATTCTACTGGATTTAATCTTGATTGCCGTAATATTGTCTTTCGCGGCTACCGCCTTTATCTTTCCTTTTTCCGTATCATTAGAAATCATCGTACCAGGCGCCGTAGGTTCCATGGTGTTCAGCAACCGCACCGGAATATTGGCATATTTGGCAGGCTGAATACATGTCGGATGCAGAATCTTGGCTCCGAAGTAAGCCAGCTCGGCAGCTTCTTCAAAATGCAGGTGACGCACAGGAGCCGTATCGTCCACAATACGGGGGTCATTGTTGTGCATACCATCTATATCCGTCCAAATCTGTATTTCGGAGGCATTGACGGCAGCCCCAATCAAGGAAGCTGTATAGTCGCTTCCACCACGTTGCAGATTGTCTATCTCTCCATAAGCGTTACGGCAAATGTACCCTTGTGTGATATAGATATCCGCATCAGAATGTAAATCCAGTTGCACTTGCAGCTTCTCTTTTATATAGCTCGGATCGGGTTCCGCATTTTTATCCGTACGCATGTACTCCAACGCAGGCAGTAAGACAGACTTCACTCCACACTCCAGCAGGTAATAATTCATCATAGCAGTGGAAATTAACTCTCCCTGCGCTAAAATCACTTTCTCCTCAAAGAGAGTAAACAAGTCTTTTGTATACGAACGAATATAATCGAAGTGAGATTTTATAAGTTCCTGTCCTTTCCGTTTATACTCTTGTGTCGTATAAAGTTCATCTACATGCTTTCTGTAAACAGCTTCCAGTTTATTGATAATTTCATTAGCACCTTCCGGATTCTTCTTATACAAGTAATCCGAAATTTCCACCAAAGTATTGGTCGTACCGGACATAGCTGAAAGAACAACTATTTTACGTTCTCCATCGGTAATCAACTTGGCTACCTCTTTCATGCGTTGTGCAGATCCTACGGAAGTACCTCCAAACTTTAAAACTTTCATCTCTCTTCTGTATTTTAGTAATTATTAAAATTCAAATGGATTTTCGTTGCAGCTATCGACTATATGTATGATGTTCATTCATGTTTACTTCGTACCGGGCTTCTCCGGCATTTACATATTATACTCTGAGGTAACATCTGCTATCCCGTGATTGGCACAGCGATACACCTTACCCGAAAACTCTTGCAGAAGCTGCATATTATGCGTGCTCATTACGACCAACGCTCCGGAGTCGCTGATATTCTTCAAAAGCCCGGTGATGGCACGTCCTGTTTCCACATCCAGATTCCCGGTAGGTTCATCGGCCAAAATGATTTCGGGAGAATTGAGTATGGCACGGGCAATCACCACTCTCTGCTGTTCTCCTCCGGAGAGCTCATGAGGATACTTATAACCTTTATTATTCATCCCCACCTGCATCAACACCTCTTCAATACGGTTCACTATCTCACTTTTCTGTTTCCATCCAGTCGCTCTCAGCACAAAAGCAAGATTTTCATGCACCGTACGGTCCGTGAGAAGTTGGAAATCCTGAAAGATGATACCCAGACGGCGACGCAGTTGCGATACCTGTTTCTGCTTTATGTTACGCAACGGATAATCCAATACCTCCGCCTCGCCGGAAGATACATCCAACTCTCCATAGAATGATTTCAGCAAGCTGGTCTTTCCCGACCCTACCTTGCCTATCAGGTAAACGAACTCTCCCTTATGCAATTCCAGATTGACTCCACTCAACACACATAAATCTTGTTGATACAATTCCACGTCCCGGTAATATAGCAACGGTTTGTTCATCTCTTTTTCTTTATCCTATAGATTCTGTCGTTCGTACAGTCAATGTTTTTTCCAGGTCAGGCTATGACGTTCTTGCAGTTCTTTCATCAAATCCTCAATACGGTATCCTTTATAAGTAAGCAATAC
>JBHADT010000070.1:0-2650 GCA_041855205.1 Bacteroides sp.
CTCTTTACAACCAAGAAAAAGATTGCTCAACTTCCCCCGATATTGCCACCCAAACCACGCATTTTGCACATCGGAAGGCTGGTCAAGTGGAAGCGGGTAGATTTACTCCTTGAAGCCTACAAGAAAGTTGCCGACCAATATCCGGAGAGTGAATTGGTCATTATCGGGAATGGTCCGGAAAAAGAAAATCTGATCCGGCAATCGGACGTTTTAGGCTTAACTGATCGAACCGTGTTTACCGGAGCGATTTATGACCCTCTAACATTGGGACAATACATGAACGAATCGACCGTATATGTGTTAGCAGGTATGGGAGGCCTCTCAATAAATGATGCCATGTGTTTTTCCTTGCCTGTTATCTGCTCTGTATGTGATGGGACAGAAAAAGATCTGATCACTGATGGGGTCAATGGATATTTTTTCAGGGAAGGGGATGCTAACGATCTTGCAGACAAGATCCGTTTTATCCTTTCAGATACAGCTTCCGCAAAAAGGATGGGAGCTGCCGGAAGTGAGGTAATTGAACAAAAAATCAATATCCATACCGTTACTCAGCGCTATATGGATGCTTTTAATTACGCTATGCAACAATAAGTAATTCTTCGTCATGACTTTCGCTGTTTTCTGTAGAAAATTATCAAAAATATTCGAACCCTTGCTTCGGTTGATCCTTATTATAAAGATCATGCGTCGTAACAAAGGTTCGTATATTGCGATTCGGACAAAATTGCAGCTTAGAAGCGTCGATGCCATCAAAATCGGCAAAGGAAGTTGTATCAGTGAGTTCTCGACCATCATTATCCATGATGATCAGAATAGTTCTTTTCGCGGTTCGGAGTTAATCATCGGAGAGAATACTTATATCGGAGAATATAATAATATTAGAGCTGGGGGCGGTAGAATTGTCATTGGCGATAAATGTTTAATTTCTCAACATATTACGATTACAGCGGCGAATCATTCAATCCATCAAGGAATGTACATTGTCGATCAACCCTGGTCGACAGTTAACAATTATGTAGTCATCGGGAATGATGTCTGGATTGGTGCCAACGCCCTTGTTTTGCCCGGAGTAAAAATTGGAAATGGGGCTGTCATCGGAGGGGGAAGTGTCGTTACGAAAGATATTCCTGCGAATGCTGTTGCTGTCGGTAATCCTGCCAAAGTGATAAAATACAGACCGAGCTAAAGAAAGCTGATAACTATAAAAATGAAGAAAAATATGGGGGCAAACAATCTGACTGATCGCTCTTTCTGGAAAACATACTGGAAAAATTATCAATACGGAAAAGTTCCGCAGAAGATGTTTTTTGATCGTTTTCTTCCCAAAGATTTAAAAAATAAATCATTCATCGAAATCGGAGGTTTCCCGGGAACGATGTCCGTATATTTTCATAAAAAATACGGATGCTCTGTATCTTTGCTGGATTTCTATATCGACGAAGAGATGGTCCGAGAAACAGAACGTATCAACGGTGTCAAGCCCCATACCGTCTCTTGCATCGAACAGGATTTCTTTCACTTCTCGACCGAAAACAGATACGATTTCGTATTTTCATTAGGCTTCATCGAGCATTTTAATGATACGGAAGATGTGATTAGACGGCATGTCGACTTACTTGCTCCGAATGGAGTATTATTGATCACCCTGCCCAACTTGCTGGGACTGAACGGATGGATACAGCGACGGTTCGATAAAGAGAACTATGATGCACACAATTTAAAGTCAATGGAGATCGATCGATTGAAGAAAATCATGGCGACATTCTCTTTGAAAGACTTACGTGTCGAATATACAAGAAAACCGATCGTATGGTTAGAGCCCAAGGCTAAAACATCTCCCATGATACGACGGGTTATCAAGATCATAAGTTATGCCATCAAACTGTTCCCCATCAAGGGAAGATGGCTTTCTCCCTATATTGTGATCGCAGCACGAAAATAAGATGAATATTCTTCTGCTTAGCACGTTTGAGTTACAAGGAGGCGCCGCCATCGCTTGCAAGCGTTTGCAGCAAGCATTGGAGAAGCAGGGTGTATCAGTTAAGATGCTGGTACGTGATAAGCAGACGGACGACAAACAGGTTTACAGTATCTATGAGAAACAGCCGAAGTCGATTGGTAAGTTTCGATTCTTATGGGAGCGTTTTGTCATCTGGTTACATAACGGTTGCTCTCGTGAGAACTTATTTGCCGTATCGATTGCCAATACAGGATACCGTATCGACCGGCACCCTCTTGTGAAATGGGCAGATATTATTCATCTGCATTGGACCAATCAGGGGTTTCTATCCTTAGGTAGTATCGCCCAATTATCTTCATTAGATAAACCGATTGTTTGGACGATGCATGATCAGTGGGCATATACCGGGATATGTCACTATACCAGCGGGTGTCTGAAATATTACACACAATGTCAGGCGTGTGTCAAACTAAAGCATGCCCGTCAGGAAGATTTATCCCGACGTATTTTTAAGAGAAAGGAAAGAATTTATCGTTCCGGAGAAATTACGTTTCTCGGTTGCAGCCAATGGATCGCTGATGAGGCACGAAAAAGTGCATTGTGTCATGAATCGAGAATATGTTCCATTCCGAATGCGATTGATTGTACGGTTTATCGGAAGAAAAACAAAGTAGAAGTTCGCCAATC
>JBHADT010000071.1:0-7263 GCA_041855205.1 Bacteroides sp.
AAAAACGCGGTGATTCCGGTCGCATGTCTGCCGACGAGCGCAAACAACTGGACATCAAATATGCAAAAGAATTCTCCTTTGCATTGGATATGAAGATACTTTTAAAAACTTTTACGGCATTTATTCAAAAAGAAAACGTATAATTAAGATAACAATAACTTAACATTGGATATGATAAAAACATACATTAAGTCCATCGTTTATTGCGCCATCCTGTTAGGGGCATTCGGGTTGCCCCTATCAGTCCTTGCACAACAGGAGATGTCGCGGGAAGAACGCATCAAGATATTGCAGAAATTAAACATGGAAGACCGGAAGCTGGAGGCAGTAACAACCGAATTGGCTACCCAAAACATTCCTGAGAATCTTGACGAACTACAGATTCCCCCACTTTCTGTATTCTTGGATGCCGTGGTTGAAAATGCGACCGTAAAAAAAGCCCGCTCACGAGTGGAACAATCAAAAAATGAATATCTGCTACAAAAACGTGATTGGATGAACTACTTCAGAATCAATGGGGCGTATGGTTACGGACGTTATAACATCATCGGTAATGCAAGTAACGAGTTCACTCCTATGTATCAAACATCCATGTCGAGCGCACAACATACTTTCAATATAGGTGCAAGCGTCAACATACCCATAGGAGACATCATAAACCGTCCACAGAAGTTGAAAAAATACAAGTACGACATAGAGCAGTTGCAATATGCGCAAGAAGAAGTAATGGAGGAACGCCGTCTCAGGATATTGGAAGCCTATAATGCCGTCACCGAACAGCTGGCCACCATTAAAGCCAAAGCCGAAACGGCAGCCTTATACAATGCGCAGATGAAAATATCCGAGAACAACTTCATTCAAGGAAAAATTGATATCATCACTCTCTCTTTGGAGCGTGGACGCCGTTCGGGAGCAGTTACCAATTATGAACAAAGTCGTGTAGCTTTGCATAATTCCATCATACTATTAGAGATGTTGACCAACGTAAAAATTATAAAGGATAAATAAAATACAAAAATGAATATAGCTCAGTTCATCACTCAATTTATCTATCGCATCCGATATTGGTTATTATGGGGTAGTCTGTTGGTTACGGGTTTGGTTATCTACTTTACCCAGTTCTTACCTTTCAACTACACAGTAGAAGGGAGTCTTTATGCAGGAGTCACTAATGAAACGTCAATAGATGGAACTTCTATAAATAGTTTAACGATTAATAGCACATTTGATAACCTTATCAATCTTGCAAAATCGCGTGGTACTTTACAGAAAGTTTCAGTGAGACTACTTGCCAATGCCTTGACCTATGGTGAAGAGTGGAACGACAATCACTATATCCAGGCCAGACATTATCGCCAACTACTGCAATATACTCCCAAAGAGGTATTGGCTTTAGTGGACAGACAAGACGTAAACAAGACCACAGAAGCCCTCTACAACTATCGTAAAGAAGATGGTAGGAACTTTGTATACGCCATGTTTAACCGACCGGTACCATTCTACAGTGCCAAGGCTTTGGAAGAGATTATTGTGAAGCGCGCCGGTGCCAGCGACATTCTTAACCTGATTTACACCTCAGCCGACCCCGGAATAACCCAGCAAACGCTCATCATTATCATCGATGAATTGATGAAGGCTTACGAAATATTACGCTTTAAAGCGACCAAAGACGTAATAGCCTATTTTGAAGAGCAAGTGCGTTTGGCCAAAGAGCTGTTGAATAAGGAAGAAGATGATTTAATGCAATATTGTGTACAAGAACGGGTTATTAATTATGGCGAAGAAACTGAAGCATTAGCCAATACCCGCTACGGCGTTGACGACCGCAAAGAAAAAGCCTTACGTGAGTATGAGTCAGCCGTGGCACTGCGTAAGATGCTCGACAATAAAATGGATATCCGTGCGCAGATTATCCGTAACAACACAAACTTGTTGCAGGAGTTGAACAAAGTCAGCACCCTCAATCAGAACATCATGGAGCAGGAAATTTTCACATCCGATAAAGCCCAAGCCTCCCATGAGCAGTTGATAAAAGATAGAGAGGCACTTCGGAAAGCGGAAGCAAACATCAGTCACATCTCCGATAATTTAAATGAATTCAATTTCACAAAAGAAGGAGTAGGCATACAGGAAATGGTAAGCGAATGGCTTACCGCATTGGTAAATGAGGCCAAGGCAGGTGCCGAATTGAAAGTGTTGCAAGATCGCCAACAAGATATTTTTGACCAGTACAGCCAAATGTCTCCTGTGGGCACCCAAGTGACACGCAAACAACGCGCTATCGGAATTGCTGAAGACAATTATCGCAACCAGATCAGAGGGTTGGCCGAAGCAAATCTTCGCCTGAAGAACATTGAGATGAACACCAATAATCTGCAAAACGTTGCTCCTCCCGAATACCCTTTGACGGACAATGGGCGTAAACGTTCACTCTATATTCTCGTGGCATTTGTGGGAAGCCTCCTGTTTATTATCACATTCCACCTACTCATAGAGCTGCTTGACCATACATTGAGAGATCCGATACGCAGCAAGCGCCTGACGGGACTTCCTGTTATTGCAGCATTCAACGGTACGAACAACCTTAAATTCCGTGGTTTCCTCAAAGCTTGCAACCGTATAGCAGCGGCTTATAGTTGCCGACGGCTGAATAAGTATATACAGCCCGACCGACCAACCGTGATCAGCTTGTTGAGTATGGAAACGGGAGAAGGCAAAAGCTACCTCGGCAATTTCTTTGCAAGCTACTGGGAGACCGAAGGATTGAACATACGCATTGTGAAGGCAGAAGTAGACTTCGATCCCTCCTCAGCCGCTTACGTCAATGCACAGCAACTTTCTGATTTTTGGCAACCCAATCAAGCAGAACCCGTGCCTAACATTATTCTGGTAGAGTATCCGGCCATCAACACGGCTTCTATTCCTCTGCCGGTTCTGCATAAAGCGGACGTAAATGTTTTGGTGGCCAATGCTTGTCGTCTGTGGCGTAATAGTGACAATACAACATTGCAATATATAAAAACCGTGATCGACGATGCTCCGTTGTATTTATATCTGAACAATGCTGACCGTGAAGTAGTAGAGTCGTTCACCGGAGAATTGCCTCCTCAGACCCCGACGCATTCTCTCTTCAGTCGATTGGCGCAATTAGGATTGACGGCCAAACAAGCTGCCATCAAATAATTAACGATTAAAACAACGCGTGAATAATGGCATTTGCATTTAAAGACAACAATTTCAGACTGACAGCCTCCGGAATAAACTATTTGTTATTCTTTCTGGGATTGTTGGCCATGGCATATAGTCTCATCACGCAACATTGGTTCATCTTCGCGGCAGTCACGCTACTTCCATTGGTGGCAATAATTCTTATATATGCCATAGAAAAGCCTATGTTGAGCTATGTGCTATTTGCAACGGCCACATGCTATTTTTCTGCCATTTACCGTTATAGCGGAATAGAAGGATTAAGCGGGATATTGGATATCGCTTTGGCATTCTGCCTCTTCTCCATATCCATCAATATTATCAGTAACAGAGAAAGTTATTCTTGGACAAGAGGGTTCAATACGCTGACCATCACCTATCTCATCTGGTTGACTTATTGTTTCCTCATCCTTCTTACGCCGTATGCCAGAATAGCCGATTTGGTAAGTAGCCGCAGTGTTTTCTTAACGCTTCCCCTCACCTACTTTATTTCAGGGGTCCTTTTATGTAGTACAAAACAATTACGTACCACTCTGTTCCTATTAGGATTGTTCATTATTACGGCAGTTTTTAAGGCCTATTGGCAAAAAAGAAGAGGGTTTGACGATACAGAAATGGAATGGTTGTTGGGAGGAGCATGGCACACTCATATCCTTCAAAGCGGTATACGCTATTTCTCCTTCTATACTGATGCAGGAAACTACGGTTCCTCCATGGGTATGTTTACCGTCACCTTTGGAATCATTGGTATAATAGCCCGTAAGAAGATGGCCCGTTATTTCTGCTTAGGCATTGCAATATTGGCATGGATTGGTATGATGATGTCCGGAACACGAGGAGCAATGGCCGTTCCCTTTGGCGGCATCGCCCTTTACTGCCTCATAAGCAAGAGCGTCAAAATGATGGTCACCAGTCTTCTTTTAGGCATATTTACATTCTCTTTTTTCTATTTCACCGACATTGGAAACGACAATGTCTTCATCAGGCGTATGCGTACCGCTTTCCGTCCCACAGAAGATGCCTCTTTCAATGTCAGAGTTGAGAATCAGAAACGTTTTGCCTATTATTTGGCCGACAAACCCTTTGGCGTGGGAGTAGGAGGAAAGATTGTAGACGTCAAAGGACTTATGGAATTGGACGAAGATTTTATCCCTACCGACTCCTATTATGTAGGGATTTGGGTAGAAGGCGGAGTGGTAGGCCTTGGGCTTTATCTCATTCTGCAAGCCATTGTCCTATTAAGGAGTTGCTACTTATTAATGTTCAGGATAAAGAACAAACAGCTCAGGCTGATACTTACTGCCCTGCTATGCAGTATCTTCGGAATATGGCTGAACGGTTATGCCGGACGAGGGATGGGATTTTTGCCCAGCAATTTTATCATTGCGATATTTTTCTCGTTCATCTTGAACGGCCCATATATGGACAAGCAACTCAAAAAAGATGAAATAATAATTTAGAAACAAAAGATACCAACAGATATGAACGATTTTTTTTCCATATTCAATCCCGAATGGTGGATGAATGAAAACAACAATGCGTTGCAAATGGCAGATGCTATTTTCTTTTTGCTGTTAGCTATCCCCGTGGCATATTTATTCGTATATGCCCTCGCTTCTTTACAGAAATACAGGAATCGCTACCCTGCTTCTAAAAAGCAGCACCGTTTTCTGGTCTTGTTCGTTGCGTTGAAGAACGGCAAGGAGGTTATTGAATCCATCAACCACTTTTTTGATACCCAGAATTATCCGCGCGACAAATACGACGTTGCCGTTGCAGCTACCCAGCTACCCGAAGAAGATCTCAGTACACTGCTTCAAATGCCTGTCAACATTGTGGTGCCGGATAAAGAATACTGTACCAAGATCTATGCTATACAGCAGGTTATGGAGCGTTACTCCCACAACGAGTACGATGCCATTACGATTTTCAATTCGGACAATAAGATTGTACCCAAAGCTTTGGAGTACTTCAACAATGCCTATTATTCGGGTTGCGATGCCATCCAGGCACACCGCATGACAGAGAACCTGAATACCAACATAGCCATTTTGAGTGCCACCAGCGAAGAGATCAACAACCATCTCTTCCGTAAGGCGCATACAGCACTCGGATTTTCGTCGGCCCTCATAGGTTCGGGCATGATGTTCGATTTTGAGATGTTCCAGCGTCTTATGCCCAGATTGAAGGGCAGCGACTTTACCAAAGCCATGGAAATAGAGTTGCTGAAGGAAAACATATACACCGAGTATATGGAAGAGGTAGTTTGCTATTGCAAAAAGAAAGAAGAAACTTCCGAATACAGCAAAGAACGTCAACGTTGGCTGTCAGCAGAATATCAAAGCAAGGCTACCGCCATGATGCAATTTCCTTTGGCCTTCCTGCAAGGAAAATGGGATCTTTGCGAAAAGCTGTTTCAGTGGCTGATGCCATCCAGACTGTTGCTCATAGCCTACATTGTATTGGGTGCCGTTATCATGACATTGGCAAACTGGCCTCTCAGCATCAAGTGGTATGTATTATTAGGGATTTTGCTGTTTTCTTACCTCATGGCCTTGCCCGAAGGAGAAGTCAGCCGTCGTTTCCGTAAAGCTTTCTGGTCTTTACCTATTTTGATAGTGGCCTCGGCATTCAGTCATGTAGCACGACTTTTCAGAAAGAAAAAAGAAACAAAAAGCTAAAAGAATGAGGATAGGCATTGAAGCCCAACGGATATTCCGTGCAGATAAACATGGCATGGATTTCGTCATCCTTGAAGTGCTGCACCGGTTACAGCAAGAGGATGACGGCAATGAGTACCTCGTATTCGTTGCCCCTGGGCCGGACCGCTGCCTGCAAAGTGGCAGGAACATGCAAGTGGTGGAGCTGAAATGCCCTGTATATCCGCTGTGGGAACAATGGGTTCTTCCGCGAGCCGTGCGCCGCATGCACATCGACATATTGCATTGCACATCGAACACGGCCCCACTATACAGCCCCGCTCCATTGCTGTTGACTTTGCACGACATTATTTTCCTGAATACACCCAAGAGCAAGAAGATGTCGCGCTACCAGCAATTAGGATGGTACTATCGGCGCTGGAACGTACCCCGCATCGTTGCACGTTGCCGACACATCATCACTGTGTCTGAAACAGAACAGGCCAATATCCTCGCCTATTTTCCGCAATTAAAAGGGAAGCTCAGCGTAGTGCACAACGGTTACAGCGATTGCTACCGCCCCTTGACGGACGAGGAGACGAAACCCGTTACCCGTAAATACCTGGCAGACGAGAAATACCTGCTTTTCTTGGGCAACACCGATCCGAGAAAAAACACGGAAGGCGTGTTGCGTGCATACCATGCATACTTGCAACGGTCGAAACGAGCCCTGAAGCTGGTTATCACCGGTCTGAAGCGCGAATACGTGGAAGAGTTGCTGGGCAAGATGGGGATTGCATACTGCACTCCCGACATTGTCTATACGGGTTATGTGCCCGGCGAAGACCTGCCTGCGCTATACAACGGCGCCTTCGCTTTCTTGTATCCCTCTTTGCAAGAAGGGTTCGGCATACCGGTGCTGGAAAGCATGGCATGCGGCACACCCGTCATCACCAGCAATTGCTCTTCGTTGCCCGAAGTGGCCGGCGAAGGAGGGGTACTGGTAAATCCTTCTGATTTCAACGAAATAGCAGAAGCACTGCTAAGGCTGGAGAATGACACGGAATACTATCAGGCTCAATCGGCCTACGGATTGGCTCGCGTAAAACGATTCTCTTGGCAACAAACGACCGAGGATTACAGAAAAATATACAACGAAATCACTACACGCCTCTCTCGCACGGAGCAGTCAAGAATAAAAAGCTAACAAGTATGGCAGATTTCATCATTACCACTCTTCAGTCATGGGATATCGAAATAGGCAGTACTATCAAGAATACAGCCATAGAGCTTTCGAGACAGAACAGAGTATTCTATATCAATACTCCTCCCGGTATTTTGCAATGGATGCGGAAAGGTGGGCGACCGAATAAGCCTGACGCTGTTTCAGTCAATGACAATCTTCACATTATTTATT
>JBHADT010000072.1:0-29298 GCA_041855205.1 Bacteroides sp.
GTATTGGATGATAGTTGCGGGTTTTAGGGACATGTTGTTTATGACAATTATATTAAGGATGTCGAATCGTTTGGCTTGTTAGTACGTATGGGAGTTTATGAACGACCTACAACGGAAACCAATATTAAAGAAGAACCATTGACATCATATCATAGAGTCGAAAATGTGGATATTGCTTATAATATTTTTCTGAATAGCTCTTTGGAAATAGCATCGGGGTATGGAGAGAAAAAACCTCGTAACGTTCGTTTCGCTCATAATCTGCTTATGGGGGAAAAACCGGATTTAAAAATCATTAAACCGAATGAGGTGTTGAGTGAATTTTTATTTCATGATAATCACTGGGCTTTTAGGGATGTCTCACTCTCAGAGATTCCATATGAGCGTTTACAGGAAGGATTTAATGCTATTGCTTCCCCTGTCGATGTGAAACAAAAAGAAAAAGAGCGGATAAATGCATGCATTTTTACTGTCGGTCCTGTATGGTATAGTATAATGAGGGATAATGTAAGTCATATAGACATGTATCGGTAGCTTGAAACAGATATAATCAGATATGAAATATAAACTGTCAGGAATTGTACTCTTTTTAAGTTTGTTTGTAGTAAGAGTATCATATGTACAAGGCGAAAATTTATATCCTTGGCAAATAAGTCGAGATTCATTGTTTTTATTCGAGGGTACAACCTTTCGTTACACCGTCGATACCCCCGAAAATGAAGGATTGGTTTCCACCTTACCTTCGGTAGCGAGCCTGAAAGACTTGTTGAAACATTCGGGTAGGGGAGTTTTTCGTCTCTTTACTCTTCAAGGAAATGAGAAAATAGAAGGATTTCCCTCTTCTGGTGATTATTTACAGGATGAAGCTAAAAAGCGTTTGTTTATAAAAGTAAGTAAAGGGGCGTTACCGCCAATAATAATCCTGAATCGTGATATATGTACGGTGAAGACAGAAGGAAATCTTACACTTGATTTTTATGCAGGGCAGCGCAGTACGAAGACTACCGTTATGTTTCGTATACCTGATGGAATTGATGTTACGTTGGATAATACGACTGTAAACATTATCGGACGTGGAGATGTACTTCTTCGTGAGCTATTCAAACAATCTATCGGACGAACAGGAACTGATTACTCTTATAAAAAGGTTGGAGATATAGAAATCTATAAAGAAGTAAAAGGTACCCGGCTTGTTTTTAAAGATTTGGATTTTCGACCATCTAACGGGGTAGATATTCGTCTTTCTTTTCGAGGAATAGCGGTATCGATGATTGGTGACTATATGTTTGAAGCAAGTTATATAACTTCTGAACCGGAAGTTCTCCATAGTCCGGTTGCTACAACTACTCTTAAAGGCGTGACAAACGTTACGGATTTCACCCGGAATGCATTACGAACTTTTACCTATAAAAAAGACATTGACTTGTCATCCGTTTCATTTTCCTGGACACCTCCTCATAATGCAGAATCAGTTATTTTGTTATGTTCGGAAGATAAGGGTAAGAACTGGAATCCAATAGAGGAGAATGTTTTGCCAAATGATAATTTTATTGCGATTGATAAGTTACAACCTGATAAACTATATATGTTTAAACTGTTAGTAAAAGGAGGTGATAATTGGGGGGAATCGAATTCTGTATGGTATTATTCAGGTTTGCGAGATATTAAAGTGGAGGGAGCAATAGGAAATGGAATAGCAGACGATACGGATATTATTAATCATGCGATACGGGAGATGAGTGAACTCGGTGGAGGAATTTTACGGTTTACCTCGGGTATTTATAATGTGCGGACAATTCATTTGCAAAGTAATGTTTGGCTACATTTAGATGCAGATGCCGTAATACAAGCACTTCCTGGTGGTGATGCTCCTGAAACGACATGGTTTAGCGACCGGGCTTACCGTTTTGGACTTTCTTCTACAGATGCTCGTCCCTATGCCGATCCTGAAAATTATTTGACGAAACAAGATGTGGGACATACTTTCTTTCGAAACGCCATGTTTAGGGGAGAGGGTATTGATAATGTGAAAATTGTTGGTACAGGACGCATTACAGGCAATGGTAATCTGGTAACTTCTGATAAAGTGATGAATAATCCGATAGATAAGCGTTGTGATAAGATGTTCTCCCTGAAACTTTGTACTAATGTTGAAATTGGAGGTTGGGATATAGGCAAGGATATGTGGTACGATTCGGAAGTTGATGAACCTTACTATATTGATGAAGATGCTCAAAAGAGTTATAATATTGATAATATGTTGCATATAGATCAAGGAGGGCATTTTGTTTTATTGGCAACAGGAACGGACGGTATCTATGTACACGATACCTATTTGGCTAAATACGATACTCGAAATGCTCGTGATATTTATGATTTTATGTCCTGCAACGATGTGACGGTAATAAATGTCTATTCACGACAGAGTTCAGATGATATAGTTAAATTGGGTTCGGACTGTTCATTGGGCTTCACTCGTCCTGCACGTAACTATGCGATACGCAATATTGTGGGAGACACTAATTGTAATTTATTTCAGATAGGTTCAGAAACGGCGGATGACATTCAGGATGTATATGTGGATAATATATATGTGTTAGGTGCCAATAAGGCTGGTTTTTCTATTTCCACCAATGACGGAGGGTGTGTAAAGAATGTCTATCTGAACAGAGGCAAGACTGGAACCGTACATTCCCGTTCAATAATGCGTCGCACTCGCACTCCGTTTTTTATCTCGATATCCAACAGAGGTCGTGTGTTAGGGGCGAATGTTGCTTCTTTTACTTTCACCGAAAACGGTAAAGAACGTAAGGAACTATTGGTAACCAATGTAGATATCGGACAGGTAGAGAATATTGTAATTTGTGGTGTGGATATTAATGAGGTTTATGCAGGAAGTTCTTTCCGGAGTGAACGTTGGAAAATGTACAATGGTTCTCAACCCGAATCAACCCCTATCATTGCTGGTTATAAGTTGCCTGACACGGAAGTTGTGAAAAATGGATTATCCTTTCATTTACCTAATGGCAAACATCTCGGATATGTTAGAGATATTCAGTTTCATGATGTGAGTTTACTTGTAAAGGGAGGACATCCATCCGGAGACGCAGAAATTTCTCCACCGGAAATAGGAGTGGGAAGGTATAATGTAAGTGACTTGCAAACTCTGCCTTCTTTTGGCTTCTGGGTACGACATGTAAAAAATCTTATATTGAATAATTGTTATATTGATGCGGAAAATAAGGATGGGCGTTATGCGATACTGTTAGATAATGTCATTGGTGCTAAAATAGAGAAGGTGATGGTGAAGGAAGGTATTACAGATAAAGAGAAAATAAAGATTCTTCGTAGTCGGGAGATTATTGTGGAATAGTTATTGTTCCATTATGTATGGTCAAATATATATGTATCAATGTAGGATCTGTCGTGTCAGCATATTAGAACTATATATTGTTTTTTGAGACGTTTTCTCAAGTATTTGGTGAGATACTGATAATCGTCTCTTTTTTATAGTCCTATTTTTGTAACGAGAAGAGAGATTTCGTTATATTATAATTCACTGTATATGATGAGAGAAACCTTTGTATTCAATCATCATCGAAATCTGATTTATAGATTCTTCGTTTGATAAATTTGTAATACGGTATTTATGAAATATTTAAATAAGTTACTACTGTTATTCATATTGTTTATATTACCATTTGCCTTGCATGCTAAAATCTTTAATATAAGAAGATTTGGTGCAACCGGCAATGGTAAGGAAATAGATTCACCAGCTATCCAAAAAGCAATCGATGCTTGTTATGGTTCCGGTGGAGGTACAGTGCTTGTTCCTGCCGGAACATATTTGTGTGCCACGATTGTATTGAAAGATAATGTAACTTTATATATAGAAGAAAATGCATTGATATTAGGTACTACGGATTATAAAGCTTATGATAATCCGGATCCTTTTACCGAAGGGTTAGGTATTAATGTGGGATGGGCATTATTGGTTGCTGTGAATGCAAAGAACGTTGCTTTAAAGGGTAAGGGCATTATTGATGGGCAAGGATTGGCTTTAAAAGAACGTCATATCATAGAAGATACTCGCCCGGAAAGAGAGCGTTGGGGGATACGTCCTTTTTTACTTCGTTGGGTACGTTGCGAGAATGTATATGTAGAGGGAATAACCTTAAAATATGCAGCTTCTTGGACTTCTCATTATTTCCAATGCCGTGGTGTGGACATCCATAATGTTACCATTCGTAGTTTTGGAGTAGCGCATAATGATGGAATAAATATTGATGGATGTAATCATGTACGTATTAGTAATTGTGATATAATCAGTGGAGATGATGCATTGTGTTTTAAAACCACTTCCAATAAGATGGGCTGCAATGATATCATCGTGACTGATATGCGCCTGAAAAGTAATCAGGCGGGTATCAAGATGGGAACGGAATCTATGGGAGATTTCGAGAATATTAAAATCAGCAATTGCCATATTTATGATACAAAGAACGGAGGTATTAAACTTTTTTCTGTAGATGGTGCCCGGTTACGTAATATAGAAATTTTCGATATTACGATGGATGAAGTGCATACTCCGATGCTGTTTCGTTTGGGTGCTCGTTTGAGTGTATTTCGCAGGCATGAAGACACCAAGCAGGCTATCGGAGTATTTGAGAATGTAACTATCCGCAATGTAAAAGCTATTGCTGCTGATAAAGCGCAGTTGACTCCCCCATCAGGAATACTTATTACGGGTATTCCCGGGCATAATATTACAAATCTTGTTTTGGAGGATATTCATATCCGCATATTAGGTACGGGTACAATTCAAGATGCTTTGACGGAAATACCGGAAGCAATAGATAAATATCCGGAAATAAAAACATTCGGTCCTAAAATTCCAGCTTATGGAGTATGGGCTCGTCATGTCAAAGGGTTAGTTCTGAAGAATGTTACATTTGATTTGAAAAATTCTGATGCCCGTCCGGAAGTTATCTGTGAAGATGGAGATGTACGGATTTATAGATAAAAAATGAGAAATAAAATATGATGAAAAGAGATATCTGATATGGCGAGGTGTATCAATATAGTTAGATAGAAATACTATAAGGAGGCTAATAATGAAGATACTAATTTTAGGAATAATGAGCTTGTTGCTGCTCTTCCCTACCAGAGCACAGATTGTATGGCAACAAGTGGAACCTGGCGTGTGGAAGGGAATTGTGGGAATACCGGAAGAATATTCGTTGTTGAGTGTGGCAAATGTTACGCCCAAGAAAGAGGGTTTCGGCCGTTTGCCTGAAGTGATGCTGCCTGAATTTGCGAATGAGATTACAGGCGTAATACGAGACGGAAAAACAAATCTTTCTATTCCTTTAGATTTCAAAGAACAACTATACGGGTTCGGTTTGAACTTCCAGTCGGTGCATCAACGTGGTAAAATATTAAATCTGCATGTTGATCATTATGGTGGACGTGATAATGGACGTACGCATGCTCCGGTACCATTTTATATATCTAGTCGGGGTTATGGAGTGCTCATTAACTCTGCACGCTATCTGACGGTATATGCAGGCAGTGGGGCTCGCAAGAATAGTCCGAATGCACCGGTTGCCAAGGACCGTAATTTGGATAAAACATGGACGTCAACACCTTATTCCGATGCCATTTCTGTCTTGATTCCTGCTCCGGGGGTAGAGATTTACTTATTTGCAGGACCCACTCCGATGGATGCTATCCGTCGATACAATTTGTTATGTGGCGGTGGCGCCCTACCTCCGCGTTGGGGCTTAGGGTTTACTCAGCGCACAAAGAAGTTATATACAGCTGAAGACGTGAAAAGAGAGGTCGATGAATTTGAACGGCGCGGTTTCCCTTTGGATTTCATTGGTTTAGAGCCTGGTTGGCAGAGTAAAGCATATCCATGTACGCTTGAGTGGGATGCAGCTCGTTATCCTGAACCTGCTAATTTTGTTAAAGAGATGTCAAATAGGGGAGTACATATCAATTTATGGACTAATCCGTATATTTCACCGGAATCCGGGATATATAATGAAATATATCCATTTACAGCTTCACATACGGTATGGTGCGGTATTGTGCCTGATTTGGCAACTGAAGAAGCACGAAAAATTTGGATGCACAAGTTGGAACGAGAACATATCAATATCGGCGTAGGAGGTTATAAGATAGATGAGGTAGACGGATATGATCGTTATCTTTGGCCTGATGTGGCTATTTTCCCCAGTGGAATATCCGCAGAGCAGATGCGTCAGACATACGGATTATGGGTACAGCGGACCACTTCCGAATTATATAAAAAGCGTAATCAGCGTACTTTCGGTTTGGTACGAGCATCGAATGCCGGTGCAGCCTCTTTCCCATATGTCATTTATAATGATTATTACAGTCATCAGGACTTTATTACCGCTTTGATAAACTCGGGTTTCAGTGGCGTTCTTTGGACTCCGGAGGTACGTGGTTCCAAATCACCGGAGGAATGGTTACGTCGTTTTCAGTCTGTTGTTTTTTCTCCAATGGCAATGATTAATGCATGGGCTAGCGGGACAAAGCCTTGGACGTTTCCCGAAGTTGAAAAACAAATTAGAGAGTACGCCATACTACGCATGCAGATGATGCCATATTGGTATTCAGAATTTGCTCGTTATCATTTTGACGGAATTCCTCCATTTCGTGCTATGAATTTGGAATTGAACTTCAAACCGGATCAGGAAAATGCAGCGGGATTGTCTGATGCTCATTTGGAAGATAATCCTTATCTGGAAGCTGTGTCCAAAGAAATAAAAGATCAATATATGGCAGGTGAATACCTGTTGGTAGCCCCGATGTTTACAGGACAAAAAGAACGTACAGTAGTGTTACCTAAAGGAAACTGGTATGATTTTTATACGGGGCATTATGTTGGCAATGGGGAGAGAATTACCGTAGCTCCGGGGTTGGACCGTATTCCAGTATATGTGAAAGATGGTGCAATATTACCATTTATGGAACCACGTTTACACGCCCCTAAAGCCGGGGAAAAAGTCAATCTGGAAATTCGTCATTATGGAAACTCGGAAGGATTTTATCGTCTGTACGATGATGATGGTGAAACGTTCGATTACGAGAAAGGTGTGTACTCTTGGCGCGAGATTAAGGTGGTGCGAGATAAGAAAGGCCGGTTGAAAGGTACTATTTCGCAGGTGGAAAAAGGTAAACCGAACAATATAGCCAGTGTAACGTGGAAATTTATGACCGAAAAATAACGTTTCAGATTTGCAATAAGTCAATTGTAAGAAAGATGAAGAAGCTGTTCATTATACTCTGTTTGTTTCTATCTACTTCTCGTCATATACCGGTGCATACGGTGGATAATCCATACGTGAAAAAGATTTTTGCCATCACATCCGGTGAATTAAGGTTATTATTTATGGTGGGGGCGGACAATCGTCTTTATCAATTGGCTTTTGGTGACGCAGATCTTGAAGTGATGCCACCCTCCCGAATGCTCTCGCGTGAATGGGAATTTCTACCTCCTTATGGAAACGGTGTTCTGACAGAGCCTGCAATCCAAGCGACTCATTCAGACGGAAACACCTCTACAGAACTACATTATGCAGGACATTATACTGAGATGCTGGAAACAGGGGTGGAACAAACTGTTATTTCATTGAAAGACCCTGCATATCCTTTCTCTGTAAATATTTATATCAAGTGTTATATAGCTCATAGTATGATGGAGATATGGAATACGATCTCTCATAATGAAGAGGGGAAGGTTGTATTGTATCGTTTTGCTTCAGCCGCTCCGGTGATAAAAGCAAAGGAATATTGGCTTACACAATTCTCCGGTAATTATAAACGTGAGGCAATGCTGACTGAGGAAAGGCTATCGGAGGGAATTAAGATATTGGATTCTAAATTGGGCGTTCGCGCTCATCAGATGCGCATCCCCTCTTTTATTCTATCTCTTGACGGTCAATCCAAAGAGAATGAGGGAGAAGTGTTGGCGGGTTCGTTACGTTGGAGCGGCAGTTTTCAGTTTGCTTTCGACGTGGATTGGAATAAGAATCTGCGTTTACTCACCGGAATGAATCCGCTAGGCTCTCAGTATAATTTGGCACGCGGAGAAGTATTTGCCACTCCTTCCATGCTATATACCTATAGTAAACAAGGTAAGGGTGAGGCGAGTCGCCGTTTTCATCGTTGGGCAATGCAAAATGCAGTTCGAGATGCGAAAAAAGATCGTCCTGTATTATTGAATAATTGGGAAGCCACCCATTGTGATTTTGATGAAGAACGTTTGATGCACCTTTTTGATGGCGCCCGTCAAATAGGAGCAGAACTTTTTCTGTTAGACGATGGATGGTTTGGAAATGGCTCATATTCCCGAGATGATGATAAACACGGATTGGGCGATTGGATTCCCTCTGCTAAGAAGTTGCCTCGCGGTTTGACATATATTGCCCGTGAAGCGTTGAAACGTAATGTGGGTTTCGGTATATGGCTTGAACCGGAAATGGTGAACCCGCAAAGCGAACTTTATCAGAAACATCCTGATTGGATTATCACTCAACCCAAACGTGAACCAATACTTGGTCGGCATCAGGAAATACTCGACTTGACTCGTCCGGAAGTTCAAGCCTACGAATGGGGGATTATAGATAAAACATTGAGTCCTAATCCGGACATTACGTATGTGAAGTGGGACTGCAATCGGTATATTACTCAACCGGGTTCATCTTATTTGCATGCAGCGAACCAGACTCATCTTTGGATAGACTACAATAAGGAGCTTTATCGTTTGATGGAACGTTTTGCTAAAGAATTCCCAAACGTGATGGCGATGATATGTGCCGGAGGTTCGGGACGTGTGGACTATGGTTCGATGCCATATTTCCATTCTTTTTGGCCCAGTGATAATACGGATCCTTTGGCGCGAATCAAAATACAATGGGGCTTTTCGCATTTCTTTCCTGCCAGTACGATTTCTGCCCATGTTACTCGCATGGGGAAGCGTCATATGAAAATGGCTATAGATGTGGCATTAAGCGGAGCATTCGGTGTTGACTTAGCATTAGATAAAGCTACAACAGAAGAGCAAGCACAAATAGCCGATGCGGTAACATTGTACAAAAAGAGAATCCGCCCGTTGGTAATGAGAGGTGAGCTTTATCGGTTGGTTTCTCCTTATGAATCTCCATTGGCTTCTTTGAGTTATGTTTCTACTGATAAGAAGAAAGCGGTCGTTTATTTCTATCAAACAAAGGATGGTAATGAAGCTATGATAAAACTGGCCGGACTTGATATTAATCGAAAGTATCGTATTGAGGAGGTGAATCTGCTCCAAGAGAGCCATTCTCTCTTTCCGGCAAACAACAAAATACTGACGGGAAAGGAATTAATGGAGGAAGGATTGGAAAATCCCTTGGAAAAGCAATTTGAGAGTGCAGTACTAATGATAGATGCGTTGTAAATGGGGAGTAATCACTTTATTACAGGGGGGAACAACACCAGACTCGTGCGATTCGGGAACCATATCTTGTAGGTTGAAATGCTTTCACATCATGAACTAACGTAATTATAGAAATATGAATAGGAAAATATCATTGTTATTTATCTCTTTTATTTTTGTCTGCCTGATGCCTATGGCACAGAACCAGGTTAAAGACCGTTGGAGCATACTTGACGATGGTTCCATCCGTTGGAGTATTTATAACAATATCCCTCATGATGACCATCTGGAGATGAGTGGTCAGCAACTATCGGTAGTTCTCCGTTACGGTGTGGATGAAAAAAAGCGTTTTCACTTGAACCGTACTCTTGTTTTTCCCATGTTGCGTATGAAACCTAATAAAACCCAGAATAGCCTGAAGCAACGCATCGAAGTTAATATTCCCGCTCTTGTAACCGTTGATGAACAAACACTGTTGAATGAAGAAGTATGTAATATAACATTTAATGGCACGATGCGTGTGGAAAGCTCTTTCGGTTACGTTTATCGGCGTAAAGAGCAGAAAGGTGCTGTACAGTTGACCCGCATACTCTATCCTTCTGTTAAAGCAGCACATTATTATGAGGAGTATATATTCAAAAATAATAGTTCCAATTCGATTACGCTTCGTATTCCCGATGTGCATATAGTTTACACAACTCCTGAAGAAGCCGGAGTATATGGTACCTATCGTATTGAAACGCTTCTTTCCAAGAAAGGAACTTTTGTATTGAAACCGGATGAGACTCTTGACTTATATGCTGTGTTTTCGGGAGGAAAGCAATCGGACTTGGCTATGAGAGAAGATTCCCTCTCTGCTATTATACGGGATGAGCGTACAGAGCGTGAAACTCTTATTTATCAGTGGTGGGAGAAACTGGTACTTGATACTCCCGACCGGATACTGAACCGGATGTTTGCATTTGCTAAGTTGCGTGCAGCGGAAAGTATTTATCTTACTAAAGGTGGCTTGATGCATGGTCCCGGCGGCGAGTCTTATTATGCGGCTATTTGGGCTAATGATCAAGCGGAATATATCAATCCTTTTTTCCCTTTTTTAGGATATGAGACAGGGAATCGTTCTGCATTGAATTCTTTCCGTCATTTTGCCCGTTATATGAACCCTGAGTATAACCCCATTCCAAGTTCTATAATATCTGAAGGAACCGGCATCTGGCATGGGGCGAAAGACAGAGGAGATGGAGCTATGATTGCTTATGGTGCGGCCCGATATGCTTTAGCACGTGGCAGCAGAGAAGAAGCGCAAGAATTATGGCCTCTTATCGAATGGTGCTTGGAATATTGTCGCCGTAAGCTAACTCCGGCAGGTGTCGTGGCTTCCGATTCGGATGAACTGGAAAATCGTTTTCCGGCAGGTGATGCAAACCTATGTACTTCCACCCTATATTATGATGCTTTACTCTCTGCTGCAATGTTAGGGAGGGATTTGGGTATATCCACCCGCCGGCTGACCATTTATAAACGACAGGCTCGTGAGCTAGAAGAGGCGATAGAGAGACACTTCGGTTATGATATATGCGGTTTCCACAGTTATCGGTATTATGAGGGTAATGATATTTTGCGCTCTTGGATCTGTATGCCGCTTGCTATGGGTATTTATACTCGTTCTAAAGGTACCGTCGATGCTCTCTTCTCTCCTCGTCTTTGGACGGATGATGGTCTTTTGACACAAGCCGGTACTGAAACTTACTGGGATCGGAGTACCCTTTATGCTTTGCGCGGAAGTATTGCTGCCGGAGAAGTGGAGAAGACAATCAATTTCCTCAAAAGATACTCTCGTAGGCGGCTGCTGGGCGACCATGTACCTTATGCAATCGAAGCATGGCCCGAGGGAAACCAACGTCATTTATCAGCGGAAAGCGGACTGTATTGCCGTATATACACAGAAGGGCTTTTCGGCATCCGCCCCACCGGTTTGCGCAGTTTCGAAATGACTCCCCGCTTACCACAGGAGTGGGGATATATGAATCTTAACCGCGTATGCGCCTTTAATTCCGAATTTGATATCCGGGTATCTCGTTTCGGTAAGAAATTGAAGGTGGAAATATTAAGAGAAGGAAAACCGATAATGAAAAAGAAAATAACGGAAGGAACAACCATGAAAGTTAATTTGTAGCATTTGAGTGACAATAACTTTTCATTATAACACCGGTTCGAGCTAAGTCTGTTCTCTTTGATTAGGAGTCGATGTTGTATCAGATAGTTGGATATAATGTGTTCCCCCCCCAAAAAAAAGTTTGAAAGCCGCTTCCGGAAACATACAGGCTTTTTACATCGGGCATACGGACAGTTTATCTCCGGAATACTTGCCTTTGATGTGGAATAGGTTTATTCAATGCATTTGAGTAAATTTTTTCGCTGAGTGTAAGTATCTAACAATCAGTAAAATAAGAAAGGACTGAAATATTCTTCGTACCGTACCCGTTCGGTTCGAATACCATACCCATACGGTTCGGGTACCGTATTTGTGTCGTTTTTCCAATATACTTCGGGTATGTCCGGCTATTGTCCGCAACAGGCTGAAACAGCTTTGATTCGGGGTCTCCCCCGGAAGGCTTTCTTATCCCAGCCCAAGTTATTATATAGTCTCACCGGGAAAGACACCCTTTTGCTAAATTTCCAATACTATTCATTTTCATTTTGAGACGTTATTATAATTCTATGAGACGTTATTTATAATTGCCGGATTTCTGATGCCATATCTTTGTGATATAGCAAAGAACCAAATCTAATCACCATGAGATATAAATATCGCGGCGCCATGATTGTTATGATGCTAGTATTACTGGTGGCATTTTTTCTGGCGTTTACTTCAGCTAAAACAATATACCAACCGGAGGGTACTCCGTTATTCATAACCGGTATCGTCCCCTATAAATCCGGTATGATTGTATCCCAAAAAGGGATTCGGAAGGTTTCCATATATTCATCGGACTACAAAGAATGTTTGCAGGAGTGGGAGTTGGATGAGGTACCTACGGGTGTTGCCGTCTGTGACGATAGAATATATGTAACGGTGGCTGGCGAGCATAGAAATGGTGTCTATTCCCTTTTTATATCTGAGCCTTCTAAAATGGAATTTATAGAAACAGCGTCAGGTGCTTGTGCTCCATTGTCGAATGCAAGTAATGATAAACTATATGTTTGTAATCAGTTTGCCGGAACTGTTTCCGAATTAAATAAGAACACCTTACATGAATCGCGTACCGTGAAAGTGCTGCGCGAGCCGAAGTCGTCCGTATTGAGTAAGGATGGTAAATATTTGTTTGTGGCGAATTTTTTGCCGATGCAGAGAGCTAATGTAGATACGGTTGCGGCTTGTGTTTCAATAATAGATGTAGATAGTTTCTGTAAGATAAAAGATATACAATTGGCCAATGGAAGTAATGCTTTACGTGGAATCTCCCTTTCTCCGGATGGGCGTTATTTGTTGGTTACCCATAATTTAGGTCGCTTTCAAGTTCCTACTTCTCAATTACAACAGGGTTGGATGAATACCAGTGCTGTCAGTATAGTAAATCTGTCTACCATGGATTTCGAGGGTGCAGTGTTGCTGGACGAACCTGAGCGGGGAGCTGCCGGTATATGGGATATAAAATGCACGGATGATAAAATTGTAATCACTCACTCCGGTACGCATGAAATCAGTGTGATAGATTATCCGGCATTTATCAGAAAATTTGAGGCATATCCTCAGAAAGAAGCTTTAGCATACGATTTACGTTTTCTGTACGGTCTTCGCAGACGCGTGGCTTTAGAAGGTAACGGACCTCGCTGTATGATGCTGAAGGATAATAAAGCTGTGATACCTACTTATTTTTCGGATACGTTGAATGTTGTTGATCTGAATACCTACAACATACAAGCGATTGCCATGGTGAAGAACCGCATAGAGAATAAAACTCAGCGAGGAGAAAAATATTTTAATGATGCAGTGCATTGCTTCCAAAACTGGCAATCATGCAACGGATGTCATCCGGGAGATGCACGCATGGATGCCATGAACTGGGATTTGATGAATGATGGTATAGGTAATTCTAAAAACTGTAAAAGTTTATTGTATTCCCATGTTACACCTCCGTCCATGATTTCCGGTATTCGCGCTTCTGCAGGCTTGGCGGTTCGTGCAGGTTACAGACTGATACAGTTTACCAATTTACCCGAAGAATTTGCAGAATGTGTGGACGAATATTTGACTTCATTGACTCCCGTTCCCAGTCCTTATTTAGTGAATGGTAAGTTGTCCGAGAAAGCAGAGCGTGGGCGTGGAGTTTTTGAGAAGTTCAGATGTGATGAATGCCATTCAGGTCCTTATTATACAAATATGCAGATGTATCGTATAGGTGATGATGTGGAATTTGAGAAAGGTTGGGATACTCCAGCGTTACGTGAGGTATGGCGTACGGCCCCCTATCTGTTCGATGGAAGAGCTGCCACAATGGAAGAAGTATTCACTGTATATAAACATGGTATCGGAAATAAAAAGATATCCTCTAAAGAAGCAGAAGAATTGGCAGAGTATGTCAATTCACTCTGATTGTGAGTAAAGAAAGGAGCAGTGAGTAAAGATAAAAAGATAGAAATGGAGTATCGTTTTGTGCAAGTGCCTCATGCCTCTTTTGAGGAAATGTTGACAAACCTGCTGAAAGACTACAAACCTGTTCAAACTCCTGTGCGTATGGTAGTGTTTGGTGCGGTGGTAGATAATGAAGAATATGTGCGGCGCTTTTTATTTCTTAAGAAATACATAAGGAGAATATTTGGGAAGACATCTCCTTTGATTTCTTATGTGGCGCAACCGCCTTACGAGGATGGGTTGACAATGGAGGTACACGAAGCGTTGTTAACCCAACATGATAAGATTGAATATCATGATGAGGAGGGTAGAACACCATATATCATTATTAAAAAGCAAGGTAGTAAGCAATTGTTTCTAAGTGGTGTGCAAGGAGATATACTCCGACAAACCATCCGGGAACAGTCTCATGGAATCTTCTCAAAGATAGCTGAGATCATGGAGAATGAATCTATGCCGATATCTTCCATAATACGCCAATGGAATTATATTGAGAAGATAACTGCGTATGATGCGAATGGGTATCAACATTATCAAGAATTCAATGAGGCTCGTTCCTTGTTTTATAAAGAGGTGGAATGGTTGGAGGGCTATCCGGCTGCTACAGGAATTGGAATGCAGTGGGGAGGAATCCTGGTTGACTTGGATGCCTTGTATTGTAGAGATGAAGGAGTTCGTGTATATGCTGTGAATAATCCGTTACAGGTTGCCGCTCACACTTATTCGCAGAAGGTCTTGCTGGGTAAAAAAGATGAAATGCAGTTGTATAAAACAACTCCTAAATTCGAACGTGGCAAAGCTGTGTGGAAGTGTACTCATGGTATCTTCTATATTTCAGGTACGGCTGCCATTCGCGATGAGCAAAGTTTGGGTGCTGTAGGGATAGAGAAACAAACGTTGATAACGCTTGAGAATATCGAATACCTGGCTTCTCGTGAAAACCTTGATTGTTCCGGTATTCCTGTAACAAGAAACGCTGTATTTATAATCTTAAGAGTTTATGTTAAATATTGGGAAGACATGGAACAAACTAAAAGAATAATAAAGGAACGATATCCGGACTTACCCGTAATTTATACTCTTGCCGATATTTGCCGTTCCGAGTTATTGGTGGAAATAGAAGGTACAGCCATCCTTTGTTAAGGTTGATTATTAACTTATATGGATATTTCTATGAAGAACAAAATCAGTAATTTATGAAGAAAGAGATGAGAAAGAAAAGAGTATTGACTCTAATGTTGATAGCCTTTTGTGCGATGGGAGTTATTTCTTGTAAGGAAGAAATGAAAAAAGAACAAGTTATGAAACAAGAGAAGAGTGTGTATCGGAAAAAATACACAAATATCGATTTTTACAAAAATGGCAAGTTTGATCAGGAAGCAGCAAAGAAAGCATATCTTGATATGTTCGAATTCTATGGTGTACCTTATACTTCTTTAATGGAAAAGGATATATGGTTTACCGATTTTGGTTTGGGTGATTTTGAGAATGTGGGAATGGGCGGTATTTTCTGGGTTAATGACTCCGAGTATGGTTATTTTGCACATACTATTTATCTGTTGCCGGGGCAGATGATTCCGGAGCATGCTCATGTAAAAACGAGTTTTCCTGCCAAACATGAATCATGGATGGTAAACCATGGATGGGTATATAATTTCTCTGAGATAGGCGAAGAAACGCCGGATATTCCCGTTATTCCGAAATCCCATGGTGTTGTAAGGAGTAAGAGTTATGTAAAACAGCATGTAGGTGAGATGCTTCGTTTGAAAGAACTGGGAAGTTTCCATTTTATGATGGCTGGTCCGGAAGGGGCTATTGTTGATGAATGGGCTTGCTATCATGATAATGATGGCTTGCGTTTTACTAATAAACAAGCAAAGTTATAATATTATAATCTTAGATATTATGAGGAAAATAAATCATTTTGGCATACCCACTCTCACTAAGCAATCCGGTGAGGTCTATGTGGAAGATTTGAGAGTATGGCTGACCAACTTCAACGAAAGCCCTAATAAGATAGAATACTTGCGTTTTGACCAGGGAAGCTGGTTGCCGGAACTTATCCGGAAAATACCTCATATAGCCTATGAGGTGGATGACTTGGAATCAGAACTGAAAGATGCGAAGGTATTGGTTGAACCAATGCAGGTAGGGGAAAACCTGACGATTGCTTTTATTGAAGAGGAAGGCGTTGCTTTGGAGTTAATGCAATTTCATAAATAACAGAAAATCAGAAGAAATTATGAATAAATTTATAAATGATGCGAGTAATCTGACAACGGAATTACTGGAAGGATATACGATGGCTTACAACAATCAGGTGGCGATTGGTGGCGAGAACATTATTGTGCGTACTCATGTAAAAGCAGAAGACAAGGTTGCAATTATAACTTTAGGAGGGGCGGGGCATGAACCTGCATTAAGTGGTTTCGTAGGAGAAGGTATGTTGGATTGTTCTGTAGTTGGTGATATTTTCGCTGCTCCGGGAGCTCAACGTGTGTTTCAAGCCTTGCAAATGTTTAAGCGTGAAGCTGGTATACTGCTTGTGGTACTGAACCATTCCGGTGATGTGATGAGTGCGAATATGGCATGTCAGTTGGCAGAACGTACAGGAATTAAAGTGAAGAAGATTCTTACTCATGATGATATTAGTGCCGGATTGGATGCACCGGATGAGGAACGCCGTGGTTTAGCAGGTTGTATCCCATTGATAAAAATTGTAGGCGCTGCAGCTGAAGAAGGTAAATCTTTGGATGATATTCTTGAAATAGGAGAACGGTTCAATAAAAAAGTGGCAACATTGGCTGTAGCCATGAAGACATGTACTCATCCGCAAAATGGTATGATCATCTCCAATCTTCCTGATGGTGAGATTGAAATAGGTATGGGACAGCATGGTGAAGGGGGAGGAGGACGTAAACAGTTGATTTCTGCCGATGATACAGCCGAACAAATGATAAGACTTCTAATGACAAAATTGCAACCTAAGGTTGGTCATAAAGCTTTGCTCATTATTAACGGAGTGGGTGCAACCACTCATATGGAAATGAATATTGTCTATCGTAAAGCCCATCAGGTACTTGAGGATGCTGGAGTCGAAGTGGTTTCTTCTCGTATTGGTGAACTGTTGACGGTGCAGGAACAGGCTGGTTTCCAGATGATTCTTGGGCTACTTGATGATGATCATATAGATTATTTGAATAATAAAATGTCAAATGCTCCTTACTGGACTACTATAGGCAAATGAATTATGGATAAACTGACAGTCGATGACTTTAAGAGAATGATCTATCATGCACAATTATGTATTATGGAACGTTCTGAAGAGTTTTCAAAATTAGATGCTGTGTTAGGAGATGGTGATCATGGTACAACTATTGTACAAGCAATGTTTGTACTTGTGGCAACGGTTGATAATGGAACCGAATTTAAATCCATGTTGAATGATATGGGCTTTAATATAATATCTGAAATCAGTGGTTCGACTAGCACCTTGTTGGGAGGTTTTTTTCTGGGAATGAGCGATTGTGTTGCGGGTATCGAAGTGGATGCAGATGGTTTAAAAGCCATGTTTGCGGGTGGACTTGCAGGTGTAAGAATGCAAACGAAAGCGCAGTTGGGAGATAAGACAATGATGGATGCTCTGATTCCGGCAATAGAAGCCATTCAGACATGTGAGTCCACAGATATAAAGGTTATTATGGCAGTGGCAGCCGAATCTGCCATAAAAGGCGCTGAAGCCACCAAAGACATGAAAGCGAACTTTGGGCGGGCACGTAATTATGGCGAACGTTCGATTGGGTATGTTGATCCCGGAGCATCTTCTTGGGCATGTATGTTCGATGCTTTTGCAAAAGCTTTGTAAATAGTGATATGATGAGTGGGATTGTGTATAAGTCTCCGCTTCAGAAATTGTTTATCGTTTAAAATAGATATATAAATGGCTGATTTAGATGATTTGAGAGAAGGGTGTAGCTTTAGCACAGATATTGCTACCTCTTATAAGAACTTTCATGTGAAAGGAGCGGAAAATCTTTCTTGGGGTATGAAAGACCGTCTGTCGCGTATCTTTAGTCCGATGACAGGTCGGACAGTAATGCTGGCATTTGACCATGGATTTATCATGGGACCGACATCCGGATTGGAACGTATTGATTTGAATATACTCCCATTGATAGAGTATGCCGATTGTATAATGTGTACGCGTGGTGTTCTTCGCGCAATAGTTCCTCCTACTACGAATAAACCGGTTTGTCTTCGTTCCGATGCGGGAACGTCTATCTTGACGGAGTTGAATGACAATGTTCTGATTGATATTGAGGACGCCATTCGTATGAATGTATCTGCGATGGCAGTGATGCTCTCTATTGGCGACTCTGTTCATGAAGCAAAAACAGTAGCCAATCTCTACAAGATTGTTGATAAGGCTACTCGTTATGATATTCCGGTGATGGGAGTAACTGCAGTGGGTAAAGATATGGTTCGTGATGCGCGTTATTTTGCTTTGGCTTCTCGCATTGCTGCCGAAAATGGTGCCAATATTGTGAAAACATATTATTGCGATGGCTTTGAGAATGTCGTAGCCGCCTGTCCTGTTCCAATTGTGATTGCCGGCGGGAAAAAACTTCCTGAGAAAGATGCTTTGGAATTATGTTACAAGGCTATTAATGAGGGTGCAGCCGGTGTGGATATGGGACGTAATGTTTTCCAATCTGAGGAGCCCGCCGCCATGATACAGGCTGTTCATGCAGTAGTACATGATGGAGTAACCTCCCAACAAGCATTTGAGTTATTCAAGGAGTTAAAGAATAAAAAGACATTGACCATAAACGGAGAATGACAAGAATATATATTATTGGAGTGGTTCTTTTCATTACTCTTCGGGTTGTTGCACAAGATAAACTTTTGGTTGCCGGTTCTGGAAATCCGAATATTATGTTGTTAGATAAACAAACCGGAAAGGTAGAGTGGAAACATACTTTGGAGAAAGGAGAAGAATGTAATTCCGTTGCTTTGACCGGAGATGGTAATATTTTATATTCCTATAAACAAGGAGCTAAACTCATCACTTGGAAGCATCAGGTGATTTGGGACTATCAAACACCTGATGCAACAGAATTACAATCTGCTACTTTATTACAAAATGGAGATATATTGCTTGGCATATGCGGTAACCCTGCTCGCTTGATCGAGATAAATAGGAATGGAAAGAAAGTGAATGAAGTGTTTCTATACTTGGGAATAGCAAAGATTCACAGTCAATTCCGTCAGGTTTTTCAACTTCGGAATAAGAATTACCTGATGCCTTTAATGGCAACACAGAAAGTATTGGAGGTAAACCGTAAGGGAGAAGTGGTAGTAGAATATGAGATTGACGGTAAAGCTTTCTCTTCACTGGAATTGAAGAATGGAGATCTGTTGTTCTCTTGCGGAGATGGACATTGCTATCTGGTGATAGACCGAAAAACAGGGAAAGAGGTAAAACGGACGAGAATAAATGATATACCTGGAATTACCCTATTGTTTGTTGGGCAGATACTCCAGTTGGAAAATCGAAATCTGTTGATATGTAATTGGCACGGACATACGAAAGATATTAGCATAGATGAACCCCAATTGATAGAAATAGATAAAGAAGGTAGAGTTGTGTGGAAGTTGCACGATAAGAAAAATGTTGGTAAGATTTCAGCTGTTTGTTATTTGAAGGATTTTCGATTACCGGATTTTAGATAGGTAATAATATAAAAGATATTATGGATAAGAAATTTGTAATGTTGGTGTTATGCACAGCTTTGTCTTTTTCCGGCATGGCACAACAAAGAGCAGGTGCAAAAGAGGAAAAGTCAACTACTTGGGCAGAGGATGTTGCGGCTGCCAAAAAGCAGCTCTATGCAGAAATGCAGAGAACCTGCCTTCCGGTTATCTCTAGAATAATGAAAGCGAAAGAAGCAGCAATATCCTTTTCGGCTGACGTGACCGGATTGGAAGAAATGGTGCTTTATACATGGAGTACTGTAGATGGTACGGAAGATGATCAGGCTGTATGGGCAAATGCTAAATTGCTGGCAGCAGATGGTTCATTTGTCTGGTTGAATGATTTGAAAGATGAATTTAAGAAGACAGGTAGCGGTAGTTTGCGTTTTAATGAGAATGCCAAAGGAGAAAGCGTTGTTATGAAAGGCAGGTCGTATAAACGTACAATTATGACAAGTGCTAATGCTCAGATTGTTGTACCCTTAGATAAGAAATATGTCCGTTTCGAAGCAGAAATTGGAATAGAAAACCGTTCCTCAGCCGGTACGGCAATATTTCGTCTTCAAGGCGTTACGGGAGCTGAAGCCGCAAGGAGTATTATTCAGAAATATCCGGCTGAAGCTACGACGTTTCTTCCTTTTGGTGGTAGCGATATGAAAGCCTTGGTTACTACATATGATTCTAGTATTGAGAAGATTATGGTAACCAAGGTTGTAAGTCTGTTGAATGATAGAACTTATTTTGCGGCGCAGATTGCTCAAATTGCTTTAAAGCCAGTGTTAGAGGATCAAATTATTGGTTATTTAACCTTGATGCAGGATGCAATGAGAGTATATCAACTGCAAGAGTCTTTGCATTGGCTTAATATAGCCGCTGTCGAAGAGGCTTATAATGATATGGCCAGGGATATTAATTATGATAAAAAAGCGAACTGGGGCAAACTCTCCGAACTGAAGTTATTAGTGGGTAAGGGCTTTTCCGGGATTTATAAAAATGAACCTTCCACTATAGAAGCTGCCAATAGAGCCCTGCAATTGAAACGGGATATTTTGTTGGCGAATACCGCCTTGGACATGGATAGGATTATTGTTGGTCGTTATAGGATAGGAATATCTGCTCGTCAGGTGAATCCACGTGCTTTGGGAACTCAGAACAATAATTGGTCTAATCAAACTTCCGCATCTCGTGGAGGCTTCAATGCGGAAATCACAGAGTTGAGTAATTTACGTGGAAACATAAGAAGCCGGACTGTTTATAAGCCAACTAACGGATCTTCTGTGCCTGATCTGAAATTGCATTGGGATGCCGAGCGCCTTATGTTCTCTATGGTAGACACCGACCGGCGATGGCAAGTTTTTGAAGTAAAGTTGGATGGTACTGGTTTGAAAAAACTGATTGAAACCCCAGAAAGAGATTTGGAGTTTTTTGATGCCACTTATTTACCTTCGGGTAAGATTATAGCTGTTTCTAATATTGGCTATAATGGTGTACCTTGTGTGAATGGTAATGATGAAGTCGGAAATATGTGCTTATATGATCCAAAGGATAGTTCGCTCCGTCGTTTAACCTTTGACCAAGATGCCAACTGGTCGCCAACGGTGATGAATAACGGACGTATTATGTACACTCGTTGGGAATATACTGATTTGACTCATTATTTTTCCCGTTTTGTGATGCATATGAATCCGGACGGAACGGAGCAGAAATCTTTATACGGCAGCGGTTCTTATTTCCCGAACAGTACGTTTGATGCTCAACCTCTTCCCAACTCATCTTCGCAGTTTGTCGGTATTATTTCCGGTCATCATGGCGTAACAAGGTCTGGTCGTCTGATTCTTTTCGACCCCTCGAAGAGTCGAAAATCTGAACAGGGAATGTTACAGGAGATTCCTTTCCGTAATCGTAAGATTGAGCCTATTATAAAAGATCGTTTAGTGGACGGTGTATGGCCTCAGTTTATCAAGCCGTATCCTTTGACGGAAAAATACTTTTTGGTTACTGCAAAACTGAATGAAAATGCCTTATGGGGTATATACCTGGTGGATGTTTTTGATAATTTGACACTTGTTGCTGAGTTTGAAGGAGAAGGGCTAATTTGTCCTATTCCTGTGGTGAAACGTTCTCTTCCTCCAGTGATTCCCGAGAAGATTAGACCCGGAAGCAAGGAAGCTACAGTGTTCGTACAAGATATTTATGAGGGTGAAGGACTGAAAGGTGTACCTCGTGGAACAGTGAAAGCTTTTCGTGTGCTTGCCTATGAGTATGCTTACAATAAGTCATTGTCTGATCATTGGGCGCAAGGAATTCAGAGCGGTTGGGATATCAAACGTTTATTGGGTACGGTTCCTGTTGAAGAAGACGGTTCTGCCATCTTTACAATTCCTGCCAATACGCCCATTTCCTTGCAACCGTTGGATGCTGAAGGGCGTGCTATTCAGTGGATGCGTAGCTGGTTGACGGGTATGCCCGGTGAAATAGTTTCCTGTGTCGGTTGCCATGAGGACCAAAACCAACTTCCTATACCGAAACGAGTGAAAGCTTCGGCAAGAGAGCCTCATATCATTATGCCCCCTCAAGGTGGAAGACGTCCTTTTACTTTTGAGTTGGAGGTTCAACCTGTTTTGGACCGTGCTTGTATTGCTTGTCATAACGGTTCTAATAAACTGGCAGACTTTACCGGCGGTAAAATTGACCGTTTTTCCGGATTCGGAATCAGTTATTTAAATCTACATCCTTATGTATATCGTCAAGGTCCTGAAGCAGAGATTAAAGTGCTTGACCCTTATGAGTATCATGCTTCTGTAAGTCCGTTGATCAAAATATTGAAGACCGGACACCATGGTGTGGAACTGACTGATAAAGAATGGCAGGCCCTTTATAATTGGATTGATTTTAACGCCCCTTATCATGGAAAATTTCGTGCTGAGGAGTTCAAGGGAGTGGAACAGATCTCTCGTCGTACGGAGTTGACAGAAAAGTATGCGGGCTCTGGAGTTGATTGGCAGGCAGAAATACGTTCTTATGCCAAATATTTGGAAAAGCAGGAGAAAACGACTCCGGTGAAACCGGAGAAGAAAGAGCATAAGTATAGAAAAGAAATCAGAATTAAGAAATGGCCGTTTGACAGCCTTACGGTAAAAGCCATGCTTTCGAAAGAAGAAAACACGAAGAAAAGCATCGACTTGGCTCCGGGTATAAAGATGAATTTTGTTCGTATTCCCGCCGGTTCCTTTGTAATGGGAAGTAATAAAGGGCATTCAGACTACTCTCCTGCTCACAAACAAATTATAAAGAAAAGCTTTTGGATGAGTGAAATTGAAGTAAGTAACGAACAGTTCCGTACCCTTTTTCCTGAACATGATAGCCGTTTTATTCGTCAATTGTGGAAAGACCATGTTCATGAAGGTTATCCCGCTAATAATCCGGAACAACCAGCTATACGCGTAAGTTGGGAGGAGGCTGTTTCTTTTTGCAAAAAACTGAGTGCAAAAACCGGTATGAACATAACTTTGCCTACTGAAGCTCAGTGGGAATGGGCTTGCCGTGCCGGATGTGACGGGGATTTCTGGTATGGTTCATTTAATACAGACTTTGGTCGGTTTGAGAATCTGGCAGATAAGAAATTGAATCAGATGGCTGTTCGCGGTGTAAATCCAATGCCTATGAAAGAGAATGACCCTTGGTATAAATACTATACCTATCAGCCTAAAGAAAACTCTGTGGATGATGGTAATATGTTGATGGTGAAAGGTGGAAGTTATCAATCCAACCCATGGGGATTATATGATATGCAAGGAAATGTTGCGGAGTGGACTTCTTCTGATTACTTACCTTATCCTTACAATGAGAAGACGTCAGGAACAAGTCTGGAGAAAGTGGTTAGAGGGGGATCATGGAACGATCATCCTAAGTCATCCACAGCTTATTATCGTAGAGCTTATTTGCCTTGGCAAAAGGTCTATAATGTAGGCTTTCGTGTGATCATTGAAGATTGATGTCAATAATGAAAAATCCGAGCCCGGAATTAATTCATTCAACACACCTGATGAACTCACTTGGTATAACTGTGAATGGTTGTGAATCAGTACCTTTATAAGGCAAGAAAGCATGCAGTTCATACCATATTCGTGTGGTTCGAGTACGAGACAGGCGCAGTATTCAGACCATACAGGTATGGTTCCCGAAGCATACCTGTCTCGTATTCCGAATATGCTCCGGGTATGTCCGGGAGTTGTCGCAAACTGATATAATAGCAGTATAAAAGATGAAAACGATAGGTTTGGTGGCCGGACCATGTAGTGTGGAGAATCGTATGCAGCTGCTGGAGACAGCCAAAGGATTGAAAAAGATTGGTGTAAATATTCTGCGTGCCGGTTTATGGAAACCTCGTTCTCGCTGTGGAACATTTGAGGGAGTTGGCAAAAAGGGATTGGATTGGATGCGTGAGGTACAACGAGAGTTGAAACTTCAGATTATGACGGAAGTTGCCCTTCCATCTCATGTAGAGGCTGTATTGAGGGCCGGTTTTGATATGGTATGGATCGGTGCCCGTACGACAGTCAACCCTTTTATGATGAGTGAATTGGCAGAAGCCTTGCGTGGATATGATATTCCGGTATGGGTGAAGAATCCGATATGCCCTGATATGGAGTTATGGATTGGTGCGGTAGAGCGTCTGCGTCGGGCAGGTTTGAAAGATATTCGTATTATTCACCGCGGTTTCTCTACAATGGATAGTTATCCATATCGTAATGCTCCAATCTGGGATTTAGCGGAATCTTTTCACTCATCTTTTCCGGAATTGCCTTTCTATTGCGATCCGAGTCATATCTGTGGAAAGCGTGAACTATTGATTTCTGTTTGTAGGAGGGCTATCTCTTTGCATGTAGACGGACTTTTTATAGAATCCCACTTTTCTCCTCGGAATGCTTTGTCTGATGCCGCTCAACAATTAACCCCCTCTGAGTTGTCTGATTTATTGACTGCTTTGGATGTTTCAATCGAATAATATAGAGATGAAAAAAAATATTCTTTTATGAAAGCACTATTCACTTCATGGAAAGCGACATTAATACTGTTGGCACATTATATAGTATTGTTGGCCGTTGCCACCCTTATTGAAAGCCGATATGGAGCAATTATAGCTCGAAAAATCATCTATAATAATCTGTTTTTTTATTTGTTACAGTTACTATTGATTATTCATTTTTGCTTCATAGCCCATAAATCGAGTTTATGGAGACAGCGAAAGTATGGGATATTCTTTATGCATCTTTCTTTTATTATCATATTGTCAGGAGCATTGATTACGAATCTTTTTGGTTTTGAAGGAGTGGTGCATCTAAGACAAGGGGATGTAACATCATATATGACCACAGCAAAAGGAGAACAGTTGCTGCCGTTCTCGATTCGTTTGGATAAATTTAAACTGGTGCGTTATCCCGGTTCTCACAGTCCTTCCTCTTTTGAGAGTTTTCTGACCATATCTTCATGTAAAGGAGAACGGAGTGAACATATTTACATGAATAAAGTGATATATGAACAAGGGTATCGCCTCTATCAATCTTCTTACGATTCGGATGAGCAAGGAACAGTTTTGACGTTAAATAATGATATGCCGGGCACGATTATTACGTATATCGGATATTTATTGTTGTTATTGAGTATACCGCTTATTTTGACAGATAAGAAATCTCATTTTCGGCGTTTGGTTGAGCAACTGAGAAGAATGTCGACCATGCTTTTATTCCTTTTATTCCCTGTGTTTTCCTTTGCTCAAAATCCTGAAACAAAACTTTTGATGAGAAATACCATTCCGGCGGAACAAGCGGAACAATGGGGACGTTTACAGGTACAATCTCCCATCGGGCGAATTGAGCCGGTGAACACTTATACCGATAAACTATTGCGTAAGATTTATCGAAGCAATTCTTTCGAAGGCCTCTCTTCGGAACAAGTTATTATGGGATTTATTATAAATCCTGCGTATTGGGATAATATTCCGATTATTTACCTGGCAAACAAAGAACTCGCAAAAGCGTGTTCTTTACCGGAAACCAAATACTTACGTTTTCTTGATGTTTTTGATGATAAAGGTAAATATTTGATAGCCAATGATGTAGATAGAATTTATGCTTCTCCTGTCCGCGAACGCTCACGATTGGAGAGAGAGATATTAAGATTGGATGAAAAAGTGAATATATTATATTCTCTCCGGCAAGGTACAATGTTGGCGTTATTTCCTCTTCCCGAAGATAAGAATGGTAAATGGTATTCATCCGGAGATGACTTGAACATGTTTTCTCCTAAAGACTCTTTGTTTGTAAGCAAGATCATCCCTTGGTATGCGGATGAAGCTTTTGATGCCTTGAGAACCAATAATTGGGAAAAAGCGAAAGAGATTCTTTCTATGATAAATATATATCAACAAAGACAAAGTGGGACTCCTTTATTGACCGAGAGTCAGCTGTCATGGGAGTTGTTTTATAATAAGATGCGGTTCTTCTTTTGGTCAGCTATCGGATATGTATTTGCGGGACTTTTGTTGTTGTTTCTCATGTTATGGCAGCTCTTAAAGCCAAAGCGTTGGCTTAAGCCTGTGGTTCTCTCTTTAATAGCGTTTATTGTTCTGATATTTTTACTTCATACTTTGGGAATTGCTTCTCGTTGGTATATATCGGGGCATGCTCCTTGGACAAATACTTATGAATCGATGGTATACGTCGCTTGGGCAACCTCTTTTGCCGGGCTCTTGTTCTCTAAACGCTCTTTTATTGCATTAGCCTTAGCGACTCTGTTTGCCGGAATAATTTTGTTTGTTGCCAATCTCAATTCAATGGATCCTGAAATCACTCCGCTGATTCCGGTACTAAAGTCCTACTGGCTGATGATACACGTAGCAGTGATAACAGCAAGCTACGGTTTCTTTGGGATGAGTTTTCTGATAGGTTTACTCACCCTTGTATTCATGTGTATGAATAATTTTAAGAAAAAAACGTTGATGTTACCTCACATCCGGAAACTTCGTGTTATAAATGAGATTTCTCTGCACATAGGTCTTTACTTATTGACTGCAGGTATTTTATTTGGCGCCGTTTGGGCTAATGAATCATGGGGACGTTATTGGGGATGGGATCCAAAAGAAACTTGGGCATTAATTACATTATTAGTCTATGTTTTTATTCTGCATGCCCGTTTTCTACCTGTTCTCTGTTCGGATTATGTATTCAGTGTGATGTCAGTGTCTGGACTTATTTCTGTTTTAATGACATATTTTGGAGTAAATTACTATTTATCCGGTCTTCATTCATATGGTGGTGATGCTCCCCGGGGATTAATAGCAATCTTTGTTGCATATATCATTATCTTTATCTTGGCAGTATATGCGGGTTATAGGCAGCATAAACGCTGATGTAAGTATGTCATGAAACGAACGGTATACCGGGGCTTGACACATTGCTTCCTTCATATTCCGTTTTTATATTGACTCCGTGTAATTATTTAGAAAATGGTATATCTTTGTTTGAAAGATAATACGATGAAAACATTGATTTGAACATGAGAAAGCATATTCTTCTGTTGATTATAATATTACTGGCATTAAAGACCTCCGCACAGAACAATGAGAATTTTTATTTCTCGAATCTGAACTTGAAGGATGGATTATCTCAAATTTCAGTACTGAAGATATATCAAGATACTAAAGGGTTTATTTGGTTCGGCACACGTAATGGTCTGAACCGGTATGATGGGAGTGAGTTCGTAATATACAAGCATGCCCCGAAGGATACCTTAACATTGAGTGATAATCATATTTGGGCTTTGACTGAGGATAATAACGGGAATTTATGGATAGGTACATCTCGTGGCTTAAATAAACTGGATTTGAAAACAAATCGTATTAAACCATTTATTGATGAACGTTATGGCCCTCTTTCTAAAAGTGAGATACGTTGTTTGACAGTGGATTCCCGTAATAGATTATGGATAGGAACATCCAAAGGAATGTACTTGTATATACCGGAGATGGATATGTTTCAACGCATTGAATTGGGGGGAGAAATAAAAGATGAATTTATTTCCGTGATTTACGAAACCAAACAGAACCGGATTCTGATAGGAACATCCACGAAAGGGTTATTTATCTGTGATATGAACTTAAAAGTGCAGCAGCATCTTAGTGCACATACTTTGAAGATTCGTTTACCAGGAAATAATATATCTACCATTTATGAAGATTCAAACGGTTCTTTGTGGATTGGAAGCGCATTCAGTGGTTTATATCGTATTGATCTTGAAAGCGGGAAAATAGTAACTTTTCATAAAGGGAACAGTATCTTATCGAGCAATAGTATCAGAGCAATATCAGAATTGCATGGTATGTTGTTGGTTGGCACATTTGATGGTCTTTATACTATAGATCTTTCTACCAATTCGTTCTGGAAACACACAGATGCTTCTCTCGAAAAAGGAAATCTGAATCATTTTTCTGTTTATTCATTGTTTGTAGATAGAAGTGGAATCGTATGGGTAGGCACCTATGCCGGAGGGGTCAGTTATTCCAGTCGCTTTAATAATCGTTTTGAATTTCATGATCCGGCTACGATATTTGATACATTATTTGGTATATATGGAAGTATGTCCGTATCTCCGGATCATCATTTGTATATAGCTACCGAAGGTCGGGGATTGCTGGATTATAATCTGGTCAATAAACAATATGCTTATTTCCCGATCGATAATACTTCAAAATTGCAATATAGCCAAAATATAGTTAAAAGTCTACTTCTGGAAAGTGAAACTTTGTGGTGTGGAACCAATAAAGGTGCTATTTATCATTTCAACACCCGTACTAAACAATATAAGCTGTATTATCAACTTTCAAGTGAAATGTCCATATATTCAATGCTTCGTGATGAAGAGCATGGTTTATGGATTGTCTCTTCCGATTCTCGCATGGGAATAGCGCTTTTGTCGGATAGAAGAGAAGTGCAAACAAGTTTTCCTATTAATGGAGGAAAAGATACTTGTCAGTTTACCAGTTCGCGTTGTATTTTAAAATTACGAGATGGCATCATTTTGATTGGTACTCGTAATGATGGATTGATAAAATATGATTTGAAGAAGAAAGAAGCTGTATACTACGATACGGATGAGAAAGAATCTCATCGTTTACTTAATAATTATGTAACCAGCATTGTACGTGACACTTCAGACCGTATATGGATCGGAACATTTGGAGGTGGTGTGTCCCTGTATGATGAGAAGAAAGGTATAATTAAAACGATAACTAAAGAGCAGGGGTTGATAGAAAATGATATATGCGCAATCGTGAACGATTATGATAATAATCTCTGGATTAGTGCAAGTAATGGTATCTCTAAATATAATCTTGATACGGAAGAATTCACCAATTATAACTCTCTTAATGGTATTGGAGTTTATGAGTTTACCCCTCATA
>JBHADT010000073.1:0-7194 GCA_041855205.1 Bacteroides sp.
AGGAGGCGAGGCGGCACCAGCAGACGGTTGACCGGCTGAAACAGCAGGGCTTTACCGATTCGGCCATGCGGGAATGGACGTTTGTAAGAGACAACGGGCGCTGCGGCCAGATGGAAAACGCCCACTTCTATGTGGATAGCTGGGAACTCGTGAAAACAGAGAACATCGGTTTTCTTCTCTGGGGAGACGTGGGCACCGGCAAGAGTTTCTTTGCCGGATGTATCGCCAACGCCCTGATGGAGAAAGAAATCCCCGTGTGCATGACAAACTTTGCCCGGATCATCAATGACCTGGCTTCCCGCTTCGAGGGACGGAACGAATATATCGACCGCCTCTGCCGCTATCCTCTGCTGATCCTCGATGACTTCGGGATGGAGCGCGATACCGGCTGCGGGCTGGAACAGGTCTATAACGTGATCGACAGCCGGTACAGGAGCAAAAAGCCCCTGATTGTGACGACCAACCTGACGCTGGATGAACTGAAAAATGCGCCGGACACCGCCCGACAGCGGATTTATGACCGCGTGGAACAGGAACGAATTGTCAATTGCCTTCTCCTATTTTATTGGAGGAACATTATTTACAATTAATGCAGAATGATGCGGGAATGCAGCATGCTCATAAAGCGCTTCAAGACAAGAAAAAATGCATTGTTGGAGAGATAAAGAAGCGTTATGCCAGTTATAGCTTAGTTAATTTCAATATCATAATTCCGGAAACACTGACGGTAGCAAAAGGTGGTGTTATGCTTCCATATGTTGGATATTGGGGGGATATTGGAGACATCTAAAACCTATCGTATGAGGAACATAATCATGTTTGGAAGAAAGGATTCTAAAGAGCTCATGCAAAAGATACCGAAAAAATGCGAGGTGCACGGAACATTGCCCATATGCACCTTGGTTTTATGCCTTTGACCGAGGGAGGCAGGCTCTGCGCTAAAGTTATTATCGGCAATATAAAAAAGCGGAACTGCCGGCTAACCTGATTGAGAAGTATGCGTCGGAATTCGATATTGAGAACTTGCCCGAACCGGCGGTATCGCTTGAAGGTCAGGGCGATGTGGCAGCAGATCGAAAAGAATCGGATATCCATCGGGAGCAGTTGCAGGCGGAATTTCTGCATGATACAATAAATGTAATACGAGTGTCCAAACGAGAGGTGACGGTCGGTTGCTTTGTCTGTACCCTTCTCTTGAAGACGCAACGAAAATGTTTGATAAATCGCACAGGAATGTGTTGGAGACGGCTGAAACATTTACAGCTGACGAATTGTTTTCCAAAGGTGGCTATATGTGGACAGCGGGAAGTACACCCGGTTCTTGTTTTGTAAGTGCAACCTCAAGTCAAGTCATTACAATTGGGCTAAAAAAACGGAAAGCTCATCAGAAAAGATTAAAGGAAAGCAGACCGGATTTACGCCGCCGCTGTACATGAAGACCACGGAGTTTTGTAAAGCGATATGGCCGGTCATGTGAAATGACGATCTGTTTTGGACATACTGCGAAAAAGCAGGAGCTTGAAAGTAAATGGTATACGGCGTCGGAGAGTGCGTTTTTCGGACTCAACCGGTGGTGGAGTTGCCGGTAATCAACCTGCGGTTCGTGTACGACCGTGACGATATCGGCTATGCTAAAACCTGAAAGGAGGTGCCCGATATGGATCAGATCAAAATCGGAAAATTCATAGCATTTTGCAGAAAGGAACAGGGCATGACTCAGGCGGTCCTTGCCGAGAAGCTCGGAATCAGCGACCGGGCGGTATCAAAATGGGAGACCGGAAAGTCTGTGCCGGATTCCGGAATCATGCTGGAGCTGTGCGATCTTTTGAAAATCAATGTCAATGAGCTCCTGTCGGGCGAAAGAATTATGGCGGAAAACTATGACAAAAGAGCGGAAGAAAACCTGCTCGAAATGAGGAGACAGGTCGAGGAGAAAAACAGACAACTTCTTAGAACGGAATACTTGATCGGAGGTCCGGCAACGGTTTCAGCTCTGATCATGTGCATTGTTGCGGCATATGTGGAAATGCCGACGGGTTTAAGAATCGGTCTTATTGCATTTGCTCTTGTGGTGATATTTTTTGTTGCATTTGTGACAGTGGGAATTGAGCAGATGGCAGGATTCTATGAATGCCAAAAATGCCACCACAGGCATGTGCCCACCTATCGGCAAACCATATTTGCCATACATATGGGAAGAACACGATATATGAAGTGCCCGGAATGCGGAAAATACAGCTGGCAGAAGAAAGTGCTGAGCAAAGAAGAACCGCAGGTGTAGGGAAATGACAGACGGAGAGAAAAATCAGGAGTTTTGAGGAGTGGAGCAGGCGTATGAGTTTCGATGAATTAAGAAATGATATCATTATTAAACAGAAAAAAGGACTCCCGTTTATCATTGCTTCCGTTGTTATTTGGCTGTTGATTACAGTCGTTGCAGCGTTAGATATGAATATTGGATTAAAAAATTTAATCGTTTTTTGTTGTTCAACACCCTTATTACCGCTGTCATGGATGATAGGAAAGAAAATCGGTGTAGATATATTTTTAAAAGACAATGAGTTGGGAAACTTAGGTTTTCTGTTTACACTCAATCAGATTTTATATCTATTGATTGTAATGTGGGTATTCAATGCCGTGCCGGACAAAATGATTATGGTGTATGCGATGGTTTTCGGAGCTCATTTATTACCGTATTCCTGGCTATACAAGTCAAAAGCCTATACGTTTTTTGCGATAATTATTCCCGTATTGGCACTTGTTTTAGGAAATATTTTTAATGGTTTTGTTGTAGCCGGTGTATTAACCGTGTCGGAGATCATCTTTTCCATTATCCTGCAGAATGAAATTAAAAATTTTCAAAAATAATTGAGAATACGGATTTGCATCGTAAAACGGAAAATTCCTTTGCAGATCCGTGCGATCCTCCGAACGAACCTAGGGAAGCTCTGAGAAATCAGCGCTTCCTTGGATATACTTGAATTTGACAAAGGAGTGTGACGACATGAAAAGGTTTACGGCATTCGTTTTGGCATTGGTTTTTGTGTTGGGACTGATCGGTTGCAACAACAGAAGCATGAATTACATCATCAGCAACGAGCCAAGCATTACGGGTATTGTCAAAGAAACGAACGAAAATGCCATTTTGATTGAAAATGATAATGGCGAATATTGGGTGTCTCTGAATGTGGAGAACAAGGACAGCACGACCGATTTCAATGTCGGTGATGAAGTTGTAGTCTATTACGATGGCAATGTTGCAGAAAGTTATCCGATGCAGATTAACACGGTCTATGCCATTACCTTGAAAACTCCTGCTGACAGAACAGAAAACGATAAATCTTAACCGATTTAATGATCGAAAGTTAACATAAAAATAACAGATAAGTTCTACAGTAAGTCTAAGTTCCGATATACTGTAGAGAGGACATGAAATGCAAATGGAATCCATAATCCGGAGAATATGAGGTAGAAAAGATGTTTCCAGAAAATTTTTTATGGGGTGGAGCGGTAGCTGCCAATCAGTGTGAAGGGGCGTATAACGAAGACGGGAAAGGGCTTTCCATCCAGGATGTGCTTCCTCGCGGGATTAAGGGCATAAGGACGGCAGAACCTACAAAAGACAATATGAAACTTGTAGGGATTGATTTTTATCACAGATACAAGGAAGACATCAAGTTGTTTGCAGAAATGGGATTTAAAGTTTTCAGATTGTCCATTGCATGGAGCCGGATTTTTCCGCATGGTGATGAGTTGATTCCCAACGAAGCCGGATTGGCGTTTTATGATCGGGTTTTTGACGAATGTATCAAATACGGAATGGAACCTCTTGTTACACTGTCTCATTATGAGACACCGCTGTATCTGGCGGAGCATTATGATGGCTGGAAAAATCGAAAGCTGATCCTTTTCTATGAGAATTATGTAAGGACGGTGTTTACAAGATATCGCGATAAAGTGAAGTATTGGCTTACATTTAATGAGATTAATTCCATTTTAATTTCGCCATTTATGAGCGGCGGAATCAATACGCCCCCGGAAGAACTCTCACAGTCGGAGCTGTACCAGGCGATTCATAATGAAATGGTAGCCTCGGCACTGGCAACAAAAATAGGGCATGAGATCAATCCCGAGTTTAAAATCGGATGTATGATTTTGTCCATACCGGTATATCCTCTGTCACCGAATCCCGACGATGTGATCACAGCCATGGAAGAAGAACATAAGCATGATATGTTTGCGGAGATTCATGTTCGCGGAAGATATCCGGGATATATGAAGCGCTATATGCGTGAGAACAACATTCAGATAGAAATCACCAAAGAGGATGAAGAAATTCTTAAAAACACGGTGGACTTCATATCCTTCAGCTATTATGTGTCTGTCTGTGCTACGGCAGATCCGGAGAAAAACATACGAGGAGAGGGAAATTTATTCAACGGGGTTTCGAATCCGTATTTAAAATCGTCCCTGTGGGGATGGCAGATTGACCCCCAGGGTTTAAGATATGTTTTAAACCGGTTCTATGATAAATATCAGAAACCTTTGTTTATTGTGGAAAATGGACTTGGGGCGGTGGATGAGCCGGTGATGGGGGATGATGGCATTCCGACGGTAAATGATGAGTACCGGATTGACTATCTCAAAAGCCATTTGTTGCAGGTGGAGCAGGCCATTGAGGATGGTGTGGAGATTATGGGTTATACTTCCTGGGGATGTATTGATCTGGTAAGCGCATCCACTGCGGAACTAAAAAAAAGATATGGTTTTATTTATGTAGACAGAAACGACGATGGAAGCGGAACTCTCAATCGTTATAAAAAGAAGAGTTTTTACTGGTATCGGGATGTCATTAAATCCAACGGTGCATCATTACACGAGAGGTAGGTTTATGTACTTGGTAATTGATATAGGCGGAACATTTGTAAAATATGCCGTCATGGATGAAGAGAGCAGCTTTATTCAAAAAGATAAGATTCCTACAGAAAAGGAGTCATTGGAACGATTTATTGATTCTATCGCAGGGATTTTTGATAAATATGCTGACAAATATGTCATAGAAGGCATTGCGATATCGTCACCGGGTATGATAGACAGTAATTCCAGTTTTATGTATAACGGAGGTTCTCTTTTTTTTATCAACAAGATTAATATTGTTGAGATTCTCCGGAACAGATGCAAGGTTCCCGTGACGGTTGAAAACGATGCAAAATGTGCAGCCTTGGCAGAAGTTTGGAAAGGAAGTCTTTCCGACTGTCAGAATTCCATTGCACTCATTCTGGGGACAGCGGTTTGGAGCTGTTATTGTGGATAAGAAGGTTCTTAAGGGCGTTCATTTTATGGCAGGCGAGTTCAGTTATATTTTTACGGATGGGAAAACTATCGGAATCGTTCCCAGCTCCTTGCCGAACAGGCGGGAGTTCCCGGACTGATCCGGGAAGAACTTCGGAATCTGGGGAATGTATTTCCGTATCCCATGTCGATTCCGGAAGTAACTACATGCAGGTTTTTCAATGATTCCAATCTGATTGGAGCGCTATATGTACATCTGAAGTCAAAGGAAGAAAGAATCGATGTTGAAAAAGTTCGGGAGTTTATGAGACTTGTGGGAGATCGGCCGGAGGGGCATTATTTGAGGGAACTCTTTGTCAGGTAGCAAAGGAGAGCAAATATCTGAGGAAGCGCTGATTGAATCAGCACTTCCTTGGAATCCTTCGGAGGAGCATTTATTGCGTTTTTTGGTGTGGGTTTTTCTGCCTTTCATGGATTCCCTGCTCTCATTGATCGATGTGAGTTCGGATACATGGAAGGTGACAGATAAAGGGGATGCTTTTTGTGTATTAATAAATTAGTGAGAGAACAATATCCTGCTCGACATCACCGAATTTTTTACCGAACAGACTGAATCCGCCGACACAACGTGCTTCCGGTCTGTTGCCGATACGAATAACGATTGGTTTGGTTTTCGAAAAACAGAAGTTCTTGACAGTGGTATTTGATGCAAATTTGGAATTAATAAAAGTTCCATGAGTGGAAATTTCTAATTTTACCAACTCTCCATACTGCGTACATCCGCTCGGCCACCAGGCAGGGTTTAATCGTCCTCTTCTTTCTCCGTGATCTCCGGAAGAAAACCATGTTCCACAATCTAATCCGTCAATATCAACAGATATTTCCGAAGGCCAATCTTCCTTGTAGTTTGCTGCCTCCGAGCACGCCTCAAAGCTGAGAATGAGTCGTTCTAACTGTTCACCGTTTGAGAAAGGGAAAGGAAAGAGGTATTCTACAAATCCGTTGGAAGACCATAGAATTTGTGCTGTATAATGTTCGGGAAGAAAAAAACTGTCAGGTCTGTCTTGGTGACCGATATAATTTAATTCCGAGGCGATCCCGCAGGTAGGACTGACACTGCAATTGCTGTATGCGCCTACCGGCATGGAGATACTGTGTGCTTTATGAACAGTTTCGTCCTCTGTGATCAGCTTAATGTTGATAAAGTCATTTTTTCTACTACATATTTTACTTGAACCTCTGCTTCGTTTCTGGACATAAGTATTTATCAGTCCGGCTTCCTCCAAGGACCTTACATACAAAGCGGCGCTGGATGTCGGAATATCCAACTTCTGTGCGATTTCCACCACACTGTAGCTGTTGAAATACAGTAATTTTAGTATTTGTATTCGCGCTGGGGAAGACAGAGCGGAACTCAGCTTGCATATCCTATCTTCATCATTTAAATCAATTTCTAAAATATCTGCCATGTGTTTTACCTCCGTACCTTAATCATAACATGAAATTCATCTTTATTTCAATGGGTTATAAACATAAATTATGTTTATAAAACAAGAATAATCTATAAAAACATATATTTTATGGATATATTGACATGGTAAAAATACAGATGCTAAAATATTTTTAACCTTAAAAATATAAATAATAGTTAAATAAAGGAGAGGAAACATGATGAAAACATTCAGGATTTATTGTATGGTAACGGCTGTCTTACTATCCTTAATGGCATGTACGAATGATCAGAACCCAAATCAAGCTGTGACGGAAGTAAACTCAAAGGCCATGGCTTCTGCAGATGAGCAACAAAAAATAAGATTTATGGGTTGGGGTACCGATAAGGAAATAATGGCATATCAGAAGATGATCGAACAGTTTCAGGAAGCTTATCCCCATGTTTCGGTG
>JBHADT010000074.1:0-5296 GCA_041855205.1 Bacteroides sp.
AACCTGTGCCTGAGGACTTTCCAAATCCACAAGCCTTTCTTCATTGCGAGGACATAGATATTCATTCGTCCAATTATCTATCTCCTCTTTCTGATCGCTAAGTATGATTTCCAGTGTTTGTTTATTTCACCCCAAAAGTATACCAGTATTTCAATCCAAAAGTATACCATTTAAAATTAATTTACAAACTTGTTTTGTTAGTATTGCTATTTTGGCGGTACCGCCAAAATAGCAATACTAACAAAAGGTTGGTGCTCTTATTTTGTTTCTCTTTCCTTTCATTGTATATTCATCATTTTTTTTGTTTCTTTAATTCTGTATGACTCCCCGTTCATATTTACCAAGTGTGCTTTGTGCGTGATTCTGTCTACCAGGGCAGCCGTGAGTACCGGGTCACCGAAGATTTCCTGCCACCGGTCAAAGGACAGGTTGGTGGTGATGATGGTTGCCTTTCTTCCGGTTCTGAGCGATAGGTGGTTGAACAGCAGTCCGGCTCCTTTTTTATCGAAAGAGACATATCCGAACTCGTCGCAGATAACCAGGTCGTACTTCTCAAACTTGGCCTCAATCTTTCTTAACGATAGTTCCGAGTGCGATTCACGCAACCGGGTAAGCAGCCGGTGGACGGTGGTAAAAAACACCTTGTAACCCTGTAAGCAGGCTTTCAGCCCCAAGCCGATGGCGATGTGCGTTTTGCCCGTTCCGGGATTGCCCGAGAGAATCACGTTTTGGGCGGCGCCTATAAAATCCAACCGCTCCAATACAGGCAGTTTTTCCTGTGCCCCCGCGGGCAGTTGGGAGCGGTTCAGATTGCCCGGATACATTTTGGAGGGGAACTCCGCGTTTCGTATCCGGGCTTTTTTACGGTTTTCAAGCCGCAGTTCATATTCGCGCTGCATTAACGTGAGCAGGTAGGCTTCATAATTGAGTCCCGAGGCGGCCGCCTCCACTGCCAGCTCCCTGTAGTCCCGTCTGAAAACGGGCAACCTGAGCTCTTTGCCGTAGGCTACGATGTCTTGATGTGTTGTTTCCATTTGTTGTCGTTTTAAGCCATTAATCCGGTTATGTAAGCAAGTTGCCTTTGAGCCATAGTGCAGATAGTGTCCTGGGGCACGCTGGGGGCTTGCTCGATAGTGTTGCCCAACAAGGCGCGCAGCTTCTCCACGCTAAGGGATACACAGGGACAATCCAACAGCCGAGCGACGGTTTCCTCCAATCTCTGCTGACTGATTTTACGCTCATGGCAGAAGGAGAGCAGACCGATAAATTCACGCGGCTGATGGCTGAAAAAATCCAGGTATAGTTTTTTTAGATAGCCACTTTGTGCCAAGGCCACACTGCCGGCTAAAGCGCCCGGTTTCCTTTGAAAGGTGGACAGGTAGTGCGCGATGTGCACCACCCATTCGTGTTTACCGTAACTTCGCGCGTGAAGGCCGACGCGTTCCTCTCCATGATACAACTCCACGCTTCGGCTCGAGGCTTTCATTTCGACGAACTTTCCCACTAAATTATCGGGCACCGAGTAGCGGTTGGTACGGTAACAAACGGTGGCGTACTTATCCACCCGTAATTGAATTTGTTCACTGCATATAAGCTCCGAAGCGGGATGAGGCATCAACACCGGCACCTCTTGGGCAAACAGTTCTTCAGCGCTCTTGCCGTAACCCTGCTGTTTACGACCGTTTAAATCTTTCAAAATCCGGGACAGATGCGATGAGGCCTGTTCCAGGGTTTCAAAATCGTCTTTCAGAGCGAAAGCTTTGCGGCGAACGTACTCCACGCTGCGCTCCACGTGCCCTTTCTCGTTGCCCCGGTAAGCGTTGCAGAAACGATGAGTGAATCCGTAATGCGCACGCATCTCCAACAAGGCACGGGTGGGTTCTTTTTCATGACGCCCCACGAAACGGGCCACCGCCACACGCATGTTGTCGTAAACCATACGGGGGTAAACTCCCCCCACCGAGGCAAAGAAACGTACGTGAGATTCCTGGAAAGACAAGGTGTCCTGCCGATGGTAAATATAGGCTTGCCGATAGTTACTGTAAGCGCCGGTGAAAACGGCAAGGTGAAACTTGCGCCATTTACCCCCGATGAGCAGTTTTATCTCCCCCCAGTCAAACTCGCAGCTCTCGCCCGGGTTGTAAGACTGACGGATAAACGCTTCTTTTGGCTTTTGACGATTTTCTTTGCCGGCAATATAATTACACACCGTGGTGTAACCGATGTCAAATCCCTGCAGGTGGAGTTGCTCCAAAATGTCTTTCTTTTTGAGCATTTGTTTGACCAGACCTTGGGCTTTTTTTTGTTCGTTCACCGCAAGCAAATTATCGATAGCCGATTCCACTTCGCGCGTGAGTTTCAGCTTTGACCGAGCCCGGGAGAGCCGGTAAACCGGCTGCAGGGACAGATTACCCGAATGAGCCTTCTCTTTACAAGTGCTTGATTGCAGACATGAGGCATGTTCATCGAGGTATTTCTTGACCGTCTTGCGGCTGATGTGAAGATCGCGAGCTATTTTACGCTGACTGTGACCTTCACGGTGACTTCGAATGATGATTTCTTGTTTTGTATACATACTTATCATTTATGGTGAATAGATAAAATCCGTTCAGGTTAATAAGTGGTATACTTTTAGATTGAAAAGTGGGGTGGTTTTATATTAATATATACACCCAATGTTCCGGCAAGAATGGCTCCCACATAGTTGCTTTTGCCCGTACCCTCGCCTCCGGTGATGCAGAAAAGGTTATCCTGTGTACCCAACGGAACACCATTCACCGCCACGACAGATTGAGACCTGTCCGGAGGGTTTTCGTAGTCGATTTCACAGGATTGCAGCATCATGACTGTTTGCGTGTATATTTCTGAAAGTTTATTTGTAAGCAGAGATTGTAATTCACGTTCCGTTCTTCCCAAGGCAAAGAAGTCCGAGATGTCTTTTTCGCTCTTAGTCCCTCGGAGAGGTAATTCCAAATACAGTACATTATATTGTGCCAGCAACTCCATTTGCCTCTGTGCTTCACGCCGTCCGGTCTCATCCACATCATAAAGCAGGATGATGTGCCGAAAGCGGAGTTGCAGACTTTCAATGATATTCACCGGTATTGAAGCCGTTTCGCTATTGAAACAGATGGCATTGAAATGATGGGCAGAAAGTGACAGAACATCTTTCTCTCCGCCCGTGATAAAGAGAATATCGCCCTTGTTGGGTAATTGCTCAAATCCGAAAACATAGTCTTCTAATTTCTCTCCTCCGTAGAGGAAGCGCAACTTGCTTTTCGGACGATATATTTTTACGAAGTCTCCCATTATGTAACAGAATATCGGCTCTTCTTTCGTCGAAGTCAGCGTGAACGCTTTCCCTTGACCGGAAATGGCCTCATATCGGTACAGAGACTTCACTCGGTATTGCGTCAGGGTTTTGTCCGTTATTCCATATCGTAACCAAAACTTCTTCTCTTCTACACTGAAAGGTTGCTCGTAAATCTTGAACCATCGTTTGTTTTCAGGAGCTTCGAAAACGGCATCTCTGTGTATGGCAGGAGAAGAAATCCTTGGATAAATTTGCCTTTTCTCCGAAACAACCCTCTCTTCGATGGGAATGTTGAGTCCCAGGTCGTGTATGATTGTTGCCAGCACTTTTCTGAACTCTGTACGGACATCAAGTCCCAAAATTGTGGCAGCAAACCAGAAACAATCACCGGAATATGCCTCATTCCCGAAGTCCTTCATACGATAGCATTGCGACTTGGCATCAAAGTATACATTGCATGATGCATGCTTGTCATCATACAGGGGATTGCGAAAGTTGCGTTTCGGAACAAAGTCTATCGGCATATAGAAACAGAACACCTCCAATCCATGGTTGGTCTTCTGCAAAATTTCTTCTTTCAGGTTCATAGTTCTTCAAACAAACTTTGTGAGTCCTCTCCCATATAGCCTTTTAGAATACCGTCTTTATAGGCGTTCATACGCTGTAAGGCTTCCAAACGGCGAAACCCTTTGAATGTAGCCCGTCCCGTCTTAATGGCTATATAAAGTCCTTTGAAAGGGTAGACGACATGATTGCTGGATACATACCGATAAGGAACGGAGTTTGACTCTCGCCATCGCGCCAGAGAGGCTTTAGAGATGCCGAGCAATCTCAGGACATCCGAGGTGCCCAGTTCTATTTTATCTTCCAGAACAGAATAATCTCGTTTCAGCTCTAGGATGAAACGGGCAACTTGTTTGAGTTCTTCACGTAAGGAACGGATCTCTGCCGCCAGATTGAGGATGTCATGCATTTCCATTTTCCTCCAGCAACTTTTGACAGAGTTCTATCATAGATAAAAGAAACCATCTCATCATAGCTTCATCGGTTCCCTCTGTTATTCTATTCCAAAACGATTCGAGGAAAAGCGATAGGTGTGTTTCTTTCACTTGAAAAAGACGATTAAGTATCTTCATCAGATCTTCCTGTTTTATACAGTAGAAGCGATTGCTCAAATGTCGTTTGGAGGGAACAACGGATTCGATCAACCCACAAGGCAGGTGAATCAGCAGTACGTCCTTGCCAAACCCGGCAGCACACTTTTGGTAAGTGCTGATTCTGATGTCTTTTTCCAATTTGCAGGCTTTGATGAAATTTGAGTACTCGATACCGCTTACGTCTGCTGCATTCTTCACGTTTTCACAAAATGATACTAATACGTCAAGGGGCGGATGCACAACATATAATCGCCCCTTTGCTTTCGGATTGCAGTGCTTCTTCTTTGCCATATTATACAATTCTATGGTGAATAGGCTACAAAGTTCCGAATGGAAACACCTTTATTTAGAATAATATGGTACTATTGTTCAGTATTATAATACCATTTTAGATCGAAGAGCAATCAGGCAATCACACAGACAAGGGACTGTCAGTGCACGGTGCAAGTCCCTTTATATATTAAGGGCTTGCACCGTGCACTGAAAATTGTAGCCAAGAGCTCTCTAACATCTTTTCTCTCAAAAAGTTTGGAGATCGTTCATTTTTGAGGTATCTTTGTACCTAGGAAAATGATAGATGTTACTACATCATCGTATCTGTAAGTGTTCTCATAATACTCTGAATTGGCTACAGTTTGGCTACAGGAGTGATGATGTTCTTATAGAAAGAGGTGAAAGTCAACGAATTATAGCTGTCAGTTCACAAACTGGTGGCACCACATAGTAAAAAAAGTAAGCCTCTGAATTTCCTTGAAATTCAGAGGCTTTTTGTTTGCTTTAGAAGTTGGTAAATGGTATTAACTTTTATATCGCACTCACTGCAGAG
>JBHADT010000075.1:0-14067 GCA_041855205.1 Bacteroides sp.
AAGCAGATAAAGCAACTTCTTTATTTTAGGGAGGTATTTTAGTTCGATTTGCTTGATGAGCAGGATGTCTACTTCCACCATCATGTTCATGGTTTTAAGCAGGTTTTCCGAGAAGTTTCGTTTTTCCAGGAAGAAAGGGTAGAAACCATGGTGCATGTAGTCTTGCAGGTATTCCAGCGGACGTACTTTGGACAAGATTCCTTTGGCAATCTGTTCGTGGTTGCTGAGGATTTCCTCCAGGCTGTATGCGCGGAACCGCATTCCTGTCTGCAAGTTCAGAAATTCGCGGAAAGAGAATCCCCGAAGGTTGTAACTCTTCACGATGTGGCGCAATTCGAGGTTTTCTTCTTTCAGGCGCATTACCGATGAACCGGTGAATACGATTTTCAGGTTAGGAAAGCAGTCGTAACACATGCGCAACTCCTTGCTCCAGTCGGGATGCTTGAACACCTGATCTATCAGCAACACTTTGCCGCCGCGGCGTTGGAACTCTTGTGCGAACTCAACCAGCGTGTGCCCGGAGAAGTAGAAGTTATTCATGTTGATGAACAGGCAGGAGCGGTCGGTCCCGAATTTCTCTTTCGCGTATTGGAGCAGAAAAGTGGTTTTGCCCACGCCTCGCGTCCCCTTGATACCAATCAAACGGTCGTTCCAGTTTATTTCGTCCATAAGGTCGCGACGAACAGGGGCATTCGTGTGCTCTACCAAGTAAGCGTGTGTACGGTAAAATGCTTCCATGCTGTTACATTCATTACGAGCGACAAATATACGCCTTTTTTGCGGAATTGCAAAGTGGAGTTGACAGAATATTGAGTTTTGTTGGCGAACTGCACTCATTTGCCGTATATGCTTTTTCTCCGTAAGTTTGTATTCGTATATTCTTTGGAAATGTAATTTATGCAACTCTACCTCTTCAATCCCGATGCCGATTTGGCGCTTGCCGATAACGGACTGAACTACCTGCCGTCGGCATTGGTTGCGCGTATGGCGGAAGATTTGGCTTTGCTTCCTCTCTGGTATGCTCCGCTCGATGGCGGAGTGTTGGTTCCGTCTGTCCGTAGCATGGGGGTTATCGACGGGATGCGTTCCTTTTTCTCGTTGCCGGTGTGTACGGTTGCAATGTCTGAATTGTCTTGTCTGCCGCATACCGGGATAGAACCTTGGGGCTGGAACAGGGCTTTGCGGTACAGGCTTCTTAAAGCGGGTGTCTCCGAAGGGCAACTGCCGGACTTGTCTTGGCTGGATACGTATCGCCGATGCTCCTCCCGGCTTACGGCGTTGGAAATCCTGAACGAGATGAGAAACTTCCCGGATTGTTGCGGTGAGGGTGATTTCCTTGTGACGGCGGAGGCTTGCAAAGACTATCTCGGGCGACATGCTGATTGTGTGTTCAAATCCCTCTGGTCGGGGAGCGGAAAGGGTCTGCGCTGGTGCAGAGGCGGGAACTTTCCGCCCGATACGGCAAACTGGTGTGTGCGTATGCAGCGGGAGCAAGGCGGGCTGGTTGCCATGCCTATATATAATAAGGTAGAAGACTTTGCGATGGAGTTTCGTTCGGATGGGAAAGGGGGAGTGGAATTTGTGGGCTATTCGTTGTTTTTCACCAACGGGAAAGGAGCCTATGCCGGCAATCTGCTGGATACGGACGAGCGTTTGGAGCAACGGCTCACGACCTATATCCCGCCGGAATCCCTGCATCGCGTGCGCGGATATTTACAAACTGTATTGGCGGAACGTTTTGCACGGATGTACAACGGATACATAGGAGTCGACATGATGATATGCCATCGCTACGGGGCGGAAGGATACGAACTGTTTCCTTGCGTGGAAATCAATCTGCGGATGAACATGGGCGTTGTGGCTCACGAATTTTACAGACGTTTCGTGCAGCAGGGTAAGACGGGTGTTTTCCGGGTCGAATACCACCGCAGTACGGGCGACTTGCTTGCGGAACACCGGGAAAGAACGGCTATTGCGCCCGCCGTGGTGAGAGGTGGATGTCTGTCTTCCGGCTATATGTCTCTGGTGCCCGTGACTCCGGAGAGTCGTTACCGGGTGTACGTGGAGGTAAGGGATGTAGATGATACCATGTGTGGAATACACGGGCGGGACGTACGGAATGGAGACTTCTGACAGAAGAAACGGATGTTTTGGAAGAACAATTCCCGTATGGTAGGGGAACCATACGGGTACGGTGCGGAAACGAGACAGGTCTGGTTCCCGAACCCTATGGGAGAGGTGTAAATGGTTTATAATCAGTACATTTCTCGGGATTGAAGAACTACCGTCTTCGTTCCTGTGCGGGAGCGCTCTCGTTGTTGCACCTGTCCATGGCAGTCACGGCGAAATAACGTTTCCGCAAGAGAGGATGAACGGTGGTGTGGAAATACCCGCTTCCCGTGACGCGTTGGGCTATGATATGTCTGGGGTTGTTGGTGTCCACCGGATATGAATCCGAAGCGTAAATGACATAGGTCGGCGGATTGTGCGGGTCATTGTCCGTGGCAGGTTTCCAAGTGAGGTGCACATACCCGTCCGCTTCGCGCCGGACGGTGAATTCTCCGGGAACCGTGGGTGGAACATCGTCTATCCATGGCATGGACGGAGGCAGTGCGGGGGCAGTGTAGAATTCATTGTGCAGGCAGGTATAAACACCCTGCGTATCGTTCATGAGATAGCGTGTGCGATAGAAGCCTGCTCCTGCAAGTTGCCCGCGGTGGATGAAAGCCACTTGTCGTGCAATCTCTTCTGTCTTCCAATTGCCCTCTTTGGGGTCGAGAAAATAAATGCCCAGTCCGGGAATTACCTGTCGTCCGTTACTGTTCTCATACCAGTCCAGAACGAAAGGGTAAAAGTCGTTCCTTCGAAAGTAAATCATCGGATATATCTGATCCTGTATCCCCTCCTTCAACCAACCTTGTACATCCTGGTACACGGTGTGGAAAGCATTCCATCCGCGCGAGGGGTAGCGAGACGTGTCTTGAAACTTTCCTACGGGGCTGCTGCTTACCTTTACCCAAGGTTTCAGGGCTTTTACGCCCTTGTACACGTGACGGACAATCTCCGTGATGTTGTCTCTCCGCCATTGAGCGAGGGTGCGTCCTTTGCCATGCTTGCGATAATCGCGGGAATCGGGAAAGCCGGGAGCGTTTTCGGGATAGCGCAGATAGTCGAAGTGCACCCCGTCCACGTCATATCGTTCCACTATTTCGTGCACCAAGCCCATCAGATATGTTTTAGTTTGCGGATGAGCCGGATTCAGGTATTTTTCCCGCCTGTAAGTGATGCACATTTCCGGTTTACGATGGGAAACCGCCCGTTTCCCGAGCGAAGCCGCGTGCTTGACGGTGCCCAACGGGATGGTTACTATCCAGGCGTGGCATTCCATGCCCCGTTTGTGGCACTCCTCGATGACGAAGCGAAGCGGGTCATAGCCGGGGCTTCCGGCAGACCTGCCTGTCAGTACTGCACTTTGCGGTTCTATGTCAGACGGATAGATTACATCGCCTCGCATGCGCGTCTGAAATAAAATCGTGTTGAAGTTGGCAGCCTTGAGCTTATCCAAGATTTCAATCAGTTCGTTCTGCTGTCGCTTGATATTTGCGGGTGAGGTGGCGAGTGTTTGAGGCCAATCCAGACCGTATATGGTGGTGAGCCATGCAGCACGCACTTCGCGCTTGGGTGGTTGGGAGGCGGTGACGGTTGCCGTGAGGAACAGAAAAAGGGTAGGAAGAAGCGTTTTTATCATTAATCAATGTAGTTGTCAGATGTCAGATGTGGAATTTATTTTCGTTCGTCCAGATATTCTCGTTTGAACATATCCACGAAGAGAAGAAACAGCGAAAGCAGCAGCGGACCGAAGATGATGCCCATGAAGCCGAAAAGCGGTAATCCGATTACCACTCCGAATACCGTGATGAGCGGGTGAGTGTCTGCCATCTTTTTCTGTAAGATGAAACGAATCAGGTTGTCGAGCTGGGCGATGACGAGACTTCCGAAAAGAAACAGTCCGATGGCGTTCATCCAATCGCCCGACAATCCGATGTAGAGTGCCACGGGAATCCAGATCAAGGCGGTACCCACCATTGGAATCACGGTTGCGAAGCAAGTGAGCACTCCGGCAAGAAAAATATCCGGAACCCCGAAAAACCAGTAACCCAGCGTGGCGATTCCTCCTTGTATGATGGCGAGCAGCGGGATGCCTACCGCATTGGAACGGACGGTGATTTTAAATTCCTGCAAGACGTTTGCCGTGTTGGTCCGGTTGAACGGCAGAATGTCGCTGACGTATCTTTCCATTCTCTTTCCGCCCATGAGCATGAAGTACAGTACGAATACGAGTACGAATAGATTGATGACAAAACTGCTGATGCTTCCCATAATTAGTTTGCCTATCTGCGGCAGAGATGAGATAAGGAAAGTGAGCGTGTCGTTACCCAGTAAGTCGAATCCCGTTCGTTTCTCGATGATGTCCGTTATCTTCTGAATGGGTGCGATAAGCGCATGCGGATCGAGGTTGACGCTTTGCATCTGGTTGACGATGACCCATACGAGTAGTGCGAGCGGGACAAGGAAACACAGAATGGCTTCCAGCGTAATCAGCATGGCGGCAATATTCCGGCTTATATTCCGCTTGTCGGTGAGATAGTGCATCTGTCCGCGTACGAGTACGTAGATGGTCAGCGCTCCCAAGAAGCCGCTCATGTAGGGAGTCAGTTCCCTGAACAGGATTATTCCCATTGTCAGGATGAAAACGACGAGAGAGTATTTCCAATATTTCTCCTTGTTGTTCATAGGTTCCGGATTATATATAATAATGTGTTTTTTATATGACGTGTCAGATTCCCTCCGCCCATCCCTTTCCTTGTCTTACCACCACCGGCTCCTCTCCCGTACAATCTATGATAGTGGAAGGTTCTATGCCGCCGATGCCGCCGTCGATGATAAGGTCTACCCGTTCGCCGAATTTCTCGTCAATCAGTTCGGGATCGGTGCTGTATTCAATCTCCTCTTCTGCACTGTGGGGGAGGGTGGTGGTAACGATGGGCGCATCCAGCAGTCGGGCTATTTCGCGGATAATCGGATGATCGGGCATGCGAATGCCTACCTCCTTTCGGTTGCGGAATATTTTGGGCAGGCGGACGGTACCGTTCAGAATAAAGGTGAACGCTCCCGGCAGGTTTCTTTTCATCAACTTGAAAGTGGAATTGTCCATCTTGGCGTATTCGCTGATGGAGCTAAGGTCGTAGCAAATGATAGAGAGGCTATGCTTGCGGGGGTCAATGCCTTTCAGTCTGCACAGACGCTCCACGGAACGTTCCTTGAGCGCATGGCAACCTACGGCGTATTGTGTGTCGGTGGGGTAGATGATAAGTCCACCCTCGTTCAACAGGCTGATAACTCGCTGTAAGTCCTGCGGACTGTTGTTCGTTTCGTATAACTTCAGCAGCATAGAAGCGGTATATTCGTGATTATCGTGCGGTTAGCGGACAAATGTAGATAAAAAAGATTAGTATTTCTACATCATTACCCAATAAATACACATGGAAGCAGAGCGCTTTGTGTAATCTTGCACTTGTAAACAAGTTTAACAAAATAGCTTATGAAAAACATTACACGTTATCGGGTCTTACTGACCCTGTTGATGGTGCCTCTGCTCTTGTGCGGACAGGATCTGAACAGACCGTTCGGTTGGGCTTCGCTTAACGGAGGAACTACCGGAAGCGGAATCACGGAACTCTCGCAAGTTACGGCAACAACACCTAATGTCTACCGTCCCACAACCGAGACGGAATTTGCGGCTGCAATCTCCGCGGCGAAAACAAACGCGACTACTACGATTATCATTCCCGCCAACACTACGATTAGCTTTGCGGCAGGACAGAAAATCGATCAGAAAGCCAAAAACATTTCTATTCTGGGAGAACCCGGAGCACGTTTCGATTCTCCTTCAGGGGAAGCGGGTATCTTGAATATCCGGGGTAGGAACGTTATCATCCGTAACATCATCTTCACAGGACCCGGTGCGGTGGATGTGAATGGTGCGGACCTTCTGGGAATCGAAGGCGGTGAAAACGTGTGGGTAGACCATTGCGATTTTTCCGACGGGATAGATGGTAACCTCGACATCAAGGGAGGAGCCAACTACATTACGGTGTCGTGGTGTAAATTTTACTATACGGCAAAGTCCACCGGACACAAGTATAGCAATCTTTTAGGGCACAGCGACAGTGCTTCGGGGTCGGACAAGAACGCCATGAAGATAACACTCGCGCTGAACTGGTGGTCGAAGGGTATCACTGAACGCATGCCCCGCGTACGCTTCGGTGCGATTCACTGCGTCAACAACCTGTACAACTCTCCCGGCAATAACTATTGCATCCGTGCCGGTATGGAGGCGAACATTTATGTAGATCAGAATGCGTTCGTCGGAGTGAAAGATCCCATAACCAACAATGTGAGTAAAGGGGTGGCGAACCCTTGTTTTGTGACAATGAACGAGGCAGACAATTATTACGAGAATTGTACGGGTACGCTTGCCGCTTCCGGACTTCTCAATAACTCCGGAGCCTTGTTCAATCCCTACAATGAATACGATTACACTCCCGTTCCGAAAGAGAAAGTTGCAGCCATTGTTTCCAACAGTTCTGCGGTAGAAGGTTATCAGACTACAACCGGCGCAGGGGCTACACTTTGGAGTAATGTGAAACCGGGTACGGGAGAAGAGATCAATGCCGGAGGCAGTACGGGTGGAAATACGACAGCCGGAGTTTCTTTTTTCGGAGAAACCGCTCCTGCAAACGATTACTTCTGGTTCAATGAAGACAACTCGGCAGTGGTGGAGGCTTTGTATGCCGATGGTTCAATCACCGGTTCGGCGAAATATCAGAAAACCAAAAACGATGGCGACAAACTGCCCGACCTTGCGGATAAGACAGGAGCAATCGTAGTGAATAAAACCGGTGGAGATGCTATCTTCAAACTGTCCAGTTGCGGGACGTTCAAACTCTACCTGGTGCGTACCGGTAGTTTTTCGGGCGAAGTGTTCGTCAGCACGGATGGTGCCAATTGGGGAGAAAAAGTACGTGAGATTATAGGAGCTAAAGGAAAGTTGGAATTGGATTGCTCGGCAGAGGTAGCCTCTGCCACTCCCGTTTACATACGTGTGGTGAATAACTCTACGGGCGGCATGCAGATATATGGTGCCGATATTCGTTTGGCGGGTGAACAGACTCCTGAAGAAGAGGAGGAAGAAGAGATAATTGATACGCCCAAAATGGCGGATGTGTGGGATTTCGGTGCCGAACAACTGGATGAGACGGCTTATGTGAATCAGTTGAATGTAGACGTGATGAACGGATGGTACGGAGCGGATGTTGTCGCGGGTAGTGCCGGAGTCAATTTTGCTGAAACTTTTACGGTAGGAAAGCTGAAATGGCAGGGAGGAAAGAACGACCGTTTGCGTACATCGAACGAATTGCTCACCCGTTACGATGCCAATGTGGGCTCTGCGGATTTCAAAGGTCGTCTGTATATCAATGCTTCGGCACGCCCCGATAGACGCTTTACCATACAGCTCGAAGAAGATGATAATGTATCCGTGTTCGCTTCTTCTCAGAATGGTACGGGTATGCTGCACTTCGTAAACACAACGGATAATTCGCAAGACGATGAAACGTTGATGCCGGCTACCGTTACGGAGTTTAAGTTTGCTGCAAAGAATGCCGGAGAGTTTGCCCTTTATGATGCGGTGGACAAACCGTCTTACTATCGTATCGTTCGTTCGTCTGCCACATACATCACTATCAGCGGACAGGTTGCCGCCGCCGAGGGAGTGGAACTTCCTTCGGGGTGGGGTGTGGTGTTTACCAACACTGCAGGAAAAGAGTGGAAAGCGAAACTTGAAGGCATGAATTACAGCGCGCGTGTTCCCGCCGGTTATGAATATGAGGTGAGTCTCTCCAATGCTCCGGGTTATCTCATCAGTGGCAACGCAAAGGTGAATGCCGAAAGTGCAGCTACGTTGAATATTACGGTGACTAAGATAGCATTAAGCAAGGTTAGCGGTAAACTTATCGGATTGCCCGAAGAGTCGTTTAAGAAGGTAACACTCCGTTTTACCCCTTCCGTTGCCAAGGAATTTGTGCCTCAACCCACAGTTAGTGCGGATGGCAGTTATTCGGTGGAACTTGAACCCAATACCGATTATATCGTTTCAGCCGAAGGTGTAAACGATTATTATATCCCATCCGATAAGATTATGGTTACGGGATCTCAGGCGATAGACATCAGTTTTGAAGCCAAACCCCGTTATCAGGTGAACCTTACGCTGGAAGGACTCTCTGCCGAACAGAAAGCTTCAGCCCGGGTTACTTTCAGTAACATTAATGAGGAAGGTTATGTCTATGCTTTTGCCGCCACGGATGCCATCAGTCTGCGGGAAGGGAACTATGCAGTGGCTTGCACAGGTTTGGATAAATGGCCTTTGGCTCTGGCGCTGACTGCGAACCTGAAAGTGGAGAAAGCCGCTGTGGAAAAGACTCTGACGTTTGCTCCCGTACGTGTATGGAATTTTAACGACAAACAGATTGCCTCAGGTGAGACGGCTTACAACGGACTGCTCTTTACCGGCAATGTGAAGAATGAAGTGGCTAAGGGACATCTGCTGGGCGTAGAAGGTGCAACCATCAAAGTACCGGTGAAAGCAAAAGACAAACTGACCGTAACCTTCTATTATTCGGCTAACTTCACTATCGAGGGAGGTGCCGGCATCACTACGACAAATTCTACCGGAAGCACGAACAAAACAGACGTTGCCGAGTATGAATATACGGGAACAGCAGACGGTTATGTCACACTGACTTTCGGAGCTGGCACCACATACATCAAGCGCTTGGCTCTGGCAACAGTCACTCCGTATGCTGAGGAAATCAGAGTAGGAGCTTCATCTGAATACCAATCGCTGAACGCCGCACTGGAGGCTGTACGAAACATGAAACGTACGTCGAACCAGCGTGTGAAGATTCTTGTTGAACCAGGTAATTACGAAGAAATGCTGGTGGTGGATGTTCCTAACGTCTCGTTGGTGAATGCGGCTGCAACACCGAGTATTGCACTGAAGAACAAAGGTGTGGAAATAGACGAGAATGCAGTGCGGGTTACTTCTTACTATGGTCATGGTTATAGCTATTACAGTATGGGAACCGACCAGAAATGGAATGCCGACGTACTGCGTGTGAATAAGGAAAACGGCATGCTCTCTTATGTGAACAAGGGTAGTGGCAACACCAACGGTTCTTACTGGAATGCTACGGTAGTGATAGCTGCCGAAGGTTTCGAGGCTCATGATATCATATTCGAGAATTCTTTCAATCAGTATATATCCAAGAAAGAGTCGGAAGATGTGGTTGTAGAATGGGAAACCGGCGGTAAGGGTACGCGTCCTGTAACCTTCGGAGATACCGGCGTACAGAACAAAAAGTTTGTGGAGCGTGCGGCAGCCGTGGCTGTGATAGCTGATAAGGCGGTGTTCAACCGTTGCCGGATTATCGGTCGCCAAGATACTTTCTACGGAAGCGCGGGAAATCGCGTGGCTATATATAAAGGTGTGGTAATGGGTGCCTGCGACTATATATTCGGTGGCATGACCGCAGTGTTCTATCAGACGGAACTCGCCATGAATACCAGTGAAGACAAGAACGATGTGACATATATTACAGCCGCTCAACAGAACGGAGGCAGAGGTTATCTGATGTACGAATGTACCATCAACTCAGCTAAACCGGGTACGGAAACCGCTTCGGAGAATCTCTCTAAACCCGGTTACTTCGGACGTCCCTGGCAGCCTAAAACAAGCGAGGTGGTGTTCTTCAACACGACTATCGACAAAACCGACTTCCCCGGCAGCGAAGAGAAGTCATTGATTCTGCCGCAGGGTTGGAACAATAGTTTGGGTGGCGAGTCGGAACATTGTTATGAATACGGAACCAAAGAACTCTCGGGAGAAGACAACCGGGCTTCACGTGCGGCATGGGCTAATATACCGGTAACCCCTGTTTTGAAAGACGGAACCGAAATCACTGCTTTCAATTTCACTAAAGGCAGCGACGGCTGGAATCCTATCAAGGTGTTGGCGGATATTGAGACATCTATTTCCGTGCCTGTAGCCGAGGACACGCTTGTTCGTATCTTTGTAGAAGGCAGCGAACTTTATGTGGAAGGTTTCACATCGGAAGCCGTCGTACAGGTATATGCTCCCAGTGGTATGCTGGCTAAGTCGCTGAAAGCGTCGTCCACCGTACAAATGACACTTCCGCAAGGTTTGTGGATTGTGAAAGTAATGACAAGCGAAGGTGTGAGTACCGCAAAGGTGATGATCAGATACTAAATATTCCCCTACCGGTTGCTTACCGGTGAGGATGTGAATATAAACAAAAGACCATCTCAATGATTTACTGGGATGGTCTTTTGTTTTTTTGTACTAGAGAGCATACTTTTCAAGAAGAATCAATACTGTTGGGTGAAACCGGACAGGTTTATTCCTTTCTCTTTCTTAATTCTTCCGCTATCCTCCATTGAAGGGCGGCAGCATCTTCTTTTCCCGCTTGCATGAGGGCGTCGCCGAAAAGTTCGTGTGCACCGGGGTGTTCGGGCTTGAGGGTGGTTGCTTTGTCCAAATCGGCAATGGCACCGTCTATTTCACCTGTTTTGAGTCTCAACTTGCCCCGGTTGTATATGGCTTTGAACTCCGTGGGGCGCAATCGGACTGCTTGGTTGAGACACTGCTCCGCTTCGTTGTACATACCGTTGTCGAAGAGAGTGATGCCTTTGCGCACCCATGCGTCGGTATATCCGGGATAAAGTTCCAGTGCTTTGTCGTAGTTGGCGAGTGCGGCGCGAATGTCGTGTGCAAGCGTAATGGAGTCGTTGCCCATACGGTAGTATTCGCGGGCATAGGTTTGTAGCCGTTTTTGTTGCGCCTCCATGTCGGCTTTCAGTTGCGCGTTCGTAGCCCGGAGATTGTTGATTACTCCCAGTTTGCGACGGATGAATCTGCGGGCGATGGGTGATTCGATGTCGTAGCGCGAGTGAATGGCTTTGAAGAAATGGTTGAGAAAGTCCTCGAACTCTCCTTTGTCGAAAGCCCGGATTGCCGCTATGTATTCCACATCCGCCTGTGCCTGCTTCAGCGCACGGTCTATGGCCTGTCTGTTATTGAACCGTTCGGCAAAGGCCACGATTTCGGGGCGGACGAAAATATCGCTCCGGTTGACGGGTTTCTTCAGTTGTATTCCTTCCAACGATGTGCAGCGGCTCAGTGCCACGTAAGTCTGCCCGCCGGTGAATACCCCTCCGCCGAAATCTATAACCACCCGGCTGAAGGTCAGCCCCTGACTCTTGTGCACGGTGATTGCCCATGCCAGCCTGACGGGGTATTGCGAGAACGTTCCAAGCACTTCTTCTTCGATTTCTTTCTTCTCCTCATTGTATTTGTAACGGATGTTTTTCCACGATTCCTGCCTGACGTCGCATTCCTTCCCGTCGTCGGTGATGACGTAAAGTGCTTCTTCCTTCTCGTCGAATCCGCTGACGATGCCGATAGTCCCGTTGACCCACCTTTTGTCGTAATCGTTTTTGATGAAGATTATCTGTGCGCCGGGTTTTAGTACCAAATCTTTTGAAGTAGGCAGACTGCTTTCGGGAAAATCTCCCGTAATGCTTCCCTGAAAAGTGACGGAGGCTCCCGGAAGTTCTTCCAGACGACGGCTGTTGATGAAGTCTACGTTGTCCCGGCGGGTGGCGAGTGTGATATACATCTCGTTTGAATGGGGGTTAAATTCCGCTCCGTAGCGAGTGTTGAGTAGCTGTAATTCAGCGGAACCGGCCGTATTGGTGCGTATGCGATCCAATATGTTCACGAATACCTTGTCGCGTTGCCGGTACACCTTTTGCAACTCGATGGCAACGAGGTCTATCTGTGAAAAGACTCTTGCCGAGAAGAAATATGCGTTGGGGTAGAAACGGTTCAATATTTCCCTTTCATCGCTTTTTGTCACCGGTTCCAGCTGGAAAACATCACCCACCAGCAAAAGCTGTTTTCCGCCGAAGGGTTCTCTCAGGTTGTGCGAATAGACACGCAAGATTCTGTCTACGGCATCTATGATATCTGCCCGCACCATCGAAATCTCGTCTATGATGAGCAATTCCAATTCTGCCAGCAGTTTGCGGTGCGGTTTCGTATATTTGAAAAACTCGTGAATCCGCCCCTTTTGGAGGCTTAGGTTAGGATCGTCCGGCAGTAGCGGATGAAAAGGAAGTTTGAAGAAACTGTGCAAAGTGCTTCCGCCGGCATTGATGGCGGCTATGCCCGTGGGGGCGAGCACGATGTGTTTCTTTTTGGTCTGTTGACAGATGTGGCGCAGAAAGGTAGACTTACCCGTGCCGGCTTTCCCTGTCAGAAATACGGACTGGCGAGTATATTGTACAAGTTTCAAAGCGTCTTGAAACTCCTTGTTGCCGGTGTCTATGGTCGTCGTTGTCAAATTCGTGAAGAGCGGTTAGATGATGGCAAAATGTCGGAGTGCGTGCGCCACCCCGTCTTCGTCTACCGATGAAGTCACGTAATCGGCATGTCGCTTCACCTCATCTGTGGCATTACCCATCGCCACCCCGATTCCTGCATATTGCAACATACCTGTGTCGTTTCCCCCGTCGCCGAACGTCATCACTTCTTCTCTGCGGATGCCGAAGCGGGCTATCATTCTTTCGATACCCTGCTGCTTGCTGTTTTCTTTGGCGGTAATATCTGTAAAGGCAGGATGCCAACGTGCCGATGCGCAAGCGGGAAGCAGAGGAAGGATGTCGGATTCCTGTTCTTTTGTGACGAATGCTGTCATTTGGAAAATTTCCTGTCCGATAACCTCCTTTGGGGTGGAGACCGGCAATGCATCCACTTTCAGATGTTCATTGAATATAGTCTGTACCAATCGATTGGGCTGGCACACGCAGATGTCGTCTTCCGACACAAAAATGCAGGGAATTTGCTTTTCTGCCGAGAACTTAGCCAGTGTTTCCACGTCTGCGTGGGCGATGGAGGAGCGATGGATTACTTCGTTTCCGGTGAAACAATAAGCTCCGTTCATAGTGACATACCCGTCTATCAACCCGAGTTCTTGCAGAGGAGAAAGGTTATTGATTATCACCGCAGGGCGACCTGTGGCAATGAATGTGCGTATGCCTTTGGCGTGTGCGGCACGTATGCCTTCAACGGCAGAAGAGGGAATGGAGTGGGTGTTGAAGCTGACCAACGTACCGTCTATGTCAAAAAAGAGAGCTTTAATCATGATGAATAGTAGTTGTTGATGAGCGCAAAAATACTCAAATCATCTCATTGTTTCTTTTTTAAGTTTTTTTTCTTTTGATTTGTTCGTTTTTGTGCCTGTCATGTTTGTTCGCGAGTCTCTTTCTTTGTCCTTTGCCCGACCTCGCGCGCGTTTCTTCATTCGCGGCTGATGAGCGGCTTTGAGTAAGGTCGGGAACCGCGCCATTTATCCCCGCTCCACAAACCGTCCCGGTATTGCTACACCTCCCTTCTCAGCCCGCTTCCCTTCCTTTTTTGTAGCCCCTGCAGCCCCCTGTGGTGTACCTCAAGAACGCCACGGGTGCGGTACGGATACCGCACCCGTGTGCTGCCCGCACCACACGGGCATGGTTTATATAACCGTACGGGCGCGGTACATCTTCGTTTTCCGCCTCCTTTCCGAGAGATAAGTTGTGTCTTCCCTTGATAAGGATTGCACCCTCATAACCCTCCTGCCGTATCTTTCCCTTTCCCCTTTCCATATATTATATAATGTGTCCCTTTTTTCATTTCCTTTTTCCTGTCATGTTTTTCCTTTCCTCTATCCTCCTGTTTTCCAGGCTTTTTGTTATTTTCTTTCATTTTCCTTTAATTTTTCTTCCCTTATATTTGGATTGTATCTCCAAGTTGTCTACTTTTGCACCCGCTTTCCCGGAGGCGGTAAGCTTAGCGCGATGTTTGATATCCTGTCCGACCTTTTGGTCCGC
>JBHADT010000076.1:0-29002 GCA_041855205.1 Bacteroides sp.
ACATCCGGCATAAGACTTGCGACACGAAACGCCATCTTCCAATCGCGCCCGTTATTTCCTCCGCAGAAAACCGTTCTTCCTCCATGACGGTATGACGTTTCTTCAACGTCTTTATAACCATAAACATCATGCAGCAAGACGTACTTCCGGCGTAACGCGAACCGGCGATTCAAAGCCTCTCCGTATGCTGATGACGTCACAGTTATCTGTATATCTTCCGTACATAACATCGGTTTATAGAGCCAGGCAACAATCCGGTTTTTCCACGTATTTTTCTCTTTGAGAAGAATATTCAACACAACGAACCTCCGCTTCAGAAAAAATAACCGGCAAAGCCAGTAGCAAATGACCGCCTGAAAGTCATACCAGAAAATCAACGTATCTCCATGAGCAGAACGCCTGACGATTCCCAACGCACCACCTAACCATGCCAGAAACAAACTGCTACCGGCAGGAGAATAATATTCTTTTATATCAATTCCTTTTCCACGCAGAGAGTCAAGGATCTGCTTTTGATGAGGCTTGAAATTATCATGAAAGTTATCGAACACCAAATATGTCATAATAAGTTGTCTTTACGTTTTTACTCTCCCTGCCAACAAACCGCCGATGATCCATACCATAATCGCCACCTCGGTTACCACATATACTACGGCATACCCGGATACCCCTTCCCTGCTGATTGCATATTGATAGCAAAGACAGGAAAGCAAATTCGTTATCAGCATAATCGAAACGTAAGTTCGTATGCGCTGCTCGGTGAAATAAATTTTCATGCAAGCCAGACTGACAGCAACAAAAGGCATACTGAAAGCCAACACACCTATCAGATAAGCCAGCGTATTCATGGCTTCGAAAGGCATTTTACCCAAACCGTACAACCCTTCGGCTATGAAGTAACGCAACAGGAAAATAAGCGACGAGGTAACTACGGTGAACAGGAAAAGCCCCAGAGCCATCTTAAACGTGGCACGATACATTTCATTGAACATGCGTTGCCCATAAAGGTTGTTTATTTTTATCTGCAACACCGAGGTAAACTGCTGTATGAAAGCTAAAGGAGATTGAATAAACTTAAGCGCATAAGTGACAATAGTAACCATGCCCGGTTGATACTGCGAAAGCAGGTAAAGCGGAAAGGCGGAAGCAAAAATGGTAATGCCCTGATTCATGCTCAACCCGAGCAACGCCTTTCCTTCTGCCACGAGAAAAGAAAAATCGACCGAAAAAAATCTCCATTTGAGCCGGAATTTCAAGAAGCATATCAAAAAGACGAAAGTCAGCAGTGCGGCAACCAGATTGCCATACATCAACGTCGTAACCTCAACACGTTGAAAACCGATACACAGAAGTGTGACAATCCCTGCCAGATTAAGCAGAAAGTTACCGAGCAAACCCAAGATAAAGTAATTGTATGAAACAATGATTTCACTCAGGTACATATTGACTATCAGCAAAAACGCCAACGGAAAAAACAGATAATAGAGGTGAATGTAACGCAGAATCTCGGCTTCCGGGAAATTCATCATCCATCCGGCGGCATCCTCACCGCCTATGAACAAGTAAACAGCCATAAGAACGAAAGACACAAGAGCAAAAGTACATAGAAACGTATTGTGATATGTCATCTCTTTCCGCTTGTATCCCTGATTCCGCAGCAACATTGCCCGGGGCACAAGAATAGAGGTATTGAGCGTTTGCGACAGCCCTCCCAACAGGATGGCTATATTTATAAGGTAAAAGTACATATCCGTCCCCGTATCGGCGCCAAAGCAATATGCCACCAACAATTGCAGGAAGAAAGCGGTGAACTTTCCTACCACGCTGAACGCAGACGAATAGGCTACTCCTCTTCTATATACTTTGTTGTCGGGCTTCATCGGCATATACCATTCCTAATAATATGAGTATGAATAAGCCGCGATTGTGCGTAAAAGTAGTATCGGCCGTACCTTCTATAAAAAAGAAAAATGCAACAAGCCACACATACAACCGTTTCTCGTCATTCAACCGTCGAGCGGAATTCCGCAGTATAAGATACCAAAACAATATATAAAGTACAACTCCCACCACACCGAACTGTGCCAAAGAGGGGTAGAATGCATCGCATATGAACTGAGGCATCTCTTCCGACAACCCCCAGAGATGATTGATTCCGTACTCCTCGTATATCGAGGAATAATAAGTGGCCGAAGCATTGGTCCCGAAACTTCCCAAACCACTCCCGAAAGGGAAATAGTCTCCAAGAATCTTACCCGAAGTAAACATCATGGCCGGACGGCTCCACATTTCATGGGAGTTTATCATCCCATCCACATAGTAAAGAATGATTTTCTCTCTTGCCAGCCCAATACTTATCAGCAATAAACACGTAAAGAACAAAACGAATTTCATGTTCATCCGCATCTGTCCGCCAAACTTACGGTAAGTCAACATCAACAACGCGGCCCCAAAGAATCCGTAGAATTTGGCACGGGTGGAAAGCAACCCGATACAGAGTATCAGGAAGAGCAACAGAATATCGTCCCAAAAACGCTCAGAACAGTAGTAAAGCAAAAAGAATGTGGCAATGACCGCCGTGGCAAAACGGGATTCGTGTCCGAAGAAAACGGTGTGCGTATCAACGAGTCCTATTATCAGGAGCACACCTGCCACCAGCAAAGAAATGACAGAGAGAAACCGCTTCTGCCCGACCGTAAGCCGGGGGGCTATCTGGGAGGTACAATAAAAACCCAAGAAAGGTTTTATCTGCGTCACCCAGTCGATAAGAATTGCCTTAGGTACATTAGAGCGAATCAGAAACGAGTATGCCAGATAGAAAAAAAAGATACCGAACAAGATGGCTATTTGTTTCAATTCTCCGGGATTACGGCGTTCTATCGCCAATATCACGGAAAATGCCAAAAGAAACATCGCCATCAACTCATCGGTGAATTTAAACCCGAGAAAATCATAAAGAATCACTCCGAACACATATCCGAATAACAGAAAAGCAAAAAACAGATTATTCTTAGAACAAATCAGTCCGGACAACATGAGCTATCTCTTTTTATTCAATGCGGAAATACGCATGACAATGACAACGAGTGACAGCATGCAGGCAAGAAGAAAAGCCACTCCCAACACGATAGAGGTTTTGGGGAACACCGGTTTTGCCGACGCATATGCCTTATCAATCACTCTACCCGCAAGTTTGTCGGGCGATTTTACCAACTCTTTTTCCTGCAACTTCTGCATGAGAAACAGATAGATTGTCTCCTTAATCTTTTGCTGCCGCTTCATCTCCACATACTCGCGTTCCTTGGTAGGCAAGGTATGCAGTTCCATGCTAAGTGCATTGTTTTTCCGGGCAAGCTCGCCCAGGCTGGCGCGCATGCTTTTTCGCGCGGCGTCAATAGCTCCCATGAGCATATTACGCTGTTCAGCGAGTTGTCTGTTCACCAATGCCAGTACGGGATTTCCCGGCTCGCTGGAGAGCGCCAACCTCTGTCTGTCGAGTACCAACTGGTTGTAGATAGCAACAGACTTCTCTCCCACTCCTTCGATAACGGGAATAGAGGAAAACTCATTTTCGGGTTCGCCCATATACGCCACCACGTAGTCCAGCATTTTCAGTTTGGCTTCGGTCTCCAGAATGGAAGACTCCAGTTCCCAATGTCCGGCAATGGCAGACTTGGCATAGAGAACCGGTTCGGGAATATTGTTCTCCTTTTGGTAGTTCTCTATCTTATACTCCAACAGGGCAAGTTCCGCAGCAACACTATCCAGACGTTCCTGTACGAAACGGGCTGTCAGTTCGGTCTCTCTGATTTTCACTTCATGAAAATACAGATTGAACTCCGCCATCATTTCATTGAGAAAAGCAGTTCCCCGTTCTTTGTTCTCATTGTCGAAACTCAACAGAATTATATCCGAAACTCGCTCTTCCGCATCTGCATAAATATCTTCGTATAACTCTTCGTATAGCGTTTGCAGAGGTTTTATCTCACAATAGAAAGTTTGCTCCTCCGGAATTTTCGCTTCCGGCTTGAGAGAAACAGCCATCTCACCCACAGGCAGATTCAGCACACAGGGGAGCGAACGGTCGGTTATCTTCACCGTTTCAAAAGCTTTGGAACGAATTTTACCTGCAGTTATCCGGCCATCCTCGATTGTAAGGGTCAGCAACACCGGTTTACTGAGCGTATCAAGAAACATCGGCTGGAAACGAAACTCCAAAGGATTCTGCAATCCGTACAGCAACTCTTTCTTCAGCCACCTGCGTTTTCTTACCTCAGTCTGATATTCTGTCCGGCGGATGACATTGCCCAGAGTGGTTCTGGATTTCATCACAATCACTTTATCTTCCATGCCCACTCCGGAAGATTTTCCACCAAGCAAAGCCCCCAATCCGCTGCTCTTCAACATCTTCAGTTCGGACATCATGTCCTGTCTTTCGTCTATCAACTGCATACGTGCAGTGAACTCATGCTCTTTAGGAACAACCAATAAAAAGATAACGGCCCCCAGCATGAAGAACAAAACAATCGGAAGATATATCTTCCAACATTTAAAGCACAATCTCAGCAAAGCTCCTATATGTATATTTTCGTCATTCATAAGTCTTACAATACATTCTTTCCATAGCCATTGCAACCACCCTTTTCGGGTCAACAAGGCGGAATTGGATGGCAAAAGTAGTGTTTTCATGTTGATAAACGCTCTTTTACATACTTTATTATACAGAGGAGAAACAAAACAATCCACACATTAATCATATACACATCGATAAACCACGTTCCAGATTGCACATAAATCTCATTATGCGTACCGGTGACACGACGAGCTCAGAGTGGTTGCAGAAACCCCGCCAACCCTCATAGCATGCGCGGGAAACGCCTTTTGTCCGGTACTTTTACGACACGGGTACTTTAGACGAACCGTACCCGTATGGTTCGGGTACTGAACAGGGGATGTTCTTCCCGCCTTTTACCGGTCTTAACAACATGCTATGTATCAACAACTTGTGAATAGCCTCAAAAACACGTCATCAGGTTGCGCCGAACAGCCCGTCCGCAAGTGGGCAGCATGTACAGTTTTCCGTCCGGCAAGCCGTGTTTCAACACTGAAGATGAAGCCGGAACAGTAACGCCTCAGAAACGATATATGGACATCGCGCACCGGAGAAACATATATCAAAACCGCCGGAGGCCAACATTGTTAGTAATTTGTTGAAAAGAAAATGACCACGGGATTGCTCACAAACAATTAATGCTTTAAATTTGCATCTATGATTGAATTGGCACGACATATAGAAGTACTACTATTGGAAAACGACTGCGTCATCATTCCCGGAATCGGAGGGTTTGTAACGCATTATACCGCATCCGTACGTATAGAAGAAGAGAATCTCTTCATCCCTCCCGCCCGCGTCATCGGGTTCAATCCGCAACTAAAGATGAACGATGGACTATTGACGCAATCTTATATGTCTGTATATGGAACGAATTTCTCCGATGCCACCAAAATGATAGAGCGGAAAGCGGACGAACTTATCACGCTTTTGCATGAAGATGGGAAGGCGGAATTGCCCAACATAGGCGAAATATGTTGTTCTATCAGAGGAGACTACAGCTTTACTCCGTATGACAATAAGTTGATAAGCCCGCAATTATACGGATTGGATACATTCGAGATGCAGGAATTGAGTGTATTGGAAAGTAAACAAGAGGAAAAGAAAGCGATTCCGGTATCAGCCGGCATTCCCCGGAACGAACCATCCGAGCCTTTCAAACCCAGACGTACATACCTTATCAATACGGTTGCCGCAGCAGCAGCTGTCATCCTGTTTTTCATATTCTCCACCCCAATCAAAAACACAGAAGTTGCACAGGGTAATTATGCGGAGCTCTCTCCCGCCGCTTTCTTCGAACAGATAAAATCATACTCTCTGGTAACCTCACCCATGGTTATCTCTAAACAACAAACCCTCTCTCAAACAACCAAACAGACGAGGAAACCTATGGGGAAAAGCAATGTCGGTCCGATTGCCGTAAGGGAAGTGAAAGTAAAACAAGCAGAAGCATCCAAGTCCTCCAGCGCGGTTCCTCATGTGCCTGATGCCTCCATACCAGCCATCAAGACACCCAAAGAGTATTCGAAATCCGGAACCGAACGGCAATCAGTTGTTTCAACAACCTCTGCTGCAGTTGCTTCCCAGCCGGCGGAAAACATAACGCCTCCTTCCATTCCCATTCGTTCCTACCACATTATCGTGGCAAGCGTAGCCACTGAACAAGATGCACGACAAATGGCTGCAAAGTTGGTGGAAGATGGATTTTCCGATGCCAAAGCAATCATCGGAGACGGAAAGATGCGTGTCTGCATTCAGTCTTGCGGCACGGAGACGGAAGCTTATCAGACGCTTACCCGGATAAGAGAAAATGCGACCTACGAAACAGCATGGATACTGAAGAAGTGAGTATTCCGCCCATATCGCAACCACTCAATCAATCCGCAAGCAATATAAACAGCACACTACCATGAAACGTATCCGTTGTCCCAAATGCGAAAACTACCTGCTGTTCGATGAAACCAAATATACCGAAGGACAATCATTGGTCTTCGTTTGTGAACATTGCGGCAAGCAATTCAGCATCCGTTTGGGAAAAACCAAGATGCATGCCACTCAGAAAGATGAAAAACCGGATGAAACAGAATTCCAAAAGGCCTTTGGGAGCATCACGGTAATAGAGAATGTCTTCGGCTTTAAACAAGTACTTCCCTTGCGGGAAGGCAACAACACCATCGGCAGACGTTGTGTGGGAACGGTAATCGATTTGCCCATAGAAACCTCGGACATGAGCATGGATCGCATTCATTGTATCATTCACGTAAGACGGACCCGACAAGGGAAATTCATCTACACCCTCAAAGATGCTCCGAGCCTGACCGGCACGTTCCTGAACAACGAACTGCTAAACGATAAAGACCACGTGCGCATTGAAGACGGAGCCATCATCACCATCGGGGCAACTACCTTGATTCTGCGAACGGCAGACTCCGGCATTTAATGCCATTGAAAGCCTGCGTTCAGGAAACACCCTGCACACAGAAACTGTCCCCCCCGATTTCCATATTTCTTACAACACATTCTTACACGTCTCATCAGATGCTGGCAAAACTGCTTCTCATTAATAATCAACGCTTTCATTAGCATATATTTGCCAAATAGTTATATTTGTGACATGAAAAGAGAAATTACTCGTTCAAGACATGTCGTAGAATGTCTGATTCACATCATCGGATGGGGAGTCGTCTTCGGATTCCCTTTTCTCACAATGAGCCGTAGCGGCTTCAACATAAGTTGGACAGACTACATGCGCTACGGAGGTGCTGTTCCGCTCTCCTTTCTGTGGATATTCTATCTGAATTATTTCCTGCTTATTCCGCACTTCCTTTTTAAAGGGAATTCCAAACAGTATGTTTTATTAAATCTTATTCTGATACTCTGTACTGCCACAGGAGTGCATTGGATACAGGAGCATTTTATACATCATCCCGTAAAGATGGGTGACCCTCGGCATCACACTCCTCCGCCGGCATGGATCTTCATTCTACGGGATGGATTCTCCATGGTGCTCACCGCCGGACTTGCCGCAAGCATTCGTATGAGTCACCGGTGGACCAAAGTGGAAGCAGCCAGACAGGAAGCGGAAAAGAATCGTACCGAAGCCGAACTTAAGAATCTGCGTAATCAATTGAATCCTCATTTCTTGCTCAATACACTCAACAATATATATGCCCTGATTTCCTTCGACAGCAATAAGGCTCAAAATGCAGTTCAAGAACTAAGCCGTCTCTTACGCTATGTTCTGTATGACAATCAAGGAAATTTTGTCTCCATAGACAAAGAGATGGAATTCATACGTAACTACATCGAACTGATGCGCATCCGTCTCAGCGACAACATAAAAGTGGAAACACTTATCGACATCCGTCCTGAAAGTCGCACAAAAATTTCGCCTCTGATTTTCATTTCACTGATAGAAAATGCTTTCAAGCATGGAATCTCTCCCACCGAACACAGTTTCATACGTATACACTTCAGTGAATCTCCCGGGCAAATCCGTGGCGAGATAACAAATAGTTTCCATCCCAAAAGCGATACCGACAAAAGCGGAAGCGGCATAGGATTAGAGCAGGTACGCAAACGTCTGGAGCTAATCTATCCCGGAAGATACGAATGGCAACAGGGAGTGAGTAAAGATAAAAAGGAATATAAATCGGAATTAATCATTTACACGGGTGACCCCAACCCGATAAAATCATAACCATACTATGAATCTGACTTGCGTAGTCATAGACGACGAACCCTTGGCGCTGAACTTATTGGAAAGCTATGTCCGGAAAACACCTTTCCTCACCTTGGTGGGAAAATATTCCAGTGCCGTACAAGCGATGAAAGAAATAGCAGGAAAAGAAATAGATCTCATGTTTCTCGATATCCAGATGCCTGCATTCAACGGATTGGAATTTGCCAGGACAGTAACCCCGCATACACGGATTGTATTTACAACAGCTTTCGGAGAGTATGCCATCGAAGGTTACAAAGTAAACGCATTGGATTATCTGTTGAAACCTATATCCTATACAGACTTTCTGCAGGCGGCAAGTAAAGCCTTGCAATGGTTTGAACTCACACAGAAACAACATCATGCGAAAGAAGAAATAGAAAGTATTTTCGTTAAAAGCGATTATAAACAGATACAGATAGAACTGCAAAACATTCTCTATATAGAAGGCTTAAAAGATTATGTAAAGATATACACGGAAAACGCTTCCCGTCCCGTCCTGTCCTTAATGAGCATGAAAGCGATGGAAGACCTGCTTCCCTCATCCCGTTTCATACGTGTTCATCGTTCATTCATCGTACAGAAAAGTAAAATTAAAGTTGTGGACAAAAACAGAATTATTTTCGATAAAACGTATATCCCGATCAGCGACACTTACAAAGATGCGTTTCAAGCGTTTCTCAATTCAAGAAGTTGATATAAGAACCGGATTCGTCGATAAAATTAATCTTTTCGTCAACATTTCTATTATACATGTTGCATAGTCAACAATGTTTTTATATTTTTGCATTCAATAGAAGTTGTGAAACTTCTACAATTAGAATAGTTTAGTTAAGTCTAGTTTAGTTTTTGTGTGAAGTGCTTCCCCGTTAGCGAACGACCAGGGAAGCACTTTTTTTATATAACAAAGTCGACGGAACAGGACTTGAAAACCAGGTCTCTACTTACTCGCACTCTAAACGAATGCCGGGCATATCAAACATATCTCAAACAATAATGTAACATACAGAATATTTTACACAGAGGAAATAGCGATTTTATCTATATATCTATGATATGTACGATGAGCCAAAGAATGCGTTACACAGACAAAAGAAGATGTTACTGATATGCTGTTTTATGAAACATCCCGGAAAAAGGTTTAAAAGGAGTCTTCCTATCTTTGTCACAATGAGTAATCGTAAATCGTCTCCAATATTCATTCTAATACTATGAAAAGATTTGTGCAAACAGGCATCGGTATCTTCTTTTTTATATTCTCTCTAATTTTTACGGAAGCGATATATGCCCAACACAGTATGCTGAGAAAACAAGGCTCCGCAACGCAACTGCTTGTCAAGGGAGAGCCTTTTCTTGTTTTGGGAGGTGAGCTGGGCAACTCCTCCGCCGCAAATTCGGATGACATCGGGCGCATCTTCCCGAAACTGCAACGCATGGGGCTTAATACCGTACTTGTACCCGCTTATTGGGATTTGATAGAGCCCGAGGAAGGAGTATATGACTTTTCCCTTACCGACAAAGTTATTTCTCAGGCTCGCATAAATAACCTGAAAGTCATCTTTCTTTGGTTCGGAGCATGGAAAAATTCCATGAGTTGCTACGCTCCGCTATGGTTTAAAAGAGACCATAAAAAGTACCCTCGAGCCCAGACCCGTGAGGGGAAACCGATGGAAATAGCCAGCGCTTTCTCTGAAAACGTATTTCAAGCAGATAACCGTGCTTTCTCACAGTGGCTGGCACACATCGCTTCGGTTGACAAAGAAACGGGAACAGTCATCATGATACAGATAGAGAACGAAATCGGGATGTTGGAGAGTGCAAGAGATCATTCCCCCGAAGCGGATAAACTGTTCAATTCCCCCGTACCTCAGGAGTTTCTTTCTTATCTAGGAAAGAACAAAGAATCTTTACATCCGCGTATGGCAGAAAAATGGGCTAAGCAAGGATTTCTAAACAAAGGAAATTGGCAAGACATCTTCGGAAGCGATGTTTACACCGATGAGGTCTTTATGGCATGGCATTATGCTAAATATGTGGAAAGAATGGCACAAAGTGCACGTAGCATCTTTCCTGTTCCCTTGTTTGTAAATGCCGCCATGAACAGCCGCAACAGAAAGCCCGGCGAATATCCTTCAGCTGGTCCGCTGGCGCATCTCATCGATGTATGGCGCTGCGCTGCACCGCATATCGATTTTCTTGCACCGGACTTATACGATGATGGATTCACTGATTGGGTGGCTCAGTACCACCTTCCGAATAATCCGCTTTTTATTCCTGAAATTAAACTTGCAGATAACAACGGTGTGCGCGCCTTTTATATTTTCGGTCAACACGACGCCATCGGATTCAGTCCATTTTCCATCGAAGATGCCTCAGAGTCCTCTGAAACTTCTTTTGTGAAAGGATATGCATCTTTATTCGAACTAATGCCGTTGCTGACCTACTACCAAGGAAAAGGAGTGACACGCGGAGTACTCTTCGAGCAGAATAATCAGGAATGTACCATAGTTCAGGATGGGTTGAAAATAATCTGCCGTCATTATTTCACATTGCCATGGGATCCTCGCGCCCGCGATGGAAGTACATGGGCTGAGGGAGGCGGTATCTTACTGAAAATAGCACCGTATGAGTATATAGTTGCCGGGAGCGGACTGGTTGTCGAGTTCAAAGACATTACCGAAAAGAAAGCACAAAAACTACTTTTAGGTGAAGACGGTTTTGCTCAAAGCGGTTCGGGTTCTTCTCATGTCTCTCAAGCCATCATTCCCAAATGGAAAGGTAAAAGAATCGGTATCGGTTCCGTAGATGAAGTAAGAGTAAATAAAGACAGAACGTTAACCAGCTTTCGTCGTTTAAACGGCGATCAAACTCATCAGGGAAGACACGTACGCATCCCCGTAGGTGAATTCAGCATATTACATGTCAAATTATATGAATACCAATAATATCTTGAATATATATCTATAATGAAAAAGCATCTTTTTTACAGATACAAGCTATCTCTGACTGTACTGTTCTGTTTATGCGTCCTCTACCCCTCGACAGTAGAAGCCAAGGTTAAATTACCTTTCCTGATAACAGATGGTATGGTATTACAGCGTGAAGAACCCGTAAAGATATGGGGTATCGCCGATGCAGGCGAGAACATACAAGTCGCATTTCTGCCCAATGAATTTCCGCGTACGATAGCGGAAAAAAAACAAAAAAGCGTATACACCGCTACTGCCGATAGCGAAGGGAAATGGAACATCACATTGCCTCCGATGAAAGCGGGAGGTCCTTACATCCTTCGAGTAAATGACATCGAAGTAAAAGACATTCTCATTGGCGACGTGTGGTTATGCTCGGGACAATCTAACATGGAGCTCCCCGTCAGAAGGGTAACAGACATGTTCCAGGAAGAAATTGCCGCTTATGAGAATCAGCGGATACGCCATTTCAGAGTTCCCAATACTTTTAATTTCCGCGCAGCTCAAGATGAACTTACCGAACCCTCATCGTGGAAGCCCCTTACGCAAGAAAATGTAATGGATTTCTCCGCTTTGGCATATTTCTTCGCCAAAGAGATGTTCGAGAAAAGCGGTATCCCTATCGGACTCATAAATGCCAGCTGGGGAGGAACACCCGTAGAAGCATGGATTAGTGAAGAAGGATTGAAGGAATTTCCCAAATACATCAATGATAAACGTCAATACGAAGATGAGAATTATCTCCGTTCCATAAAGCAAACTGAAAGCATCGCATTCACACGCTGGAACAACGCTCTATACCGGGGAGATACCGGTTTACACGATACCACTCCATGGTACTCTCCTTCTTACGATGACAGCGAATGGCGCCAAGTAGACTTATTTTCTACGGATTGGGGTACGAATGGTTTGAATCCGATAAACGGTTCTCATTGGTTCCGCAAAGAGTTTGAACTTCCACAAAGTTGGGAAGATAAAGAAGCCACGCTACGTTTAGGGTGCATCGTCGATGCCGATTCGGTTTATATAAACGGAAGATTTGCAGGTACTACTTCATATCAGTATCCGCCCCGCATATATACCGTACCCGCCGGTATACTCAAAAAAGGGAACAACAACATAACAATAAGATTAATCAGTAATGCCGGACATCCTCACTTTGTAAAGGAGAAACCATATAAACTCATTTGCAATAACGAAAGCGTCAGCCTGGAGGGGAACTGGAAATATAAACAAGGCGCCCCCATGCTTTCCGCCCCGGGAATGACTTTCTTTTGCTATAAACCGGTATGCCTGTATAATTCCATGATTCATCCTTTGCGAAATTATGCCATTCGCGGTGCGATATGGTATCAGGGTGAATCCAACGTTTCACGCCGGAATGAATATGGCGCTTTGCTCACCTCCATGATAAATGATTGGAGAAATACTTTCAAACAACCTCAATTACCTTTCTACATAGTGGAACTGGCAGACTTTCTCGCTTCCGACAATCCCGGCAGGAAAGCGTGGGCGGAAATGCGAAAGGTACAAGCCGATGTAGCGAGGCAAACACCGTACACCCAGCTCATCCCTAACAGCGATCTGGGAGAATGGAATGATATACATCCTTTGGACAAGAAAACTATAGGACAACGAATTGTCAATCAAATATTGAATACGGACAAACGGAAAGAATAACGAACAACAGCATTTAGAGATATGAACACACTCAATCAAAAAGTTTCCATTGCCGAGAAAATCGGTTATAGTTTAGGAGATTGCTCTGCGAACTTTGTGTTCCAGATGATGATGATTTACCAAACCAAGTTCTATACGGACGTATTCGGGTTGGAAGGTGCCGTGGCAGGTACGGTGATGCTTATCGCACGCATTGTAGATGCCTTTGTAGACCCTACTGTCGGATTACTTTCCGACCGGACACAGACGCGCTGGGGAAAATACCGTCCATGGATTCTCTGGACAGCACTTCCATTCATGGTATTCTATATTCTGGCGTTCTACAATCCGGGTATAGAGGACAAAGGATTGGTTGCCGTGTACGCCACAATCTCATACACTTTGTTGATGTCCATCTATTCGTTCAACAACACCCCCTACGCCTCTTTGGGCGGTGTAATGTCCAGCGATATCAAAGAACGTACCAGCATTACCTCTTTCCGGTTTGTGGCTGCCACCATCGCCCAGTTCGTTGTACAGGGTCTGACGCTTCCGCTCGTCAGCAAGTTTTCGGGGGATAGCGGAGACAAAGGTCACGGATGGTTGTGCACCGTTTCTCTGTTTGCAGTCATCGGGCTCGTGTTTCTGTTAATTACTTTCTTCTCGAGCAGGGAACGAATAACACCTCCCGTTAACCAGAAGACCGATACCAAACAAGACATCAAGGACGTGTTGAGAAGCATACCATGGAGGGCAATGTTTGTTCTTACACTCTTCATCTTTATCACACTCGCCATGTGGGGAAGTGCAATGAACTATTATTTTGAGAACTATGTAGACTCAGGCGCCTTATATACATTCCTCGACAAAATCGGGTTGGTAGCCACTGAGGACGGAGACGGAATCGGTCATACCATTCTCAACGCTTTCGGACTCATTGTAAACAGTCCGGATAAAGCCTATGAGGTAGGTTTTGGGGTTTTCAACATGCTGGGAGCCTTGGTACAGTTCTTCGGTGTCATCTTCCTGTCGGGATTTCTTGCCAACCGTTACGGAAAGAAGTCAGTTTTCATCGTATGCCTTGCACTTACCGCTCTGTTCACCGCTTTCTTCTACTTCCCTAACGAAACGGATGTAGAAACGATGTTCATACTCAATTTTCTGAAGAGTTTGGCATATGCTCCCACCGTTCCGCTACTATGGGCCATGATCGCAGATGTCGCCGACCACTCGGAATACGTGAACTACCGTCGTGCAACCGGCTTTGTATTTGCCGGCGTGGTGTTCGCACTTAAAACAGGATTGGGTGTAGGCGGAGCACTTCTCGGTTTCTTGCTTTCGGGCTTCGGTTACATCTCGGGCAATGGAATAGTTCAAACAGAGTCGGCCGTTCATGGTATTGTTCTATCATCCAGCCTGATTCCGGCAGCGACATTCTTTATCGGTGTAATAGCTCTCTATTTCTATCCCATCACTAAAAAGTACAATGAACAGATGCAGGAAGAACTGACCGAGCGCAGAAGCAAGGCAGACTATTAACAGATGAACACACTGATTCGATAATAGAACATATACTAATATACTAACTACCCTAATCATGAAAACAAAACGTATTCTTTTGAGCAGTTTTTATGCTCTATTCATCAGTATCTGGAGCAGCGGATGCCAATCCGCTACTACGGAAGAACCTACTCTGAAAAGCGTTCTTGGCGATAAGTTCCACATAGGCGTGGCGCTTAACACCCAACAAATAGACAAACAGGATACAAATGCCGTGAATGTCGTACTCCGTCATTTCAACTCCATCGTTGCTGAAAACTGTATGAAAAGTGAAGTCATACATCCGGAAGAAGACAGATATGACTTTACGCTCTCCGACCGGTTTGTGGCCTTTGGGGAAGAAAACAATATGCACATCGTAGGGCACTGCCTGATTTGGCACTCTCAGTTATCTCCCTGGTTTTGTGTAGACAAAGAAGGAAAAGATGTATCGCCCGAAGTGCTGAAACAACGGATGAAAGATCATATTTCTACAATCGTTGGACGTTACAAAGGACGCATCAAAGGTTGGGACGTGGTGAATGAAGCCATCGAGGGAGACGGTTCATACCGCAAAAGCAAATTCTATGAGATTCTGGGCGAAGAGTATATTCCGCTCGCTTTTCAGTATGCACATGAAGCTGACCCGGATGTGGAGTTGTACTACAACGACTATGGTATGCACGAGAAAGGACGGCGAGACGGTGTGGTGCGTATGGTCAATATGCTGAAGGAAAAAGGATTGCGAATTGATGCCGTGGGTATGCAAGGACACATGGGACTGGACTATCCGACCATCGAAGAGTTCGAAGCCAGCATGCTTGCTTTCGCCTCCACCGGAGTGAAACTGATGATTACCGAATGGGATATGAGTGCGTTGCCCACCATCAACCGCGGAGCAAACATTGCGGACAGAGTGGCGTTCGAAAAGGCGTTAAATCCCTATCCCGAATCTCTTCCCGACAGCGTATCCACTTTATGGAACGCTCGCATGAAGTCGTTCATGGATCTTTTCATCAAACATTCAGACCTCGTTACCCGAGTTACCGCATGGGGAGTATGCGACGAAGATTCCTGGAAAAATAACTGGCCCGTACCCGGCAGACGGGAATATCCGTTGCTTTTCGACAGACAATACCAACCGAAACCTTTCCTGCAAGAGTACTTTAGCTCTGGAAAAACAACATCCGACAAGAAATAAAATAACACCTTAGTAGATATAGAAAAATTATGAAGAAAGAAAAAAGATACCTGGTTCCCGGAGATTATATGGCAGACCCCGCCGTACATGTATTCAATGACCGTCTGTACATCTATCCCTCACATGACTGGGAAAGCGGCATTCCCGAAAACGACAACGGCGACCATTTCAACATGAAAGATTACCATGTATTCTCCACAGATGATGCGATGCACGGAGAGGTCACAGACCATGGTGTGGTTCTCGACACCTCAGACATCGCCTGGGCGGGCAGACAACTCTGGGATTGCGACGTAGCGGAAAAAGACGGAAAGTACTATATGTATTTCCCTCTGAAAGACCGGAACGACATCTTCCGCATAGGTGTGGCTGTGAGCGACTCGCCTGAAGGACCGTTTATTCCTCAGCCCGATCCAATGCGAGGAAGTTACAGTATAGACCCGGCCATCTTAAATGACGGGGACGGCAATTACTATATGTATTTCGGTGGTCTTTGGGGAGGACAATTGCAGCGTTACCGCGACAACAAGGCGTTGGAAAGCGCAGCGTTTCCCGAAGATGGAGAGCCCGCCATTCCTTCGCGCGTAGTCAAACTCAGCGCGGATATGTTGCAGTTTGCGGAGGAGCCTAAACCCGTTGTCATAACAGATGCCGCCGGCACTCCCCTTACCGCCGGAGATAATGACAGACGCTTTTTCGAGGCTTCCTGGGTACACAAATACAACGGGAAGTATTATTTCTCATATTCCACGGGCGACACGCACCGCTTATGCTATGCCGTGGGAGACAATCCGTATGGACCTTTCGTATATCAGGGAGTTATCCTCACTCCCGTGGTAGGATGGACTACGCATCATGCCATAGTCGAATATAAAGGCAAGTGGTATTTGTTTCACCACGACTGTGTGCCTTCGAATGGTAAAACATGGCTTCGCAGCCTGAAAGTATGCGAACTGGAGTACGATAAAGACGGACACATCATCACCATAGAAGGTCAAGACTCATGAACAAAAGATACTGTCTCTGCCTCTGCCTGCTTTGGTGTTTTCTCTCCGGGATAAACGCCGAAGACGGTAGCCGCTTATGGTTAAGACAATCCGGCGGAAGCAATGTTACGGTTCTTACCCCCAGACACTCTCCTACCATGGACATTACGGTCAGGGAGCTGCAACAGGCATGGAAAGGTTCCCCGGTCTCCCTGGTTCTGAAGAAAGATAAACTACTTCAGAAAGAGGGTTACCACATTCGCAGGGAAGCGGAAAAAATAGTGCTAACATCGCCTTCCGAAACAGGACTGCTATATGCAGCATATCACCTGATACGACTTCAGAGCAGCATGCCCCCGGAGAGGATAGCCCACGCTCCCATTACAGAGAATCCGGCATACGACATACGTATTCTGAACCACTGGGACAACCTCGACCGAAGTGTAGAAAGGGGTTACGCCGGACGTTCTCTATGGGAATGGGAATCGTTACCCGGAAGCCTCTCGGAAAGATATGCGGAATATGCCCGCGCCAATGCCTCCATAGGCATAAACGGCACGGTTCTGAACAATGTGAACGCCTCATCGGAGATTCTTTCTCCGGCATACATAGAGAAGGTGAAAGCGTTGGCTGAAGTGTTTCGTCCGTACGGCATCCGCGTATATTTGTCCGTAAACTTCGCTTCTCCCATGCAATTGGGCGGTCTGACTACTGCCGACCCGTTGGATAAGGAAGTGATTGAGTGGTGGAAAGGAAAAGTAAAGGAGATTTACCAAGCCATCCCCGATTTCGGAGGTTTTCTGGTAAAAGCGAACTCCGAAGGGCAACCGGGACCGTATGACTTCGGGCGGACGCACGCCGATGGCGCCAATATGTTAGCGGACGCGTTGAAACCCTATAAAGGAATCGTAATGTGGCGTGCCTTTGTGTACAACCCAGACGACAGAGACAGAGCCAAACAAGCCTACCTTGAATTTCAGCCTCTGGACGGAAAGTTCCGCAAGAATGTCATCATACAGATAAAGAATGGCCCTGTGGACTTTCAACCTCGCGAGCCCCACAGTCCGCTGTTTGGTGCCATGCCGCATACGTCTCAAATGGTTGAGTTCCAGATAACGCAGGAATATTTGGGTTTCTCCAATCATTTGGCATACCTTGCTCCGATGTGGAAAGAGTTTTTGGGTTTCGTTTCACCCACTTCCCTGAAAGCCATGGCGGGCGTAAGCAATATAGGAACCGACAGGAACTGGTGCGGACATATCTTTGCACAAGCCAACTGGTATGCTTTCGGGCGTCTGGCATGGAATCCGAACCTTTCTCCGGAAGAGATTGCCACCGAATGGCTTCAACAGACGTTTGACGGGGACGATTCTTTCGTCAAAGAGATTTCTTCCTTAATGATGCAAAGCCGGGAGGCAGTGGTGGATTATATGATGCCTTTGGGACTACACCATCTCTTTGCATGGGGACATCATTACGGTCCCGAACCGTGGTGCGAAATTCCGGGGGCACGTCCCGACTGGCTTCCGACATACTACCACCAGGCAAGCAATGCCGGTGTGGGGTTCAACCGCAGCAGTACGGGAAGCAATGCCACTGCACAGTATAACGAGGAATTGCGTAAGGTTTACGACAATGCCGAAAGTTGTCCGGACGAATATTTGTTGTGGTTCCACCACGTTCCGTGGACGCACAAGATGCAGAGCGGACGAACTCTGTGGGATGAACTCTGCTTCCGGTATGACCGCGGCGTACGAGAAGTCCGCCTATTCCAACGCATCTGGGATAAGCAGGAAAGACAGGTAGACAGCAACCGCTTCAAAGCCGTTCAAAGCCGTCTGAAAACACAGTTACAGGATGCCGTGTGGTGGAAAGACGCTTGTTTGCTCTACTTTCAAACTTTCTCCGGAATGCCTATACCATACGACATCGAACGTCCCATCTATGATTTGGAGGAACTTAAACAAATAAAGCTCCCCATAGACAATCATGAAAATGCAACCAGGGAAATACTGAACAGGGCATTCAGAAGATAAACACCAGAACGAAGAGGGTAACCGCAAAACGGCTATCCTCTTCGTTTATACGACCTGATCCAATTATACCCGATAACAACCCATATATACCCTTTGGAAACGACACAGACACGGTACTTTTACTACATTAATACTTCAGCCGAACCGTACCTGTGTCGTTCGGATACCGTACCCGCCGGGTATCATCAATTCCTAAACTTATTTTCAGACAACTGTGTATCAATCAGTTAAATTGAGGCCAACAAACATTCTCATGTCCGGCAATCCGGCATATGAATGATTTGCACAATCCGCTGATACATAGAATCACGGCAAATCGTTTCAACACCCTTTCCCAGTTGAAAAAACATTTTTCACATACTCAGTTTATTAACACACACTATACAGCCCATTCTACATCCTTGCCATCGTTGCCCCGATGCAGCAACAGGAGTGAACTCCACCGGAAAATAGATTTGCAATTCTCAATAAATTTATCGAATATTGTTTCCTCAAAAATATCATCTTGTAATCTCGCAGCACAATGAAAAACACACGAATCTGCTTCTGTATCCTGCTCACTTTTTGGCTGCCGTTAACGGGGTATGCCGTCAGTTTCAGACACATAGGAATCAATGAAGGGCTATCGCAACTCTCCGTTATGTCCATCCATCAAGACCGCCTGGGACGCATGTGGTTCGGTACGGAAGAGGGACTCAACATGTACGACGGTCAACGTATCAAAGTTTTCAAACCCCGCTACAAGATAGACGCTCACTCCTTGGAAGGAGAATACGGATTGCTTGGCAACAATAATTATCCCATTGTCGAAGACTCCGTTGGGAATATCTTTTTCTGTTCGGACGAATCGTTGATAAAATTCGACCTGAGGCGGCAAACATTCAACAAGGTACGTACCGACAATGTACGTACAGTGACCTCGCACAATGGAGAAATATGGTTTGCGGCGAGGGATTCGATTTTCAGGCTGAACGGAGATGAGCAGCGTTTCGTATACCGGATACCCTTCTCAGCCAAAATCAACTGCCTGCATATTCGCCGGGATGAGATATGGATAGGTACGAATTCGGGAGTGTACAGAGTGGATACATTGCAAAAGCTGTCTGCACTTGTCAATAGTTCCAACATCCTCTCCTTTTTCGAAGACTCTCGAGAAAACATTTGGATAGCCACTCTCAACGATGGAGCATACCGCATAAACAGCACACGGCAAATCACAAGGCTGACTTACCGGAAAGACGACCGCAACTCGCTTGCAAGCAATCTGGTAAGATGCTTTGCCGAGGATGCCAACGGGATGATATGGATTGGAACCTTCAAAGGGTTGAACAGTTTCAATCCCCGGACGGGAGAATTTGCGCTCTACACATCGGGAGGAAAGCACGACTTGTCTCACTCCTCCATCTTCTCACTCTGCAAGGACAAGCAAGACAATATGTGGGTAGGAACCTATTACGGGGGTGTCAACTACTTCAGTCCCACCCACTCCATATTCAACTATTATTCTGAAAAAGAACTGAACTTTCCGTTCGTAGGAAGCATGACGGAGGACGAACAGCAAAATCTCTGGATATGTACCGAGGGAGGAGGACTCACCTGCTTCAATCGCCAGAACAATGAGTTCCGGCACTACGACATCAGTTGGTTGGAGAACGGTAAGCGGCAGTATCACAATAATCTGAAAGCCATCTGTTATGAACCTTTCTCCAAGCGAGTCTTCATTGGTACGCACACGGGCGGACTTTCAGCATACGACATACGCACGAGAACCTTCAAGCATTACTACCTGCAACCCGAATACAGCGCCCGCTTAGGCAATGTGATAGACAACCTCGCCATATACGGGGATAAACTCATCATACAGGTACGGGGAGGGATATTCAGCATGGATTTGAATACGCAAGAATTTACCCCTTTGTTCAACGACGATTTCTTTGCCAATCTATGGATAAGAACCTTTAGCATAGACTCGCAGGAACGTATCTGGATTGCCGGATATTCACACTTGCTGTGTATCAATATGAAAAATCCGAAAAAAAGAAAAGCCTTTCAACTGGGACGAAAGGGGCTTGGAAAGTTCTACATAACCAAAATCATAGAAACCCCCGACCGGGATATATATGTAGGGACAAGGGGTTCCGGGCTGTATCGCTACGAGGCTGAAAGCGACAGTTTCGTGGCTTATACCCAGGCAAATGGGAATCTGCTGAGCGATTATTGCTACGATATAGCCATTTCTCCGAAAGGAAACCTCATTATTACGAGCAATCAGGGAGTCACTCTCTTCAACCCCGTACAAAACAGAGCCAACTTCATAGGAATAGGAAACAACATGCCTATCTCAGGCATCAACATCGGATGCAAGGTATACGTTGCCAACGATAAAACCATATTCATAGGAGGAGTGGACGGACTGATTTCTTTCAGAGAAGAGGAATTGCAAAACCACCGCATAAACAAAAGGCTGTATTTTTCCAATCTTATCGTCAACAATCAGGAAGTATTTCCCGGAGATGAGCATCGCATCCTCTCTCAAACCATGCCATTGACAGAAAAAATAGAACTGACGCATAAGCAAAACACACTGACCCTGCAATTCGCCTCCACCAGCTACATGTCCGGTCCGCAAAGCGGAATATTCGAATATAAACTCGAAGGATTGGAGCAGCAATGGAACTCCACAAGCCAGATGAATGTAGCGTACAGTAACCTTCCGCCGGGCAAGTATAAACTTTTCATCCGGGAAAAAAACACCGGAAAGTTGCCATATACCCTGCAGGAACATTCGCTGGACATACATGTGCATCCCGCCTTTTATCAAACAACACCGGCCTACATCATCTATCTGCTGACAATACTTGGGATAACAGTGGCATTTATAAGATTCTATTACAGCAGAATGAAGCTAAAGGCCGTACTCGAAGCCGAACGGGAAGGTAAAAAACAGATGGAGGAACTAAACCGGGCGAAAATAAACTTTTTCACTACCGTCTCACACGAGTTCCGGACACCGCTCACACTCATTTTGTCGCAGATAGAACTGCTGTTGCAAAACACCGGGCTCACTCCCAAAATATACAATCACATATCAAAGGTCTATAAGAACGCGCAATCCATGCAGGAACTGATATCGGAACTGCTCACCTTTCAACGTCTGGAGCAAAGTTCCATGATACTCAAAGTAAAGGAGTTCAATCTCCATGCTTTTCTGGACGAAATCTACCGCTCGTTCTCCGATTACGCCAAGACCGCCGGCTTTACCTATGAGTTCAACTGCGCGAACACACATATCATGTATTGGGGCGATCCTGTCCAACTCAGAAAAGTATTCTATAACCTCTTGGGAAATGCCTTTAAGTACGGGAAACACCCCAACGGAAAAGTAGAGTTGACCGTATCCGAAACTGCGGACAAAATCATGATTCAGTGCATCGACAACGGTTCGGGTATATCCCCCGAAGAACAACAGAAGATTTTCGACATATTCTACCGGGTAAACGACTCATCTACACCGGATAACTTCAACGCCGGCAGCGGAATAGGGCTTTCGCTGGTAAAGAAAATCACGGAGGCTCATCATGGAAGCATTACGGTGAGCAGTCAGCTCGACTATGGAAGTATCTTCTGTGTGACCCTTAAAAAGGGAAAAGAGCACTTCCGCGACAGTCACACGGCGATAATCGGAGAAGAGCAGACTGTGACGGATACTTTTGCGCAGGCGACTACCCTCGAGGAAAGAGATTCCATGACAGAAACGGGCATCTCTACCCTCCCCGCCGGGGAAATCAAATACAAAATACTGATAGTGGAAGACAATGAGGAGATGCGCCACGTATTACAAACTCTTTTCATGCCCATCTATCAGGTGCTCATGGCAAGCGATGGAAAGGAAGGACTCCAACTTGCCACAAAAGAGCAACCCGATCTGATACTGAGCGACATCATGATGCCCAATATGTCGGGAAAAGAGTTGTGCACTCACATCAAAAACAATGTTGAACTTTGTCACATACCCGTTGTTTTGCTCACGGCGCTCGATTCGGAACAGGACAAACTCGCCGGGCTATCCCAGCGGGCAGATGACTACATCAGCAAACCCTTCAACGCCAAACAACTCATAGTACGATGCAACAACCTCATATATAACAGAGAACAGCTTAAAAAGAAGTTCTCAAAAGAAAACAATGAGAATAACTCACACATCTTAGCTACCAATCCGCTTGATGAAAAATTTCTGCAACAAGTGGACAAAGCCATCAATGATAATCTGGATAAAGAGGATTTCGATATCAACCGGCTGGCTCAAACGGTCGGGATAAGCCGGAGTTCGCTCTACGCTAAGTTCAAAGCGTTGAGTGGTATAGCACCTAATGAATACCTGATTCTGCAACGGCTTAAGCATGCGGCAAGGTTGCTCGTGGAACATCCCGAGCTACATGTTTCCGAAATTTCATATCAAGTAGGATTCGGCTCACCGCGCTATTTCAGCAAATGCTTCAAGGAAATGTTCACCGTTTCGCCCGTAGAGTATCGAAAAAACAAACAGGCACAATAAGAATAGAAGAAGAGAACCGCATATATCCCATCGTACAAATGTGAGAGGCTGCGCCATAATTTAATATTATGACACAGCCTCAAGCATCCTGACTAACAATCTATCCGAGAACTACCACCCTGAGTTCTGTTTCAAATTAGGATTCTTGTACCTTTCCACATCGGATATCGGATAGAAATACATTTTTTCCTCTGTCTTTCTTTTGTCGTAAAGAAACTTGGTATACTGATCTCCCGATTCCGTATTCTGAATCTTCACACCGTATATATCTGTAGTCTTATCCAGTTCTTTCCAACGGCGTACATCCCAAAAACGATGTCCTTCAAAAGCCAGTTCCACACGGCGTTCGTTTTTCAGACGTTTCAAGAAATCCTCTTCCGAAATACTTGCAGGCAATGCGGACATTTCCACTCCTTTGCGGGCACGTACCTTATTCACCGCTTCCAACGCACTCATAGGAAACTCCGCATCCGTATAAGCCGGATTATGAAAAGCATTCACCATGGCCTCGGCATAATTCAGTAAAACCTCAGCGTAACGGAATAAAATCCAATTGTGTTGTTTCTCGGTTACTTTACTTCCGGATGCAAAACTTATATTCTTATTGACGTACTTGCGCAAGTAATAGCCCGTAACGGTGGCATTGGCAAGCGGAAGCCCGTTGGCGCCACCTTCCCAGATTTCCACCGGTTCCTGAGCCGGCCACACCATCCGATTGAAAACAATGGTCAGTTCCATACGGGGATCACGATTGGCATAAGGATTTGCTTGCATCTCCGGATTGTTCCAATCGAAAGGAACCGACGTACCATCTTCCTTCTTCACCTCAAACGCCTCCATCAGGTTCTGAGTCGGACAAGTAGAAGTTTTACCTTTCTCCACTCCCATAGGAAAGTTAGCCTGCTCGAAAGAACCGCTTAGCCCCACCGGACGAGCCAATATCACTTCCTTACTCTTATTATTGGCTTCATCGAACAGTGCTCCGAAACTATCATCCAGAATATATCCCAAACCGGCAGCTGGTTTGATTATCTCATATGCAGCCCGTGCGGCCGCTTTCCATTTCTCCGTGTCATCCGCACTATACAGAGGACTTGCCATATACAATGCCACCCTCGCCTTTAAAGCCAATGCCGCTCCCCGTGAAATACGACCGGTTTCCTTATCCGCAAAACTATTGTAGCTCACTGGCAGATTCGGTGCAATATCGGTACATTCACTCAAAATAAAGTCAGCTATCTGAACACTGGAGGCGGGTAACAACCGATTTGCCTGCTCCACAGTGAGCACTTCTTTCACCAATGGAACATTCTGATAGCGCTTCATTAACTCGAAGTAAAAGAAAGCTCTCAAGAAACGGACTTCATAAGGATAGTTCTGGAAGTTTTTCATTATATCCTGATAATCATCGGAGTATTTCCACTCCTCGAATGTAAGATTCTCCGCCTCTTTTAAATAAAGATTAGCGGCACGGATGCCTTCGTAATAGTTGCTCCACACGTCATCAACCACATGGTTGGGCGACCATGTTCCGTTCACAAAGCGTTGTATGTCGGACGACTTATAAACATGAACCGCATCATCCGTGGCGGCATCGAGCATAGCACCGTCTACTCCACAAAAGTCGGACGGAAGGTAGCTATATATATTGGTTACCATCTGTTTGGCACGACGATGACTCTCAAAAACGCTTTTCTTATCATAGTTAGACGATTCATCGCAATCCAAGAAGTCGCACCCCGTCAAAGAGAACAGGGAAAGACACATGGCAAGAGGTAGAATTCTTAAGTATTTCATATTGTTCTGAGGATTTAGAAGCGTAAATTAATTCCGAATGCATACTGCGTCATCAGCGGATGAGTAGCTCCCACCGATTCCGGGTCGAACACTTTCATGCTATCGATGGAAAAGAGGTCATGAGCGCGGGCAAACACTCGCATCTGTTTGACACACTTGGTAGGATACAACCATTTCTCCGGTAACTGATAGTAAAGTTCCAAAGTACGTAGCTTCAAGAAAGAAGCATCGGCTACCCACAGCGAGTTATTGCAGTAGTTATTGGGTGAACCGGTGGAGGTGAGACGCGGATATTTACCGTCCGGCGTGGATTCACTCCAACGATTATCATAATAATGTTGCGAAATCGTATTGTTGTTAACCAACGGACGGAACACACTCGGAGCATCCAAAATTTGGCTATAGTGAGAAACTCCCTGGAAAAGGGCTGTAAATCCCACACCTTTATACTCTGCTCCAAGATCGAAAGCATAATAGATCTCGGGGCAGGTCTGATTATATCCCAAAGCCACCATATCGTACTGGTCGATGACCTTGTCTCCATTTTGGTCTTTGTATTTCAAATCTCCCGGACGTACCTCGGACAGTTGTTGCTTCACTTCCCTGGAATCTATTTCCGCCTGACTTTGGTAGATTCCTTCCACTTCATAACCAAAAATTTGTTCCAAGGAACGACCAGTACGTTTCAGGTAATCATACGGACGATAAATTTCGTTCATCTCCTTTATCTCATTGCGTACGAAGGTAAATTGTCCGCCTATGTTATAGTTCAAATGTCCGATACGGTCATTCCAGCGAAGGGACAACTCTACACCATAATTATCTACCACCCCGTTGTTGCTTTTCGGTGGGGTAATTCCCAAAACAGAAGAAGTTATTGCCCCGGTCGAAAGCAGAATATCCGTACGGTGGTCATAAAAAGCATCAAGTGTCATAGAAAGCTTGCTGAAAGCCATTAAGTCCACACCCACATTCCACTTATGAGACTTCTCATAAGTTAATCCGCTCACCGGAAGCTGCGCTTCTTTCATACCACTCAACGAAGAAGGCGTATCTTTGAAGAAGTAGTTTCCTCCGGAACCATAGGTGGTTTTATAGAGATTCACGGCATAGTCCGCCCGTCCGGCAATTCCGTAAGATGCCCGTAGCTTCAATAAATTGAGTTGAGCCGCCTTCATGAAGGTTTCTTCCGAGAGCACCCAACCCGCACTGATTGCAGGGAAGAATCCCCAACGCCTTCCGGGTTCGAGGATGCTGGAACCGGATGCAGACATAGCCACATCCAAAAGATATCGTCCTTTATGTGCATAATGAACCTGAGCTACCATATCCATAAAAGCAAATGTTTTATTCTGTCCCTTATTGCTTTCTTTATCCATGGCATATAAAAGTACGGCATCTAACTTGTTCTGTTTCCATGCGGTGGTATAGTCCAGCCGGGCAGTAAGGTTGATGCGACGCTGCACGGCTCCCAGGTCGTTTTCGAACTTCAGCTCCGAACTTTCTCCCAACTTCTTGTAGGTATCCGAACCTCCATCCCAATTTTTAACTGCCGACTCGTATGCAAACTTCTGCACATTGGAGTCCCAATAGGCAGCGTAATTGTCCAATCCTATTCTCATCGTACCCGATAGTCCCGGGAGTATCGAAGAAAAATCCTGCTTCAGTGCCATATCCGCATACAATGAACGAGATTGTGAACGGGCATATCCCGTACCCGATATGTACGCAATCGGGTTGCCTGCATAAACGGAAGTTCCTCCCCAAACACCACGACTTGTTTTTATGGGAAAAGCGCCCGACGGAACATGGTATAAAGCAGTGAAGATATCCTTGATTGCTCTACCGGGACGATTATGCTCGGAGAAGTTTCCTAATAAACTTAACTCCAATTGCGTGTTCTTACCCAATTGCACATCCAGGTTCGTACGGATATTCAACTTTGAATATTTAAATTGTGTGGAATATCCGTCATTATCTTCCGTAGGTTTCAGAATACCTCTATCATCCAGAAAGTTTATCTGCGCGTAATATTTAGCCACCTTTCCTCCGCCACGAATAGAGAAATTTACATTATCTCCGAAACTTCTGTCACGCAATGCTTCTTTCATCCAATCCACATCCGGATAGAAATCGGGATACGTCCGGTTCTTAAATGCTTCCAGTTCGCGACTTTCATAGCGGGGTCCCAGTCCGTCATTCTTCAACGCTTCGTTAAGTGCCTGTGCATAAGTGTACCCATCCACGAAATCCGGGATATTCTTGGGAACTCCCATATTGAACTGGTATGTAAAATCAATAACAGGAGCCATGTTCAGACCCCGTTTGGTCTTGATATAAACTACTCCGTTCGCTCCCCTACCTCCGTAGAGGCTCAGAGAAGCGGCATCTTTCAATACTGTTACAGATTCGATTTCCTGTGTCGTCAGACCGGAGATGGAACGTTCAAAGCCATCTATCAATATCAACGGTTGCTTACCGTTGTTGGTTCCCAAGCCTCGTACATACAGTAAGGCACCATCGTCCCACGCGTTTCCCGCGTTCTGTAACACCTGCAATCCGGGGAGCATACCAAACAAGCCGTTAGAGGGGTTTATGCTTGTCTTATGCGAAAGTTCACCGTCTGTAACCTTGGCAGAGGCAGCGGTGGATTCTTGTTGTCCTACAACAATCCCTCTGCCGTATTCCACGGTTGTGCTCGCCTGAAGGGAAACAACGGACTCGATATCCTTGGTTTCTTGCCCCCATACAGCCAACGAACACAATAGAGAGACTACCAGTAGTTTCATATTTTTATCCATATATATACTTATTTCTTTTATTACTAATTAATGGTTCACTACAAGATTATTCCCATCCGGGGTTCTGCACCAAGCCATAACCTTTGTTGACTTCACTTGCGGGAAACGCACTCAGATACCACTTTGCAGAGAAGTTATCTCCTTGCCAAGCACGACGTTTGGTGCATTCCGGGAATTTAAAAGCATACTCTTTAGTGGTTTTATGACGGAAGACTTCCAAGTTGTGAAGGGTTTTCTTAAAGTCATCCTCCCGTTTCCAACGAATCAGGTCGAAGAAACGAACCTCCTCCCAACCGAACTCACAAGCACGCTCACGCAGAACGGCTTCTCTAAACTCTTCTTTAGTTAAACCGTTTCTAAGCGGTCCTACGCCGACACGGTCACGCACGTCATTCAAGTATTTGTAGGCTTTGGCGGTTTCACCACACTCGTTCAAGGCTTCAGCATAAGATAAATAAATCTCAGCCAAGCGAAGATAAGACCAGTGCATGGGGATTTGTCTGTATTCTCCCTGACGGTCAAGGACGAATTTTCGCGCCGCAATACCCGAAGCCAAGCTTTTGGTGTCAAGTACTCCTTTCAGGTTCCAATGCTTTCCGGCAGGATAATTCGCCCCGTCTTTCTTCACCACATCTGCATTTTCCGAACCGAATTTGTCTCCGTCCAAAAGAATCGTCTCACTCAGGCGAGGATCACGATTGATGAAAGGATTTGCCATATGTTCGGGGTTGTTCCAATCGAAGTCACTCCCGTCTTTCATAGGAAACATTTCGAAATATTCTTTTGTGGGACACATTCCTCCCCAGCGTGCCGATTGCAGCAACGAACCATTATCCGTAGTTCTGGAGTAACGGCGAGAGGCTATCAACGATTCTTTGTTTCCCGGCGTAAGATAGCCTTTTCTGAACCCCAGACGCGGATCGTCGGTTTGCGTCTCCAACTCATATCCCTGTTGTTGCTCCAATGCCTGAAAGAATTCCTCACCCGCTTTACGGGCGTCTTTCCAACGCTGTTCCTGATAATCTCCAAACCATGTCATCTTTTCATCGGAAGCCTTGCCCGCATAATATGGTTTACTGTCATTGAACAGCGGACTGGCGGCAAACAAAAGCACCCGTACCTTCAA
>JBHADT010000077.1:0-8049 GCA_041855205.1 Bacteroides sp.
CATTTCTTTCTTCTTTTTCTATGTTATAACTTCAAAGATAAGGGTTTATTTCAAGAATCCCCCTCTGCCTTATTAAATTTTAAAGAGTCCGCCCAAGAAGATCCGTCATCCTCTCCCTAAGCGAACTCTTTCGATAGTTTTCAATAGAGATTATCAATTCTTATAACCCGGTGTTTGGTTCAACAGGTTATTATTCGTCAATGTATTTTGGTCAATCGGCCACAGCAATTTATCGGCAGACGCAGTAGAATACTTCGAGGTTAAACTGAAAAGGCGAATATCATACCAGCGACGACCTTCAAACAGAAATTCTCTGAATCGTTCCTTCAAAATAGCTTCAGACGGATCTTCATCCCCCGAAACAAATTTATTGTCGGTGTAGAAATCTCCCTTATCATTCGGATAAGCCACTGTTTCCGAATAGTTACTGCCATAAGCACGCTTACGCACTTCATTGATTTCGGCCGCAATATCCTCATTCAAAAAAGCCTTAGCTTCGGCCAACAATAACAAACAATCCGAGTAACGATAGATGGGATAATCATCGAGCATACTCCGAGTAGAACCACCAGCAAGCATGGTACCCTGAAATTTGTAAGCAAATGGAGCTACATACACCAATTCTCCCGCCGCATTTTTGTTGTAAACAGCTTTCAATGAAGCAGCTTTTCTCGAATCTCCTTCTCTATACAATTTAAAATACAAATCTTTCTTGATAGCCAGGCGAGTCAAGCCGTTGATCTGACTGTCTTTCGTCTCCTTGATATTCGTTCCGGTTTCATCGTAATACGAACCATTGTTCATATAAGCCTGTTGAGGCAGAAGATTGCCATTGTAATATCCATTCCACAAAGTAAACTCATTCTCATTGCTGACAAAAGCAAAGATAATCTCGTTATTCACCTTATTATTAAAGCTGAATACATTGGCAAAATCCGACAATAAAGCTACATTCGGACAATTCTTCACTTCCTGAAGTGCCGCCTTCGCCGTCTGATAATCGGACGCCCCTCCATTCATCTGCTTACCGCTCCAAAGATAGACCTCTCCCTTCAGCATCTTAGTAGCTCCTAACGACCAGTAATATTTACCTTTTGTAAAGGCATAGTTCGTTCCGAAAGCATCTTCCGAAGCCTGTATATCCTTCTTTATTTGCGTCATGACTTCCGCAGCGGCATCTTGCTTTCTGTTCAAATTCGACAAGTCCAGAGTAGCACCATTGGTATAATCCAGATAGATAACGGCATCGCCCCATGAACGCAACAAATGGAAATACAAATAGGCGCGTATGCCGTAAGCAGCACCCAAGAAATACTTACGATCAGTATCACTCAAAACGGACGTATCCGTGGTCTTACTAATCATCAAGTTACATTGGTTAATCACATTATACAATCCGGCATAGTTACTGATTCCCGGCTGTACTTCGGAAATGGTGTTATACGGGAAACGCTCCATGCCTTGTGTGGCTTCACCTCCGAAAGGAGTATCGCCATAAATATCGGCACGCGGTTCACCCAACAGAAAATAGTTATAGGAATAATTCCTGAAATAAGAGTGGATGCCGACATTGAATGCACTGAAATGATCGGTCGTCTGCCAATAATAGGCATCCGTAATTTCACTTTCCGGCTGCAAGTCCAGAGAGTCGCAGGCAGCCACCGCAAACAAAGCCGCCCCAAGTAATATATTGCTAAAAAACTTTTTCATACTTAATCGTGTGTTTAATTAGAATGTCACTGATAAACCGAACAATAATGTGCGAGGTGTGGGATAACGGCCGTCATCGACACCTGCCGCATTAGTTCCTGCAACAGCCGGTTCGGGAGATATACCGGAATAACCGGTAATATAGAAAAGGTTCTGACCTGTCACGTAGACAGAAGCGTCGCGTATAAATGCACCCTTTAGAAGATTCTTTGGAAGATTATAACTCAACGTAATCTCACGACATGCCAGATAATCGCCCTTCTCATAGAAACGAGAATTGTTGTTGTCCAGCGTCAGAGTTGCATTGTTAGAACGTGTAATGTTATATTTGGCCAACTGATCGGCATAGTAGAATTTAGGCAGATCGGCATCGGGGTTTGCTTCACTCCACGTATTCTTCACTTCCGAAATCAGATTGAATGTTCCTTGATACTGTCCGAGAGAACGAGCCAGTAAATCATTATACAACGTATGTCCCAACGCATAATCGAAACGGGCATACAGTGAGAGGCCCTTATATCCGAAGGTTGTAGAGAAACCGCCCGTCAGGTTGGGGAATATGTTGCCAATCACTTTGCGATCGTACGAAGTAATCTGTCCGTCTCCGTCCATATCTTCCCAATAAACATCTCCCGGCTCAATGGGCTTGTATCCGGCTTTTCCTTTGTACTCATCGGCCAAACCGGGACCGTACAATTTGCCTACGTCATCATACAGCATGTTGGCATTTGCTTTCACATCGTCCCAATCACGATAAATACGTTTTTGCTGATAGGCTACGATTTCGCCGAGCTTACCGCCTTCCTGACGACCGCCTACCCATTTTGTATTATATTTCCATGTGCCGTCGGCTTTCTTTACAGCTTGTCCGGCCGCCACTTCATAACCGCCTACACGGTTATTGGCGTTGCTGTTTTTCGGGAGTTTCAGGATTTTATTGGACACGGTAGTGACATTGGCCGTCATATCCCATGTAAAGTCTTTGGTTTTAATCAGGTTGGCACGAATTTCAGCCTCGAACCCTGAGTTGCGCAAATTACCCATGTTGGTCGTGACAGAAGCGAAACCCGTATAACCCGGAAGATCGAGCGACGTCAACAAATCCTGCGTCTCACGGTTGTAGTAATCCAGAATGAACGATAGTTTGTTATGGAGCAAACCGATATCCAAACCCACTTCGAACGTCTTACTTTTTTCCCAACGCAAGCCGGTATTCAACAAACCGGTATTCACGAAAGGAGTGGCGTTGCCATATTTGGGCAGTTTAAAGTCCTTGTTGATTTGGGCGCCGTAAGTTCCATAAACCGTATAGTCGCCCAAGCTGTTTACATTACCGTTTGTTCCGTAGCTGACACGCGGCTTCAATGTAGTAATTACATCCGCAACTTTCATCTCTTTCCAGAAGTCCTCCTCGGTTACATTCCAACCCAACGACACGCCCGGGAAGAATCCCCAACGATTGTCCTTCAGGCGGGAGATACCGTCATAACGTCCTGTCAAGGCCAACAAGTATCTCATTTTGTAATTATACTCGGCACGCCCGAATGCGGACAGAATGCGATAAGCTGTTTTCACCGTTGAAATACCGTCGTATTCCGATGCGACATTCATCGTAGCTATATCATCAGTGGGTGCTCCATGCGCATTTCCCTTCAGTGTAAAACGGTCATAGGTATAATATTCGCCGCCCAGCATTACGTTCACGTCATGGACACCGTTGAACAGCTTGGTATAATTCAAGGTCGTGTTCATCTGCAATTGATTGTATTTATCAATCTCGACGCTCGATGAACGGGTAGTATTGGGACTTCCCTGATTCTGCTGCTGGTATGCCTTATTGAAAGTTTCTTTCTGATATTGATAATTCAGCAAAGAGACATTCCCGTTCAACACCAGCTGTTTTTTGATAATATCAAGTGCAAACCCCGTGCTGAAAGTATAGCGTGCGGTGCTGTTGTCCCGTTGTAACTTCGAAATCCAATATTGGGGATTGCCGTCGGCCGATCCAAAACCGGCTGCCGGCGAACCGTCTTCCCGATACGGATTCCATGTGGGGCGTTGCGAACGGGTACGATAGAATAAGTTATAGTTGCTGGAATAGATTTCCGGAGTAGTCGACCACATATAATTGGCACTTGCCTTCACCAAAAGAACCGGCAAAACTCTGTACGAACCGGCGAGATTACCGCTAAAACGTCTGAATCCGGTACTTTTCACTTGTCCGTCTTCATCGTAATAGCCGAAACTGGCAGCAAATGTGCCTTTGTCATTGCCACCCGCAATATTCAGGTAATGCTCTTGAGTAGCGGCACTGTTATTAAATACGGCATCGTCCAGAATACCGGAATGGTCTTTATATAAAATCTTCTTCCCGTCGTGATAAGGATCATCCATCAATGACCATCCTTCATTTTGCAGATGTGAGGTTTCATCGGTCAGATAGCGTATATCGAAATTCGTATTACCAATACCGTATCCCATTTGCCCGTCTACACTATAACCATTACTGTTATATGCACTTACCGCCTCATTGGTTCTGCGCATACCCAAACGGTTATAATAAATATAATCACGGGCATTCAGAAAGTCATATCCTTTGCGAGAGAAGTTCTTACCATATTTGAAATTGTAGGTCACGGTAGCCTTGCCTTCCTTGCCGCTCTTGGTTTCAATCAAGATTACACCGCCATTGGCACGGGCACCATAAATAGCCGTAGAAGCAGCATCCTTCAGTACCTGAATCGACTCGATGTCTTGCGGATTCACATCGGCCATACTGTTGCGCACAATACCATCAACAATCACCAACGCATTATTATTACTGCCTGTGATAGTTGCTCCACCACGCAACACCATATTCGGAGTTGTACCGGGTTGACCGGAAGTATTGATAACACGAAGTCCCGTCACAGAACCTTGCAGTGCCTGACCGGCATTGCTGAATGCAGAGTTTTTAAGTACACTATTATCTACTTTTGAAATAGCTGTCGTCAAAGCTGCTCTTTTCTGCGAACCTCCATAACCAGTAACAACCACCTCTTCAAGCGCCTGTGCATTATCATGCAACACAATCTTCAGTGGAGTTCCGTTCCAAACAACCTCTTGCGTTTCATAACCCACGAAAGAGATTTGAATCACATCTCCTTTCTTTACACCTGCCAATGTAAAATCACCGTCTAATCCGGTAATCGTACCATTGGTTGTTCCTTTCACCACGACCGATGCTCCAATAACCGTTTCACCGGTTGCATCGACCACCACACCCTTGCAAGTACCATTCTGTTGTATTACCTGCGCATGGGCACTTTTGTTTTCTGTCGCTGCATAGGTTGCGCTTGACGACATCGCCAACGCCAATAACAGCACACAAACTGATTTCACTTGTTTCACCATAGCATTTATATTATTAAAAAGGCAATTTATTAAAGCGCAACCACAAAACAAACTCTTTAATATAAAGGTTATATTTTCACCGCAAATATAATTTAAAAATTGAGAATCTCAAAGATTAAATAAAAAAATATAGGAAGTTTGGGTGAATTATTAAAAAACAAAACGGGAAAGAGGTAGATTCAGTAGATTCTGAACTACGCAAAACATCCCCAAGGCCTTACAGAAGGTTTCCGAAAAGCAGAGAAAACGATACGAAGAAAAGAGGTACATGTTGCTTTGCTTCCGAATGCAATATACCTACTGCGCACAAGTTGGCATCTTATGCTACTCAAGATGGCGTCTCGTGTTGTTCAAGATGGCATCTTGAGCATGGTATAACGCCGAGGCGAACAGGACTGGGATATATCAGGGGCTGGGGAATCTTAAGAATAGCCCCTATTATATAATCAGCCTTTAAAGGAATATACCGTTCCTGCCAAGTCCACAAGTTTTTCTGTGTTTTTTTGCATATTTCAATCTAATCAACTATATTTACACACAAGTTGTATTTGTGGTGTTTTTATCCAAAGTAAGCATATGTCTATTGACCTATAATCGACAATAGCATATACAACTCTTGTGTATAATTTGTTTTTAAGGGCATTCCAATCAACGGATTTCTAAAAGGATATAGAATTCCAATCTATATAATATTGTATAAACCTTTAATTAACATTATTATGAAACAGAAAACCTTTTATCTTATTTTCTGTGCATGCATCATAACCGGATGTATGGACTCCACACTTATAACAGAAAACAATCCTGTCCAAAATGAGTCAAAGGCATGTACTGCTGGCTCTCGCACATTTCAATTTCCCGTCCTACAATGGGAAAACTTTGAAAATTATGACCAAAAAATTGCGGCCTGTCAAATCCCTGAAGCCATCCTACCTAATATTCCTACCGACGAATTGATAGAAATTTGCATGGAATACCCCTTACTCTTTGATGCCTATGCCTTCAACACACCTTTGGCAGGGCTTAAGATTGTAGTCTCACGCTTCAATGGGTTTCAAGAACTGATGAGTAGAGAAGATAATTGTCTTTGCACATTCAACTTCTTAAAAGAACAAAACTTTAAAGAAACAGATTTCTCTAAGCTAACCAAGGCTGAAGAAGGGAAAATAACATTGAACTATGCCCTTTGCGAATATTTGATATCCTTTGATGAAATATTGCATAATGCGACAGACGCAATAAGAAAAGATATTGCAAGATATGCATATCAGACTTTAGAATTTAAAGAATCTCAAAAACAGAATTTCGCATGGAATGACCTCACAGCATCGGTATATCTTTGCGCAAAGATGTCTTCCATCAATAAATGGCAGACAAGAAGTACAAATCCTGCATTAAACGATTTTCTTGCAACAGGAGTATTGCAAGACATGAAACAATTCAATGACATTAAACAACAATGTCGAATATTAATTCAAGACTAAGGCTTTACGCCCAAGTTAAAGATATTATTTTTTCATAACAAGTTTCACACTCCTTCCATAAGAAGGAACATTATTACAAATTACCATGAAACATAATAAGACTCATATCAGAATCATACTCGGAATGGCTGCATTGTTCATTATGCTGCTAAGCCAGAGTTCGTTTGCCCAAATTTATACACCTCAAGGATCTCCCGTAACAGTATATAATATAGGTGAACAATTTACAAATGCGCAAAAAATCGCAATAAGACAAGATTTACAAAGAAGATACCCTAATGCCATCTATGTAGATGAAGCTACAACAACCTACAATTGTCATGCTTATGCGTGGAGCGTAAGCGAAGGAGGAAGCAAATATTGGATGAATTCACCTAATGACGACATCTATATGACAGATGGGAGCTATACCCAGACTTACCTATCTGATTCAAAGGCTACAAAAGTTTCTTACGCTGACGATGATCACTCAGCCATAGTATCATACGGAGGATATCTCATCTCTAAATGGGGGGCTTTATGCTTAATGAAACATAGACCCAACGATTGCCCCTACACTTCTAATAATCTAAAATATTACAAACTCAGCATGAGTATTTCTGGTGAAGAGAACATTCAACTACCTAGTAATACAGCTACTGTAACGAAACAATACACTTTATCAAATATTCCTGCAAATGCTACCGTAAATTGGAGCGTCAGTCCTGGAGCCTCTATCCTCAGCGGGCAAGGTAGCCAAACGATTCAAGTCGCATTTACAGGAACAGGAATAAGAAATGTAAAAGCAGTAGTGCATACCTCAACTGGTCAGAGTTTAAACATTCCCCCTTTAACGGTCACTACATCAATTGCCCCTATTGTTACAGATATAGAAATTTTTAAGTACTTTCAGGGTACAGGAGAATTCACATTAAAAGCCGTAACAAACAACCCCAATGGTATATTTACTTGGACCATAGCATCTGGAAATGCCGAATTATATGAGCTTCCTTATCCTGACGACGCTTCATTCTTAGAGTCTCCCAATATTTTCACAGCAATTCGTTTTTATGAGTATGGTTTGTGTACAGTTACTGTAACTAGCACAGATATAAACGCCATTCAGAGCTATACTTATAGCAAGTCTTTCAGCATATCAGAAATATACGAAGCGCAAAACCATTATTAGCCAATAACCCTATTCTCCATAGCAGCTTTGTATCTTCGGTTCATGCATAGTAGTAAACCAATTTTGAAGATTTTATAAACAAGATTCATAATGCGCCTCGCTAACGCGAGGCGCACGCCTTTACCCAATCCACATACACACCGGGATTCTCCAGCGCAGGCGAAGCAATGAAATGCACGTAGCTGATGCCGTGGCACGTCTTATTCTTCAAAGGAATGAGACGCCTGTTTCTCTTTCCGTCAACAAAGAGCCGCGCATGAGAATCGCCTTGCGACAAATCCCAGCGCAGGGAGA
>JBHADT010000078.1:0-46538 GCA_041855205.1 Bacteroides sp.
AAAAACATACGAAGTCGTTTGATAAATAGGAACCGCGCGGGCATCGGTTGCCGGGTCGGGTTGTTCCTGTCCTACATGCAGTTGCAAAGTCTCGAAGCGTAATTTCTTTGTATCCATTGGTCTTGTTCTTTAAAGTTCATTATACTGAGAGCAAAGGTAGACAGAAGACGATGTAGCCGCAATGCCACATGAAAGGGAATTTTATACCATATTTGTGGTATGGGGAACGAACTTTTACCTATTTTTGCCGGTATGAAAACAAAAAACTTCCTGATTCTGTTGATAATAGCACTCATTTTCTCCGCCCACCTCGCATCCTGCGGAGAAGACCGGCGTTTGGAATATGCCGAACAGACAAAGACCGATGAGTGGATAGACGATACGATGCGCGTATATTATTATTGGTATGACGAAATGCCCCGTTCAAGCAAACTGAACTATTTCGCTCCTCCGTTTGAATTTTTCGCTACGCTGCTCTCAAGCAAGGATGGGAAAAACAACACGCCCTACTCTACCATCGACAGTCTGAAGACCAGCACACGAAGCATATCGGATACGGAAAACAGCTACGGCTTTCAGTTTGCTCTTGCCAGCTCGGCAAACAGCAGCAACCAATATTATGCGCAGATACTCTATGTGGTACCCGGCTCTCCCGCTTCCGACATCAACCTGAAACGGGGAGACTGGATTCTAAAGGTAGACGGAGAAGCAATCACCGCCAACAACTACGGCAAGCTGCTTAGCGGAAGCGCGCGGACATTGCATATCGGACATTATGATGCAGAAAGCAATCAGCTCATGGCGAACACAGACAACCCGGTCAGTATAGCCGCCTCACGTACCGTCGACGACAATCCCGTACACTACTACAACACATACACCAAAGGAGACCGGAAGATAGGTTACCTTGTGTACAATCACTTTACAGCGGGAGCAACCGAAGGTTCTCAAGAATACAACACAAGTTTACGAACGGTTTCCTCCTATTTCGCCTCTCAACAAGTAACCGACTTCATACTGGATTTGAGGTACAACAATGGCGGGTTGCTAAGTTGCGCCCAACTGTTGTGCACTCTGCTTGCCCCTTCCGGCAGTTTAGGAAAAGAACTCGGCTACCTGCAATACAACGATCGCTTCAACCCGCGAACGGTCTCTTTCTCTTTGGATAACAACCTGATTCAGGGAGGGAGCAACTTAAACCTGTCTAAACTATATGTGCTGACCACGGGACAGACCGCCTCCTCCTCGGAAGTGATTATCAATTGCCTGAAACCCTATATGGACGTGGTTGTGATAGGACAAACTACGGAAGGGAAAAATGTAGGTTCGATTTCTTTTAGCAACCAAGAGCTACAAATTAAGATAAGCCCTATTGTTTGCCAACTGTTCAACTCAAGGGGAGAGTCTTCTTACGCAAGCGGTTTCTCTCCTGACTATACGGTAAATGAGAGCAGCAACCTCAGTCTCTTTTTGCCTTTTGGGGAGGAGAAAGAAGCGTTGTTGAGCGTAGCGCTTGGTTTGATAGAGGGTTATAACAATACGGAAAGCGTATCTGCATCCGCCACTCGTTCGGCAACGATACGAACTACATTGTTCAACTCCATCGACCGGCGGGCTACCGGAGCGGTACGAATCCGGTAAACCTGTTTCGCTTTCAGATGGAGGGATGTTTGCGGGAAAGTTATGGAAGCGGCATGCTTCGTTTGAAGAATTTCTCGAAGAAGAGAATCTGATAGTCAATGGAGTTATTCCAGTATGCGCCATCGTGCCTGCCGGGACGTATAATAAAGTCATGCTTGATGCCGCGCGAAAGAAGACGGCGATGCAGTTCACGATTCACTTCCAAAAAGAAATCTTCGTCTCCACAATCCACTATCAACGCCAAATCACCATCCGAAAGCCGGTCCAACAGATTGACTACCGTATGTTTATTCCATACTTCCTTATTAGAAGCAAACTCTCCCAACAGTTTTTTCATCTCCCAATTAGCCGGAAACGGACGTATATCTACGCCGCCACTCGTGCTCCCCGCGGCTCCAAAAACCTCTTTATGTCGAATGGCATTCCACAAGGCGCCATGTCCGCCCATGCTTAACCCTGTAATGGCACGCCCTTGCTTTGACGCAACGGTAGGATAGTGCATATCCGTATAAGCCACCAGTTCGTTTGAGACAAAGGTTTCGTATTTATAATCCGGATTCTTGGGACTATCCCAATACCAACTGTTTTTCCCGTCGGGACACACGAAAATAATACCTTTCGCATCCGCAATGTCCGGCAGTTCCGGTTTGATGTGCAGCCATGTCAACGCATTTCCCGAATAACCATGCAACAAATAAACCACCGGAAAGACGGCAGTTCTTTCCATTAACGCCTGTTCGGGCAATATATACAGTACCTTGACTTCTTTATTCATGGACGGGCTGTATACATTCAGCGTGTCCAACCTTGCCGCCTGCAAACCCAAGGCTGACAAGCACAGCAACAGAATCGTAAAACAAAACAGTCTCTTCATGGTATTTCTTTTTTATTTCACCGGCTTCACCCTGTAACTACACCGTATTTTTCCTTTCAGCAAGGCATTCAGTTTGCCCTTAATCATCTGCTTGCGTAAGGGAGAGAGGTGGTCGATAAACATTTTCCCATCCAAATGGTCGAACTCATGCTGCATGACACGCGCCAAGTAACCTTCAATCACTTCATCATGCGCAACGAAGTTCTCGTCCATATACTGTACCCGGATTTTATCTTGTCTTTTCACCGACTCGTGAATTCCGGGCAGGCTCAAACAGCCCTCGTCCATCGTTATTTCTTCGCCGGACGTTTCCAAGATGTGCGGGTTTATATAGACTTTACGAAAACCTTTATATTCGGGATAATCTTCGGAGAGAACATCCAAATCTATTACAGAGAGACGGATAGGCAAACCTATCTGAGGAGCTGCAAGTCCGACCCCTTCGGCATAATCCATGGTTTCGAACATATTCTCGATGAGTTCTTTGAGGTTAGGATAATCGGGGGTTATGTCTTCCGCGACTTTTCTCAGAACCGGTTGTCCATATATGTAAACGGGTAAAATCATATATTTATTCTGTTAAGGGTTATCTTTTACGAAAGGATTCGGGGAGAATCGAGGTTCATTTATTCTCTATCTTGCAGGAAACGCCTGCTCTCCAGATATGTTTGTAGAATTATAGTGGCGCTCACTTCGTCTATCAATGCCTTATTCTGACGGTCTTTCTTCTTCAAGCCGGAATCCAAGACGGCCCGTTGCGCCAATACGGAAGTAAACCTCTCATCCACATACTCCACAGGTATACCGGGAAGTTTCTTCCTCAGGGAGGCTACAAAGGGGGCTATACGCTTCATATTATCCGAAGGTTCATTATTCATTTGTCTGGGCAGCCCCACAAGAATCCGTTCCACCGGCTCTTTCTCCACATAAGAGAAGATGAATCCGAGAAGCTCATGCGTGGGAACGGTGGTCAGTCCGTTCGCTATTATCTGCAACGTATCGCTGACCGCCAGTCCTGTACGTTTCTTACCATAATCTATTGCCAATATCCTGCCCATAGCGGATACAAAATTACTATTTATATTTGAAACACCCGTACATCGCCGCGGCAAATCGAAAACGGAAAGAGTTCCTTCCATTGTTTTCGCCGGAAAGAAGATATCCACTATACATTCACGGACAAGTACGACTTAAATGCAAGATGCCCGGCATGTTAAATACCGGGCATCTCATCCATATATAGAGTTTATGCTCTATCCCTTATTATTCCAGAATTACTACACGGTTGAGGTAGTTTTTACCGAACATGTTTTCAGTACCACCAAAGCCGACGTATTCGAGTTGATCTTTGTTTACACCTTCCTTAATCAACGCTTCGTAAACGTTTTGTGCACGTTTTTCAGAAAGCTTCTGATTCCAAGATGCGCTACCCGTAGCCTTATCTGCATAACCGGCAACTTTATACTTCTTGTCCGGATTAGCTTTCAGAATCTTGGCAGCCAACTCAATGTTTACTTTGTTGTAATCATCGATGCGAGCGCTACCGATGCGGAAGAAGATGGCACGAGGACCTGCTACAGCCACTTCTTTGGTAACTTCTTTCACTTCGGGTTTAGCGGCAGCCAATGCGTTCTTAGCGCTTGCCAAGTCGGCTTGTGCACGTGCCAATTCGCTTCTGTATTTGTTGATCTCATTATTCAACGCAGCCTCGTCGACTTGAGCAGCAACAGGTGTGAACTTTCTGCCACCGAAGGTGTAGGTCAACCCTGCAGTCAGAGAGACAGCTCCGTCGGTGTAGCTGTTGCAGCTGTACTTACCGAACAAAGAAGGAGAGATTTCGCCTCTTGCCTCCAAGTCGATAGAAAGCGACTTGCTTACAAAGAAATTAGCCAAAAGACCAACAGAACCGTTCACCATAGGTTTAATTTTGCCGCTTTCAACCTCTCTTACATAAGTACCCGTATTGGCAGCAGTGCTACCGGGAATGGTAACAATGGTCTCTTTTGAACGATCTCTTGCGAAAGTGAAGCCCGGACCGGCGAATGCCGAAAGGTTGAACACGCGGTTAGGATTGTATCCGCAAAGCAGATTGCTCAGGTTCAACAAGCCATCCAAGTGAGCGGTTACATGGTTGAAAGAGCGATATTCGTTGGAGTTACCCGGAGTGTACACCACATCAGAACCTACCAAAGCGATAGTACCTGAGTTGCGGCTCATGTTCAGTTTCTGACTCCAAGCAGTTGCCTGACCACGGAATCCCCATACGGGATTGATCCACTTACCCAAAGAGAGCGTTACGTGAGGAGTAATGGCTTTACCGAAGCTATTGTCCTGATTCAGGCTCACTTGTGCACCACCGCCCAAGCTGATAAAGACGTTGTCTTTAGCCTTTTCGCTATAGAATTTCTCTTTGGTCTGTGCTGTTGCAGTTACAGCCGCACCAGCCACCAATAAAGACAATATTACTAATTTACTTTTCATCTTTTTATTCGTTTTATCATTTATATTTCTGTTCTAACAAAGGGAGACATCCCGTATTCGAACGAAAAGTGTTCATGATTACCGATATTCTCGCCGGAGAACGTAATTGTCGAATCCCTCTTATCGCAGTTTGTCTTTAAGATTAGTTCAATGCTTCCATGATACCACCACCGGCGTTGAAGCTACCGCTATGACCATGAATGTGACCGTGAGCATGACCCAAAGAAGCGTAATCACGGCTTATTTGATATTGACCCAGTCTAAAGAATTCCACTTCGTAGTTTACACTCTTGTAGGTGAATACATACTTGCATTTTTCATAGACAGTGGTTACGTTCAGTGCAGACAAGTAGCTCTTGGAGGGCAGTTTGAATGCAAACTCATAAGTCATATCTTCTATGGCAGAGATGCTTCCGATTGTGGTTGCGGCATAAGTCGTCAACGCCGTCTTCACATCGGCATCGGCAACACCGGCAAAAGCAGCTTCGATAGTTTTACCGGAAACGAAGTTTACACCTCTCTTCAGTGTGACAGTGATGTTGCAATCCACTTCAGAATCGGAGGTATTTTGATATGCCTTCAACTCTTCGGAGGTATCAGGTTTGAAAACCACCAGCTTATTCGTTACTTCCGCAGATTCGGTATGGGTAATCGGTTCCTCCAACACGATTCCGCTTTCCGTAGCAATCACAATGTCGCGTGTTTGGATGGATGTACCACCGGCTTCACCGGCTCCAATACTCACATTGTAAGTATATGTTTTGCCTTTATAAGCGAAAGTCACCTCGTTGGTTCCAACGTAGGGAGCCGTGTTGTCGCTGATACGCTTACCCAACTTGTTATTCTTAGAAGAAATAATGTACAAACCATTCTTTCCGGTTGTCAAGACATCGCTGACTGCACGAGACTTAGTGCTTGTGTATGAACTTTTCACAGAGATTCCTACACCTTCCAGAGGTTGACCTTTTTCATCCAACGCCACACCGGTAATGGTGTAGATGGGATCCGGTTCCACGAAAGGAACTCTCACATCGTCGTTCTCGCTATAACATCCTGTCAATGTAGTTCCAAGAACGAGCAAGACCGCTGCCAATTTGGTAGCTAAGCCTAAAAATTTACCTTTTACTTTCATTGTCATCTTCAAGATTAAAATTCAATAATTCCGTAATTCTGATTTGATATAATATGGACTAAAATTATTCCTGTACGCATAACTGGTTCCCAACTCTGGCGTGTAGTTTTTACCATAATAGACCTCGTTCCCCGCATTGTACAGGAGCCCGAAATATTTAGCCGGCGTAATCCGGACATGTTTCCGTTTATGTCTGCCATAAGGCGGAAGCATAATCTGGACATAGAAGCCTCCATTGGAGGATGCTTTTTGCAAATCCATGGCATAAAATCCGATGGATGCATAACGGAAATTACGCATTACATCGAACCGTACGCCTTTCTCTCCCAAGAGATACTGCTCAACTTTCAGACTGAACTCGGTGTTGAAGCGAGTCCAATAGTAGCTGCCCCCCAATGTCCACGTCCATCTCTTAAGCGGGCTGATGTGCCAGGCAAAATCCTTCACGTATGACACCCCCGTGTAACCGAGACGGGCTTCGAACGAAAAACGACTATCTTTCACCAAGTGGTGTCTGGCGGACAGGTCGACTCCCCAACGTCTGTTGTTGAATATACCCACCGTACCTTTCAAAAATGTGTTATAAGGCATTCTGACCGTTTGAGAGAGTGTCATATAACCCTGACGCACCTGTTTATAGCTGTCGCCATATTCGTTATATACGGGAAATATCACCTGTGCGGTTAGCCTCATACCTTTCCACATAGATACTTCCACTGCCGGACTTATATTAAAGAGCACCTGATAGATCTGTGTTATCAACAGATTCTGAAAACTGAAATCAGGGTATACAACTATATCAATCTTATACAAAGAACGATTTTTCTTATCTATTTTGGAGAGCTCCCTGCGCGAACTTCCCAAATCATAGCTTACATCCCAATCCCGTACTGTCGCATGAGACGAGTCTTCACCAGCAGTCGGACGATAAGATAAAGACAGTTGCGGAACATTATTTTCCGTCACAACTATTCTACAATTCTTAGCAACGGGCAGACCTGACTTCTGAATAATGTCTATCGCTTTCGCTAAGCCTAGTGCCTGTAAACGATAAGCCGTATTTTGCAGCACATAGATGCGCTCCTCCTCGTTTTCAGTCCATCCCACATCCTCGAAACCCGACTCTATCAATGCGTTCACCGCCGCCTCTCCTGTCTGAGCCCATCCCTTCAACGGGAATAAACAACACATCAAGAAAATGACCAATGCCGCCATGTTTTTAGAAACTGTCAAGTCTTTCGTCATGAAAGATTTCCTATTGCTCATCGTTTTCTTTCATTCACAACCTTTAGGTCGCTAGTACGGCACAAAAATAGACACATTTTTAAGAATAACAAAGAAATTTACATTAAAAATACAGTTCCTTGTTCTACATAAAAGATTTACACCTTTACTTTCTGCATATTTATAACAAAAAGAGATTCAGGTATTAACAAACTGAAAAAGAACGACAGAAAACACAAAAATGCATTACGTCACAGTCTCCCTCTGCGTTAAAAAACGTTCTGCTTCGCGAAAGAGAGCCGGCTGTTCATCGCACATACCGCAGATTGCTTTGCGGAAAGCAAGCGGAAAGAAGATGAAATATTTACAACATTCCGCAGAATACTCATCAGAAATCACAGCACGGGGCAATGAAATTCCGTTTGAAACAGCCACGCAGATGCCGCAAAGAATAAGTTAAACGATTTCAGAAGCAAGACACATCGCATCGTTTCCGGAAACAGTGCAAATACAGCGTTTCCGCAGCATTCAGGCTTTACTTCCGTATGTAACTCGAACCGCACCTGTATGGTAAGAAAACCGCGCCCGTGCGGTTCGAGTACCGTACCCGCGTCGTTCCCGTACCAAACAGCGGGTGTTTCCAAACCGCATCAACGCTCAGCATTCAGAGTGGGAAAAAGTTCAAAAAGAACACTATATTTCAACCGTTTACAGCACCGCGATTAGACCGTTTACCCCGCATTACACAAAGAGCTCCCCGCCCGACGAACCTCATACAGAGATTCGCTGAATCATACGGAACCAAAACGAAAATAGAGCGACTTATGCGAGGAAGTATTATCTTTACCTTTCAAATAAACGACAGGAAGCATGAAGCAAAAAGGAATATACATGCAAAATACTCTCGCCTCCGCTTTATTGGCGGGCAGACAGACGAGAAGAAAAAAGAGAGGGCAATAGTCTGTGCGCTTTATTTGCAAGACATAATCGAAGAGAAAGGAGGATGGAGGGAGTTTACACAGGGATACCGAAAGTTATATCACACCACATTACCGTTATACACTACCACAGAAGCATACATCGACAATGAAATCAACACGGAAGACATTGCTTTTTTATTATGGAGCCAACTCTGTCACCGGGCATTGTTTACCGGAGATGAAGCGCGGATAGCCGATCCGTATTCCGGTGAGTTATTGTCGCTCGCATCGCAAATCTACACGCCAGTTCGGGATAAATTCAAATCAGTGTAAGATAGCACAAGCAATAAAAGACGAACGTGGCGTAGTATTATCGCATTTGGTAGGATAATATACACCACGTTCGAAATATACCCCAACGGACGTCTCTTATCGTTCGGCTGCCGCTTTTGCAGCCTTTGCTGCTTCTTTTGCGGCTTTTGCGCTAGCCTTTGCACTCTTGCTTTCAGCCTTTCTCATTTTCATTTCAGCTTTTTGGGCTTTCACCGCAGCTTTTTTTGCTTTGATCTCTGCCTTTTCTTTGCGGGCATTGGCTTTTTCTTGCTTGTGCAAAGCCTTAGCTTGTTTTTTGTATTCGGCTGCTTGTTCTTCCATTGCGGCTACCGAATACTCTTGCTCGGTGGTAGTGGTTACCACCACGGCAGAGTCGGTTTTGATAACATTTTGTGCATTGGCACGTTGAGCGACACTGATACTAAGCATCGTCAACATATAAAAGAATAGTTTGTTCATTTTCATTTTTTTATTGAATTAACATTGCAAAGATATATGATGCTTTAAGTTGTAATTATTTATGCATGTTAATTTAGATTAATCGCAATTCCTTTTTGCCGTATGTCAATTATCTACTTGTGGTTATGTCCTTGATTTACGGTGAAGAACGGGTGCCATTTTCTTGTTTTCCCGAACCCGGATAAATCTACGGGCGAATGGATATGGTTTTCGAAGACGCTCCTATCTGTGATTCGCCTTCGCATCCGGACTGGGCGCTACTATGCAAGGTACTGGAGATACCGCACGTCCCGCTCCCAGAAAGCGGCGAGAATGCCAAACTCCCGGCTCAGGCAGAATTGGTCTTAAAGCATGGAAACGGGAATCCATTGCTCTTTTTCGGCACATATGATGGACTGACAAAGTTCTTCATCGAGAAACTTTCATGGGAGAACAAGCCATCGGAACTACTTCCCGAGTTACGGAACGAGAGCCTCTTTATCATCTATGGGAATAGCAAGGGAATACTCCTTGCACCCAATGTACCCTCGGTGTTTGCTCATCCGGACAATCCTTACTACAATGCAGAAGAGGCAGCCACACAGGGTTACAAGATCTGTATCCGACCGGCGGCATGCCCCTTCGATCTGCTGAAGTACGGTGTATCAAACGGGTTATTGCCGGACGTACGATTCCCCTTTCCCCGCGGAAAAGAGGTCTGGACACGCGATTGGGATTTCGTAGCAAGATTCTTTTGGAGAGATTTCTGCGAGGGAGATTGATTGAGGGTAAGCCTCTTACCCCACACACAAGTCAAGAAGGATTCCGACTACAGTTCGATGATATCTTCCCGGCAATCCATCAGTTTCTCTACTCCGTCAGCCGTTACGACCCAGGAGTTCTCTATACCCAACGGTCCTACACCGGGAAGCACAATTTTAGGTTCCAAGGCAAACACCATACCGGGTTCAAGTTCTTGCTTCACGCGCGGTGCAAGCACCGGAGCTTCGTTTATCTCCAACCCGATACCGTGCCCTATGAACTTCGCTTTCTGGGATGCACCCATAAAGTAATCTGCAAATTCCGTCTTGTTCACCATTTCGACAGCCGTATTGTAGAGTTCCTCGCAAGTGACACCGGGACGTGCTTTTCCGGCCACCGCATCCTGTATGTCCAGGCATAGCCGGTGAGCCTCATAAGCTTTCTCTGGCAACTTACCCACCGAGAACACACGGCTCATATCGCCCATATAACCATAGAAGTTTCCACCCATATCCACCATGATACTCTGACCGGGCTTTATCATCCGCCCATTTGCACCCACAGGCAGAGAGGGATCGAGACCTTCGCCTCCCAAAGCAAAATCATAGGGCGAGGGGGTCAAAGCATTATCTCCCGCCAACAGACTACCCATAAATATCTCCATGCTCTGACCGAAAACACGGAATATGCCCAGATTTCCCTCTAGTCGCATCAGGCGTTCCACCTCGATGGACAACTGACGATCAGTCATACCAGGGCGGTACACCATAGGTATCTGCTCGTATGCCTTGGCATGGGCACGTCCCGTACGGCGAAACGTTTCTATCTCCATTTCGGTCTTGACGCTGCGCGCCCGACGGATAAGAGGTGTACCGTTTACAATTTCAGATTCCGGGAAGCATGCCGACAAACGTACATATTCCGTATAAGGCAACTCATCGCCCTCCAACATCAGCTTAGCCGGCACAGGCAGTCCACACTCCACAAGCAACTCCGGGAGTTGCTCCGGTTTGCGGATGGGACGGACGTATTCACCCGCAATATTACTGGGGCGTTTCACGAAAAGACATGCAGGGGCATTCAACGGCAGATAAAGATAGCCGCTGACCACGCGGCCGTAGGTGTAGATAAGATTTACATTGCAAGTAATCAAAGCGGCATCAATTCCTTGTTGAGCCATCAGTGCACGAATCTTATCGCGTCTTAGTTTCAGTTCAGGTAATAACACAGAAAAAATATATTAGGATTTTACAATAAACATCCTTCCGTCGAGCGTAATTCACCGCTTCATGCCGAAGTGGCGAGAAGATATTTCCCGAAGCAGCAAACCCGGCATTCGATGTCAAAACAAAAAGAGCAGAAGCGAATAACCGGCAATCACCTCACATGAGAAACGCCCGACATCTACGAGGGAGAATCTCATTTTTACATCGATCGCCAATAATTAGCTTCTGCTCATCGAGCAAATTATTATAGCCTTGCCTGTATCGCCTTTGATTCTTCTTCGTAACCGGGCTTGTTCAACAAAGCAAACATATTCTTTTTATATGCCTCCACACCGGGTTGATTGAAAGGATTCACTCCCAACAGATAACCACTGATACCACAACCTATTTCGAAGAAATAAAGCAAACCGCCGATGTTTTCTTCGCTCAACGAAGGAATGACGATACGCAAATTGGGAACTCCGCCGTCAACGTGCGCAATCTGAGTACCCAGTTCCGCCATCTTGTTTACCTCATCCACTCGCTTACCGGCAAGGAAGTTCAACCCATCAAGATTGGCTTCATCCATCGGAACCTCCAAACAATGATTAGGCTGCTCCACAGAAATAACAGTCTCGAAAATGGAACGTTCGCCTTCCTGAATCCACTGCCCCATCGAATGCAAATCAGTAGAGAAATCCACAGCAGCAGGGAATATACCCTTATTTTCTTTACCTTCAGACTCTCCATAGAGTTGTTTCCACCACTCACTCACATAGTGCAACTTAGGGTTGTAGTTTACAAGAATCTCTATTTTCTTACCGTTCTTGTACAATTCGTTACGTGCAGCAGCATAAATAGCCGCCGGATTTTCAGCAAAAGGAATGTCTTTTCCACACGCCTTTTCCATAGCCACGGCACCGGCAACAAATTTCTCGATATCGAATCCCGCTACGGCAATGGGCAGCAATCCCACCGGGGTAAGGACGGAGAAACGACCTCCTACGTTATCGGGAATAATGAATGATTTGTACCCTTCCTGATCGGCAGTGACACGCGCCGCACCTTTCTTCTCATCGGTAATGGCAACAATCACCTTGCGAGCCATCTCCTTACCTCTCTGCTCCTCGCACTGTTTCTTCAGCAAACGGAAAGCCAGGGCAGTCTCAGTAGTTGTTCCCGACTTGGAGATGTTAATCACACCGAATCTCTTATCTTTCAAGTAGTGAGTCAGTTCATATAAGTAGTCTTCACCTATGTTATGTCCGGCATATATGATAACCGGAGCCGTTTTCTTATCCTGCAACCAGGTAAAACTGTTCGACAAGCTCTCGATTACCGCACGAGCTCCCAAATAGCTTCCACCGATGCCTGCCACAATCACCACTTCGCAGTTCTCGCGCAACACCGCTGCCGTTTCCTTCAACTCCGCCAGATGCTCCTTGGTAATGGAAGAAGGAAGATGAAGCCAACCTAAGAAATCGTTACCCAATCCCGTCCCATTTTCCAACGCCTCCTGAGCGTTTCTCACCTGAGTCTCATAAGCGGCAACAGACGCTTCGGAAATTGTTCCAAAAGTCTTTTCAATGTTTAGTCTAATCATTTCTTTTATGTTTTTTAGTTTAAAGGGGCTGTTTTTTTACTTTGTCATCACACACATTCGTTACTTCTCACCGAACAAAAAAGGAGCGAAAGAATGCACTTTCCTCCAATCTTTGCATGCTATCTGAACGAGTCCGTCAACAATTTTATCTCGATAACCGGCGAGATACGTTCGTACAATATATTATAAACCGCATCCAATATAGGCATGTTGACGTGGTAGTGTTTATTGATTTCCTTGATGCACTTCGTCCCGTAGTATCCTTCGGCTATCATTTCCATCTCTATCTGCGCACTTTTCACGGAATATCCTTTTCCTATCATACTCCCGAACGTACGGTTCCTGCTGAAATTGGAATAACTCGTTACGAGCAAATCCCCCAAGTAAGCAGAATCGCTCACATTTCTGTCCAACGGATGCACCGTTTGCAGAAAGCGGTTCATCTCTTGTATGGCATTCGATATGAGAACGGCCTGAAAATTATCTCCATATTTCAGTCCGCTGCATATCCCGGCAGCAATGGCATACACATTCTTCAGCACAGAACTGTATTCGATTCCTACCACATCATCGCTCACGGAGGTCTTAATGAAAGAACTCGCCAGACCACGGGCAAAGACAGAGGCTCTTTCTTTATTCGGGCAAGCTATGGTCAGGTAGGACAAACGCTCAAGCGCCACCTCCTCGGCATGACAAGGACCTGCCAGTACGGCTATATTTTCGGGAGGAACGCCATATTCCTTGGTCAGGTATTCCGATACAATCATGTTATCGTCAGGCACAATGCCTTTGATGGACGTGATAATGAATTTATCCCTTATTCGTGTACGGAGTTTCTTCAAATGAGTCTTCAAGTAAGGAGAAGGCGTAACGAGAATCAATGTATCGGAATCTTTAACAATGTCATTGATGTTTGCACTGAAATTGATTCGTTTCAAGTCGAACTTCACTCCTGTCAGATAGGCAGGGTTATGACCCAAACGTTTAAAGTCCGCTATACGGTCTTCCCGACGCATATACCAGTTCAATGAATCTGCCTGAGCGAGTACCATCTTTGCAATAGCGGTAGCCCAGCTTCCTCCCCCCATAATGGCTATTTTTCCGGGTAACTTCATAGTGGAAAAATTAGGGTCTCACCCATTCCGCTACATCATTCACGGTAGGGTTCTTCAATTCCAATTTATATTTTTTGTTGATGCCGCAGATATCCTGATGCAGTTTCTGAGGATTTACACTCTTCAGGTCTTCCACCGTGTTGTATCCGGCTTTCTGGATTACCGGCACCCATTCCTCGGCTATTCCCAATTCGACATACCTGGCCGCCGGATCTTTCTTGACCGTTTTCTCCGGACGCATCTGCGGGAAGAAAAGTACTTCCTGAATGGCTGTCTGTCCGGTCATCAACATCACCAGCCTGTCCATACCGATACCCATACCCGAAGTGGGAGGCATACCGTATTCAAGTGCGCGGACAAAGTCCATATCTATAAACATCGCCTCGTCATCTCCTTTCTCACTGAGGCGAAGCTGCTCCTGAAAACGCTCCAGCTGATCGATGGGGTCGTTCAATTCAGAATAAGCGTTGGCAAGCTCCTTGCCGTTGACCATCAGTTCGAATCTCTCGGTCAAATCGGGATTGGTACGATGGCGTTTGGTGAGCGGCGACATCTCCACCGGATAATCGGTGATGAATGTAGGTTGTATGTAATTACCTTCACAGAATTCTCCGAAGATCTCGTCTATGAGCTTACCCTTGCCCATCGTATCGTCTATCTCCATTTTCAGTTCACGACACACCTGACGGATTTCCTCTTCATTTTTTCCGTTCAGATCGTAGCCGGTAAACTCCTTGATGGCGTCGAGCATGGTGACACGCTTATAGGGAGCCTTAAAGTCAATGACATGCTCCCCGACCTTCAGTTCGGTTGTACCGTTTACATCCAGACAGATTTTTTCTATCATATTCTCGGTAAAGGTCATCATCCAGTTGTAGTCTTTATAGGCTACGTATATTTCCATGGCTGTAAATTCCGGATTGTGCGTACGGTCCATACCCTCATTGCGGAAGTTCTTGGAGAACTCGTACACCCCCTCGAAACCTCCCACAATGAGACGTTTGAGATAAAGCTCATCGGCTATACGCAGATACAGAGGCATATCCAACGCATTGTGATGCGTGATAAAAGGACGTGCCGCAGCCCCTCCCGGTATCGACTGCAGGATGGGAGTCTCCACTTCGAGGTAACCACGTGTATTAAAGTACTCGCGCATGGAGTTATAGACCTTTGTACGCTTGATAAAAATATCTTTTATTCCTTCATTTACCGCCAAATCCACATAGCGTTGACGGTAGCGCAACTCAGGGTCTTCGAACGAGTCGTAAGCCACTCCGTCTTTGTATTTAACAATGGGAAGCGGTTTGATGCTTTTGGAAAGGAGAGTGAGTTTATGGGCATGGATGCTGATTTCTCCCATCTGCGTGCGAAACACAACGCCTTCTATGCCTATGAAGTCTCCCAAGTCGAGCAGACGTTTGAATACGGTGTTATAAAGTTCCTTGTCTTCTCCGGGGCAAATATCGTCCCGAGTGATGTAGACCTGTATACGCCCTTTGGAGTCTTGAAGTTCGATGAACGAAGCCTTACCCATCACGCGACGCGACATCATGCGTCCGGCAACGGATACTTTGCGCGGTTCGGCATCATCTTTGAATTCATCTTTTATATCGGTGGAGAAAGCATCGGTTACGTATTCGGCCGCGGGATAAGGTTCGATTCCCATTTCGCGAAGTTCATTCATGCTATTGCGGCGAATGATTTCCTGTTCACTTAGTTCTAATAGGTTCATTTTGTTGTATATTAACACAATTTGCGGCAAAAGTACGAAACATTTTTCACAAGAGGAAAACATTCAATGGATAATTCGTGCCTGAGAGATGCCGGCAGAAGGCATGCTCCGGTTTTATGCACCATATATCCGCAAACGCTTTGCGACGACTCCAAGAGAGAAAAAGTGCTGCCGTACCTTCACAGGCATAGCAGCACAAACCACAAATACAAATACAACTAAACAAAGTATCCTCGTCATTCGGGCGAGTCCAAAGATTCCTCACTCGCGAATATGAGATAGATAGTTTTTCTTTATATGATGCCCTGTCCCATCATGGCGTGAGCCACTTTCATGAAACCGGCGATATTGGCGCCTTTCACATAATTGATGTAGCCGTCGGGGTCTGTTCCGTATTTCACGCACTGTGTATGGATACCCTGCATGATAGCGTGAAGTTTCTCGTCTACCTCAACGGCGCTCCAGCTAAGGTGCATGGCATTCTGAGACATTTCCAGACCTGACGTAGCCACTCCACCCGCATTGACAGCCTTTCCGGGAGCATACATTATCTTATGTTCCACAAAGAGGTCGATGGCTTCGGGCGTACAGCCCATATTGGAGATTTCGCCTACGCACGTTACGTTATTCTCTATCAACCGGCGTGCATCGTCTCCGTTCAACTCGTTTTGCGTGGCACGGGGTAAAGCAATATCGGCTTTGACTTCCCACGGACGTTTGCCGGGCACGAAGGTGGCTTCGGGGTATTTTTCGGCGTAGGGCGCCACAATGTCATTACCCGAAGAACGCAATTCCAGCATATAGTCAATCTTTTCACCGCTAATTCCTTCCGGATCATATATATAACCGTCGGGACCGGATATGGTGATAACTTTCGCTCCCAACTCCGTGGCCTTGGTAGCCGCGCCCCATGCAACGTTTCCGAAGCCGGATATGGCAACCGTCTTACCTTTGATATCTATGTTCTTGGTTTCAAGCATCTGGTGTACAAAGTACAAACCGCCAAAACCGGTGGCTTCGGGACGGATGAGCGAACCGCCAAATTCCAACCCCTTACCGGTGAACGTACCGGTGAATTCCCGTGTCAGCTTCTTGTACATACCGAACATGTAGCCCACTTCACGTCCTCCTACACCGATGTCGCCTGCCGGAACATCCATATCGGGACCCAGATGACGCCATAGCTCCAGCATGAACGCCTGGCAGAAGCGCATGATCTCCGCATCGCTCTTGCCGCGCGGAGAGAAGTCGGAACCTCCCTTACCGCCACCCATGGGCAACGTAGTAAGCGCGTTCTTGAATGTCTGTTCAAATCCGAGGAATTTCAATATGGAAAGATTTACCGACGCATGGAAGCGGATACCGCCTTTGTAGGGACCGATGGCATTGTTGAACTGTACACGATAACCGATATTGGTCTGCACTTCGCCTTTGTCGTCTACCCAAGTCACGCGGAAAGTAAACACCCGATCGGGCTCTACCAAACGTTCTATGATCTTAGCTTTTTCGAACTCAGGATGCTGATTGTAGATATCTTCGATAGAAATTAAAACTTCCTTCACGGCTTGAAGATATTCAGACTCGCCGGGATGCTTTGCCTCCAAAGATGACATGATACGTTCGATATTCATAATATTACATTTTTAAAGGTTGATACCTTAGTTTGAAGGAACAGTGCCGTTCCCTTTTTCTGATTCAAGGATAATAAAACAAAGTGTCAATAGACAACACTGCAAATATAGATAAACTTTTGATATTACCTATTATTTGCAGTGATATTTTACATTAAAGACAATAAAATGTCAAAAACAGCCTTTCCGAAAAATTTTCGGTCAGAATGTGGGCTTCATACCCAGATTATACATGATGAAAGCGTAAATGTCGGTGTACTCGTCGATGACCTTGGTCAACGGTTTGCCCGCACCGTGCCCCGCTTTACTGTCTATGCGTATGAGCGTGGGGTTGGCTCCGGAGGAGGCCGCTTGCAGGGCGGCGGCGAACTTAAATGAGTGAGCAGGCACCACACGGTCGTCGTGGTCGGCGGTGGTAATCATTGTGGCGGGATAGTCTACGCCTTCGCGAAGATTGTGCAAGGGGGAGTACGCCTTAAGATACTCGAACATTTCGGGACTGTCTTCGCTGGTTCCGTAGTCGCTCGCCCAGTTCCATCCGATGGTGAACTTGTGATACCGGAGCATATCCAGCACTCCCACCTGCGGAATAGCCACACCGAAGAGTTCGGGACGTTGTGTCATGCAGGCACCCACCAACAATCCGCCGTTGGAACCGCCCACAATGGCTATCTTGCCTGCCGAGGTGTATTTGTTGTCTATCAAATATTCGGCCGCCGCCATAAAGTCGTCAAACACATTCTGCTTCTGCATCTTCGTACCCGCTATATGCCACTGTTCGCCATACTCGCCTCCGCCACGCAGGTTGACTTGCACGTATATACCTCCATTTTCGAGGAACGGAATGCGCATGGATGAAAAAGCGGGATTCAGGCTGACATTGAAGCCTCCGTAGCCATAAAGGAAGACCGGATTCTTTCCGTTCTTCTTCAAACTCTTTTTATAGGTAAGGAACATGGGAACTTTCGTACCGTCTTTACTGGTAAAGAAAATCTGTTCGGTGGTAAATTCGTCTCCATTGAAGTCTATTTCCGGGGCACGGAACAGTTTATAGGTATTGCTGTCCATGTCATAAGTATAGGTGGTTCCGGGGATGGTGAAAGAGGTAAAACTGAAAAAACACTCCTTATCGTCTTTATCGCCGCTGAAACTCACGGAGCCGAGCGAAGGCAGACTGATTTCCTGCTCCCTTTTACCATCAAGCCCATACACATAGGCATGATTCGCCGCATCCTTATCATAAGTAAGAAAGAGCTTCCCGCCGATGACGGACACATCGGAAAGCACCGGTTCCGCTTCGGGAACAAGTTCCTGCCAGTCTTGCATGGCGGGTTTGTCGAGCGTGGCAAGCATCACCTTTCCCCTGGGCGCTCCGTTGGAGGTGAAGAGATAGATCTTATCGCCCATAACCTCCACCGGAGTGTAGTAATACTCCATGTCCGAAGCCATCTGTACGAAAGGTTGATCGGGTTTACGCAGGTCCTTCACATAGAGAGCGTTTCCCCGGTTCTCTCCGCTCTCATAAAGAAACATCATGGTTTCATCTTCAGGAACGGAAACCGTGTAGAAGCGTTTGGGATATCCGGGGTTGCTGTACACCAACCGGTCTTGCGACTGTGGCGTACCCAGTTTATGGTAATAAATCTTATGGTTCTCGTTCACGTTGGAAAACTCTTTCCCTTTCACCGGAGCATCGTAGGCGCTATAATAGAAACCGTCTCCCTGCCACGATGCGCCCGAGAATTTAGCCCACTCAATATGGTCGGGCAGCAACTCTCCGCTCATCATATCCATGACGTAGATTTCGCGCCAATCCGACCCACTGCGCGAGATGGAGTAAGCGAAATATTTTCCGTTGTTGGAGAAAGAAATACCTGAAAGCGCCACCGTGCCGTCTTCGGAGAGCTTGTTGGGGTCGAGGAACACGCGGGGCTCGCCATCGACGGCATCCTGCACATAGAGCACGCTTTGGTTCTGCAAGCCGTCGTTTTTAAAGAAGTAATACTTGCCGTGTTTCTTAAAAGGAGTGCTTATCTTCTCGTAGTCCGACACAGCGGTCAGGCGCTGGCGCAAGTCTTCGCGAAAAGGTATTTTATCAAGGTACGCGTCAGTCACCTTATTTTGTGCCTCCACCCATGCGGTCGTAGCCGCCGAAGTGTCATTCTCCAACCAACGATAAGGGTCGGGAACTTGTGTTCCGAAATAAACATCCACTGTGTCTACTTTAGCCGTTTCGGGATAAACAATTTTCTGCTGTTGTCCGCAAGACATCATCACTGCAGTTGTTGCCAGTAAAGTCATTCTTTTCATATAATGAAGATTAAATTGTAATGAAAGTCCATGATTTCCATACTTTAGGGGCTGAATGTACAAATATTGAAAGAAGTAAACAAGCGATTCGGCGTTTACTTTCGCGCCTGCGGGCAAAAGGGAGTTATGTTCTCCGGCAATTTGTCTCTCGATACGGTACAAGGTTCGATATGACGGCTTACCCCCTCTCATTGACAGAGCAAAAATCTAAAAGAGGCACACGGGTACGGTACTTTTACGAAGCCCGTGCGATACTTCTAAAGTACGGGTCTTTCGAAAATACCGTACCCGTATGGTTCACGGAGGGGCTTCCGGGGGATTTCCGGCATGTTTTTCCTTGGGTGCGGAAAGGCGGGCGACACATTGGGACGCCAATCGCATCGCCGGCTCGGACATACGACATGCCAACCGCCCTAAAATAGCGTCTATTCGCTTGCAATTCACAGGAAAAAGAACGATTTTTGCCCTCCTATATAACAAACGGCTCAAAAGCTTATGCTCACCAAGCTCAAACTGAATCAACTCTACTTCAAAGACACGCAGTTCGTCAACCTGATGACCCGCCGCATCTTCAACGTGCTCCTGATAGCCAATCCCTACGACGCTTTCATGCTCGAAGATGACGGACGCATCGACGAAAAGATATTCAACGAATACACCTCTTTGTCCCTCCGTTACCCACCCCGTTTCACACAGGTCAGCACTTGCGAGGAGGCGTTGGCGCAACTTTCGGTGGTTTCCTTCGACCTCATCATCTGCATGCCGGGTACGGGAGACAACGACAGCTTCGACGTAGCGCGCCATATCAAGGGATTGTACGAACACATCCCCATGGTGATTCTCACCCCTTTCAGCCACGGTATCACCAAGCGAATAGCCAACGAAGACCTCACGGCGTTCGAGTACATTTTCTGCTGGCTGGGCAACACCGACCTGCTGGTATCCATTATCAAGCTGATTGAGGACAAGATGAATCTGGAACACGACGTCAGTCAGGTGGGTGTACAAATCATTCTTGTGGTGGAAGACGGAATACGCTTCTACTCTTCCATACTTCCCAACCTCTACAAATTCGTACTCAAACAGAGTCAGGAGTTCAGCACCGAGGCGCTTAACGCCCACCAGCGCACATTGCGCATGCGCGGACGTCCCAAAATCGTGCTGGCACGCAACTACGCAGAAGCCATCGACATATACGCCCGCTACAAGAACAACATACTTGGGGTAATCACCGACGTGCGTTTCCCCATGCAGAGCAACAGCGAGAAAGAAGGATTGGCGGGCATCAAGCTTTGTGCCGCCATCCGCAAGGAAGACCCCTTCGTTCCCCTCATCATCCAGTCTTCCGAGTCGGAAAATGCCACCTATGCGTCCAAGTACGGGGCGGCGTTTATCGACAAGAATTCCAAAAAAATGGATGTAGACCTTCGCCGTACGGTGGCGGACAACTTCGGATTCGGCGACTTTATTTTCCGGAATCCGGAAACTCTCGAGGAAATTGCCCGCGTGAAAAACTTAAAAGAGTTGCAGAACATCCTTTTTGCCGTACCGGCGGAATCGTTTCTATACCACATCAGTCGCAACCACGTGAGCCGATGGCTCTACTCCCGCGCCATGTTCCCCATCGCGGAGTTCCTGAAACCGATCACATGGAACAGTCTGCAGGACGTGGATGCACACCGGAAAATTATCTTCGAGGCGATAGTGAAGTATCGCAAGATGAAGAACCAGGGAGTGGTGGCCGTGTTCAAGCGCGACCGCTTCGACCGCTACTCCAACTTCGCCCGCATCGGCGAAGGGTCGCTGGGAGGCAAAGGGCGCGGACTGGCTTTCATAGACAATATGGTAAAGCAGCATCCCGAATTCAACGACTTCGAGAATGCCACCGTGGCAATACCCAAGACGGTGGTGCTCTGCACGGATGTGTTCGATGAGTTTATGGAAACGAACAACCTGTATCAGATAGCACTCTCGGAAGCTGACGATGAGACGATTTTGCGCTATTTCCTGAAAGCCAAACTGCCCGACGCGCTGGTAGAAGACTTTTTCGCCTTCTTCGGGGTGGTGAAGTCGCCAATAGCCATACGTTCCTCGTCTCTGCTCGAGGATTCGCATTACCAACCGTTCGCCGGCATCTACAACACATACATGATTCCATACCTGGACGACAAATACGAGATGCTCCGCATGTTGTCCGACGCCATCAAAGGCGTTTACGCCTCGGTATACTTCAAAGACAGCAAAGCGTACATGCAGGCTACGAGCAACGTCATCGACCAGGAGAAGATGGCGGTCATCCTGCAAGAAGTGGTGGGAAACCAGTACGGAGACCGTTACTACCCATCGATGTCGGGGGTAGCCCGCTCGCTCAACTACTACCCGCTGGGCGACGAAAAGGCGGAGGAGGGAATCGTGAATCTGGCACTCGGTCTGGGCAAATACATAGTGGATGGAGGCATGACACTCCGCTTCTCGCCCCACCATCCCACACGCATCCTGCAAACCAGCGAGATGGACATCGCCCTCAAGGAGACACAGACCCGGTTCTATGCACTCGACCTCAAAAACGCAGGCGACGATTTCTCCATAGACGACGGGTTCAATCTGTTGAAACTTAATGTGAAAGAGGCCGAGAAAGACGGCTCGCTCAACTACATAGCCTCTACTTACGACCCGTACGACCAGGTGATACGCGACGGACTGTACCCGGGCGGACGCAAGGTCATCACCTTTGCCAACATACTGCAACACGATGTATTTCCTTTGGCAAGAATCCTGCAATTGGTGCTGAAATACAGCCAGCAGGAGATGCGACGTCCTGTCGAGATTGAGTTTGCCGCCACCATGAGCCGGGACCAGGACAAGACCGGCACTTTCTATCTGTTGCAAATACGCCCCATAGTAGACAGTAAGGAAGTGCTGAACGAGGAGTTGACTCTCATACCCGACGAACAATTGCTGCTACGTTCGGACAACTCGCTGGGACACGGCATCATGACCGACCTTTACGACATTGTTTACGTGAAAACCGACAATTACAGCGCATCGCATAATCAGGAAATAGCGTGGGAGATAGAAAAACTGAACCAGCAGTTTCTCGATGAAAACCGGAACTACGTGCTTGTAGGACCGGGACGATGGGGAAGCAGCGACACATGGCTCGGCATCCCCGTGAAATGGCCGCACATCAGTGCGGCGCGTGTCATCGTAGAAGCGGGTCTGACGAACTACCGCGTAGATCCCAGTCAGGGAACGCACTTCTTCCAGAATCTGACCTCTTTCGGGGTAGGATATTTCACCATCAACGCTTTCATGAACGACGGTGTGTACAATCAAGATTTCCTGAATGCGCAACCCGCCCTGCACGAAAGCAAATACCTGAGGCATGTGCGTTTCGAGCAACCTATGGCAGTAAAAATGGATGGGAAGAAGAAAATAGGGGTGGTTCTCATTCCCGGAATGGGAAACACCACAAGGGAATAAACTCACTCCGGAGCAACCGACCGCAGTACAATCATCACCACTTCGCTCGGCGCAAACAGCCGAAGCCTTATCCGGGAGGTTCCTATTCCGTTGGTGACGAGTACGGGAATGCCCTGCGAGTTCCGCTTCACCCCCGTACGAAAACGTTGACCGTACTTCGAGGGCAGCATGGGAGCATAGAGACCGAAAAGTGTAACCTGCCCGCCATGTGTATGCCCCGCCAGTACAAGATCCGCATTCTCCACGGACACATCTTCTGCATAGTCGGGAGTATGCGACAGGAGTAACACAAAGTCATCAGGAGAGAGAGCAAGTGTGGGCGAAACGCCATTCTGATTCAAATCAAAAGGATTACGTACACCGGATACAAGAATACGGGAATCGCCTCGCCACAATGTATCCGTACGGTGCTCCAGCAAGTGTATGCCGTATTTTTCCATCCCTTCTGCAAGCGCAGGATAGCAAGCGCCGTAGTCATTATTGCCCAACACGGCATACGTGCCTAAAGGAGGGGATATCTGCGAAAGGGCTTCCAACAAAGGTGTCACATACTCACAACCTTCGTGGAAGTCGCCTCCTATCAACAAAGCGTCGGGAGTATGGTGGTTGAGCAAACGGACAAGACTCTGCAGACCTTTTCCCCTCAGCAGACTCTTATAGTGCAAATCCGAAATGAAAGCGATGCGGCATCCGTCGAACGCAGGCGGAATATCAGGATGAGCGAAATCATAGGTTTTTAGCCGCGCAATGCCTTTGTAGGTCGGTGAAAGGTGCCGGAAAGATACGGGCATCACTTTCTCCACCGAACGGCAGGAAGCAAGGAGCAAAGCTCCCAAAACACTCATATAAAAGAGTTTCTTGTTCATTATTCCGCCACAAAGATAGTTTTTCAGTATCTTTGAAAATCTTTTCAATAAAGAAAAACGTTATCTGCCGATAGAAAAAGAATAGAAACATCCTAAAGAGATGGAAGAAACAAAGAAACATTCACTCCATGCCTGGATTCTCGCCGCACGCCCCAAGACATTGGCGGGAGCCATCGTCCCCGTATGGTTGGGAGCATCCTTGGCTTGGGCGGACGGGGAGTTCGTATTTCTACCCGCCCTGCTATGTGCACTGTTTGCCTGCGGCATGCAGATAAGCGCCAACTTCATTAATGACTTGTACGATTATCGCAAGGGTACCGACCGTACGGACAGGCTCGGTCCTCCGCGGGCGTGTGCACAAGGTTGGATTAATCCATCTGAAATGCAACGGGGGATAGCGGTTTCACTGATATTGTCATCTCTGGCGGGATGCGGTTTGCTGCCTTACGGCGGATGGGAGCTTCTTATCGCGGGAGTGACCTGCATCGCCGCTGCGTTTCTCTACACCACCCGGTTCTCTTATCTGGGGCTGGGAGACATTTTGGTAGTTGTGTTCTTCGGCTTCGTCCCCGTGTGCGGAACATATTACGTACAGACACAGACGATAACCGCAGACGTACTGCTCGTTTCGCTGATCTGCGGCCTCTCCACCAATACATTATTAGTGATAAATAATTACCGGGATAGGGAACAAGACGCCATAAGCGGAAAAAAGACGCTCGTGGTGCGTTTCGGCGAACCTTTCGGACGTTACTTTTATCTCGTTCTCGGTGTTCTTGCCGTTTTGCTCTCTTTGCTTTTTTCAAACGATTGGCACGATATCCGTTCGTACCTGCCGTGCGTATATCTTCTTCTTCACATACGTACATGGAGAACAATGAGCGCCATACGAAGCGGAAAGAGGCTGAATGCCATATTGGGTAAGACTGCGCTGAATATCTTGCTGCTGGGCGTATTGCTCGGGATTGGTATCCTTATGCAGAAATAAATTGGTATCCTTGTGCAGAAATTAAAAAGTGCGACTAAGCGGAGTCTCCCGCAAAGCCGCACCAGTCTGCTTATTTCATCTTTCAACGTTTACCGTATGTCTGTTCGTAGTAATTGAGATAGTCTCCGCTAGTAACCTCTTCTACCCAAGACTGATTATTCAGATACCATTCGATAGTTTTCACAATGCCCTCCTCAAAGCAAGTCTCAGGAGTCCATCCCAATTCACCCGTTATCTTTGCCGGGTCGATAGCATAACGCTGGTCATGTCCCAAACGATCTTTCACAAAGGTTATCAACTCATCGTTAATCCAATCGATAGAGATCTCGCCACGTGCGTCTTTCATCTTCTTCTTCAACACTTCGCGGTATTCGGGTTTGTCAGTCATCAACCGGCGAATCGTTGCAATCGTCAACTTCACAATCTCCAGATTGGTTTTCTCATTGTGCCCGCCTACATTGTACACTTCTCCTTCCCTGCCCTTGCGCACTACCAAATCGATGGCCTTGCAATGGTCTTCCACATAAAGCCAATCCCTCACATTACTTCCATCTCCATAAACAGGAAGTTTCTTCCCTTCCAGAATATTCTTGATAATAAGCGGAATCAACTTCTCCGGGAAATGATACGGACCGTAGTTATTCGAGCAGCGCGTAATGGTGACCGGCATCTTATAAGTATCTCTATAAGCCATCACCACCATATCGGCAGACGCCTTGGAAGCGCTATACGGACTATGCGGACAAAGCGGTGTCTGCTCCGTGAAATACCCTTCAGCTTCCAGTGAGCCATACACCTCATCGGTCGACACTTGATGATAGCGAACACCTTTCCGCCAAGTAGGGTATCCCCGTTCGTCCTTACCCGTTACCCATGCTCGCCGTGCCGCGTCCAAGAGGTTTTGAGTTCCCAGTATATTGGTCTGCAAGAACAGTTGCGGATTCTCTATGCTTCTGTCTACATGACTTTCCGCCGCAAAGTTCACTATATAGTCAAATTTATATTTGGCAAACAGTTCATCCGCCAACACCCGGTCGCAAATATTCCCTTTCACAAAGGAGCAACGTTCGTCGTCTATATTACCGGCAATCGTCCCCAAGTTGCCGGCATAGGTCAAAGAATCCAAAACGACAATCCGGACATCATCATGTACAGCCAGAATATACTTAATATAATTGGCTCCGATAAAGCCGGCGGCGCCGGTAACAAGATAAGTCTTCATATAAGTCTATATTTATTTTTGATAATTTACAACACAACACATTAAAGCGATGAAAGTTCAAGGAGATACTTCCCGTATTCCGTCTTACTCAACCGACTCCCGAGTTCATGCAGCTGCTCGGTTTCTATCCAGCCATTTCGCCATGCAATTTCCTCGATACAGCTGACGTAAAATCCCTGTCTGTTCTGAATCGTAGCGATAAAGTTAGATGCTTCAAGCAGACTGTCACAGTTACCCGTATCCAGCCAGGCGAAGCCACGACCGAAGATTTCGACCTGCAACGTTCCTTCTTCCAGGTAAAGGCGGTTCAAATCGGTAATTTCGTATTCTCCACGAGTCGAGGGTTTCAAATCCAAAGCTTTCCGGGTTACCGTACTGTCATAGAAATACAATCCCGGAACGGCATAATTACTTTTTGGGAATTCCGGTTTCTCTTCCAGGGAAATTACCTTGCCCGAGTCATCGAACTCCACCACTCCATAGGCACGAGGATCTTTCACATAGTAACCGAAAATACATGCTCCTTCCTTTATTGACGCCGCCCGATGCAGCATGGACGAGAAGTTTTGTCCGTAAAACATATTGTCTCCAAGTATCAGACAGGCAGGTTCTCCGCTCAGAAAATCGGCGCCTAACACAAAAGCCTGTGCCAATCCGTTGGGTACCTCTTGCACCTTATAAGAGAAAGACATACCCAGCTCTTCGCCCGTACCTAATAATTCGCGGAACATAGGCAAATCACGAGGAGTGGAGATTATAAGAACTTCACGTATTCCCGCCAACATCAATGTAGAAAGAGGATAGTAAATCATCGGCTTATCATATACCGGCATGATTTGTTTGGAGATGGCCTTGGATAAAGGATAAAGCCGGGTGGCACTACCGCCTGCAAGAATAATTCCTTTCATATATAGAGAGATTAAGAGCAGTATGTCTACACATGTGCTGCTCAAGTGAAGCAAATTTCGGAAAGAATTATGACATGACAAAATTATATCCGAACGATTTCCATATAACAGGTCAGGAAACGATTTAGTTCCTACATCCACCACTGTGGTTGTTTATGCTTAAAATAGAGGCTTTTCTTTGCAGAATGGATATCGCGCATATACGCTTCATGTATTCTCCTGCAAAGGAATTTATCAGACAAAAGAGTGATAAGTTGCACAAGCTACTGATACGGCGATAAAAATCATTTGGGCAGTTCTATGATTTCCAGATCTTTGAATGCTCTTTCCTCTATGACAAAGCGAACGAGAGTCCGCACCTGATGAAAACCATACGAACCGGCCGCTCCGGGATTGATGTGCAGCATGTCCAGCCGGCTGTCATATTTCACCTTTAATATATGAGAATGTCCGCTGACGAAGAGTTTGGGCGGATGCATCCGCAACATCTCCCTGACCGATGCATCATACTTTCCGGGATAACCTCCAATGTGCTTTATAAGTACATCCACCCCTTCTATCGAAAAACGATTCACTTCAGGAAAAATAGCGCGGATTTCCTGTCCGTCTATATTACCATATACCGCGCGTAAGGGACGAAAATCCGCCAGTTTCCGTGCTACTTCCAACGAGCCTATATCGCCTGCATGCCAAATTTCATCGCAAGCGGAAAAGTAACGGAGATACTTTTCATCCCAGTGAGCGTGTGTGTCTGACAATAGCCCGATTTTAATCATTTTCTTTTGTTTATTAGACAAAGGTAAGTATATTTGGAAAAATCTAAATAACTATGGAAAGCCAATATCGGTATTTTAAGCGGGATATTAGTTGGTTATCTTTCAACTATCGCGTATTACTAGAAGCCGAAGACGATACATTGCCTCTTTACGAACGTATTAATTTTATCTCCATCTATTCGTCTAATCTGGAAGAGTTTTATAAAATACGTGTTGCCGACCACAAGGCAATAGCCACAGGCGTGGCACAGAGCGACGAGGAAACAGTACAATCAGCCACCGCATTGGTAGATGAAATAAACAAGGAAGTGAACAGGCAATTGGAAGTGCGTATCCGCATTTACGAGCAGCAAATATTACCGGCATTGCGCAAACATCACATCATTTTCTACCAGAGCCGAAGCGTAGAATCTTTTCATCAGGATTTTATCCGGTGCTTTTTCCGCGAGGAGTTATTCCCGTATCTTCAACCCGTACCGGTATCAAAGGACAAAGTCATCTCATTTCTGAGAGACAATCGCCTGTATCTTGCCGTACGACTGCATTTTAAGGGAACACCCGCAGACTCTCCCGAGCACACGCAATATTTTGTAATGAAACTTCCATACAGCAAAGTGCCCCGCTTCATAGAGTTACCTCCACACGATGGCAACTACTATCTCATGTTCATAGAAGACATCATTAAAGCCAATCTGGATGTTATCTTTCCCGGCTATGAAGTAGAAAGCAGTTACTGCATAAAAATTTCCAGAGATGCAGACATCATGATAGACGAGAATGCGAATACTACTGAAATCATAGAACAAGTTAAGACCCAGGTAAAAAAACGCAAGATAGGTGCCGTATGCCGCTTTGTGTACGACCGTGCCATGCCACAGGATTTTCTGAACTTTCTGATTGATGCATTCCGGATAAACCGTCAGGAACTGGTTCCGGGCGACAAACATCTTAATTTGGAAGACCTCCGCCATTTACCCAATCCCTCTCTGTGTATTCCATCCATCCGGAAACCTCAACCCTTAAGACTTACTTTCCTCAACGGACAGGAATCAATGTTGCACTACATCGAACGACGCGATCTCCTGATTCATTACCCGTACCATTCATTCGAGCACTTTATCCGCTTTTTACACGAAACGGTACACGACCCGAAAGTCAGGGAAATCATGGTAACTCAATATCGTGTTGCCGAGAACTCGGCAGTGATAAACACACTTATCGCCGCGGCACAAAACGGGAAGAAAGTGACCGTCTTTGTGGAACTGAAAGCCCGGTTCGACGAAGAAAACAATCTTGCCACGGCGGAAATGATGAAAAATGCCGGCATCAACATCATATACAGCATACCCAAACTGAAAGTACATGCCAAAGTAGCACTTGTGCTATGCAAAGATCAGAGCGGACACAGATCAACCGGTTATGCATACATCAGTACAGGCAATTTCAACGAAAAGACAGCAACGGTATATGCAGACAGCGGATTGTTTACGGCTAATAAGGAAATTGTACGCGATCTCCACAATCTTTTCCGCGTACTGCAAGGAAAGCAACACCCCGTTTTTAGAAAACTACTGGTAGCCCGCTTCAACCTGATTCCCGAACTGAACCGGCTTATTGATAACGAAATCACATTGGCAAAAAAAGGGGGAAAAGGACGAATTATTTTAAAGATGAATGCCTTGCAAGACTCCGTCATGATAAACAGACTATACGAAGCATCGCAAGCGGGTGTAGAAATAGACCTGATTGTAAGAGGCATATGTTGTTTGATTCCGCAGCAGCCGTACAGCATGAACATACGGGTTACACGCATTGTGGATACCTTTTTGGAACATGCCCGCATCTGGTACTTCGGTAATAACGGAAAACCGCTATTGTATCTCGGCTCTCCGGACTGGATGCGTCGCAATCTGTATCGACGCATCGAAGCCGTAACGCCCATACTGGATAAAGGTTTAAGAGAAGAACTGACAGAAATGCTCTTTATTCAACTGGCGGACAAGCGGAAAGCCTGCTTTGTAGATGAGCATCTGCGCAATATTCCCAAGTCGGAACATCCTAAGAAAGAAAAGGTACGTGCCCAATACAGCTTTTATGAATACTTGAGAAAGAAGATTGAACCGGGAAACGTTTAAGCTATTTCTTGGGATGAATCCCCATCTTTGCCGCCCGTTTGAGCATAAAGTCGTATGCGGCTTCATACTCATTGGGAATCACACCGTCCAGTATCGCATCTTTAATGGCGCTCTTCAAAGCGCCTACCTCTTTGCAGGGCTGCAAACCGAACAGTTCCATAATTTCTTCTCCACTTACCGGCGGTTGGAAATTACGAATGCGGTCACGTTCTTCCAAATCCTTTAATTTCTGCCGTACCAAGCAGAAATTGTTTAGAAAACGCTGTTTCCGTTCCATGTTTTTAGAAGTAATGTCTGCCTCACAAAGTGTCATCAGATCATCTATATCATCTCCTGCTTCGAACAGCAGGCGGCGCACAGCCGAGTCCGTCACCACGTCATCGGCTATCACTATGGGTCGCATGTGCAATCCCACCAGTTTCTGAACATACTTCATTTTCTCGTTCATCGGAAGTTTCATCTTGCGAAACAAATTCACCACCATCTTCTCGCCAACGAAGTTGTGATTATGAAAAGTCCAGCCGGCACGCGGTTCCCAACGCTTGGTAGCCGGCTTACCAATATCGTGTAGCAAGGCAGCCCAGCGTAACCAAAGATTATCGGTTTGCTTGCTGATGTTATCCAAAACTTCCAATGTATGATAGAAATTATCTTTATGAGCACGCCCGTTACGGCTTTCCACACCCTGCATAGCCGTAAGTTCCGGGAAAATCAAAGGAAGCAAACCGGAGCGGTCCAGTTCTATAAAACCCTTGGAAGGTATGGGAGAAAGAATAATTTTATTCAGTTCTTCGGCAATACGTTCTTTGGAGATGATGGAGATTCGCTCCTTGTTACGGCAAATGGATTCGAACGTATCATCTTCTATATAGAAATTGAGTTGTGTGGCAAAACGGATGCAACGCATCATACGCAAAGGGTCGTCACTGAAAGTGACATCCGGGTCAAGCGGAGTACGGATGGTACGTTCTTTCAAATCCTCCATTCCTCCGAAAGGGTCCACCAGCTCTCCGAATCGATTACTATTCAGACAGACCGCCAAAGCATTGATAGTAAAGTCGCGACGATTCTGATCATCTTCCAATGTCCCGTCTTCGACAATGGGCTTACGGGAATCGCGCTGATAAGACTCTTTCCGTGCCCCCACGAATTCGACCTCCGTTCCCCGATATTTTACTTGTGCCGTACCAAAATTTTTAAATACGGAAACATGCGCACCTTTTCCCAAATCGTCTCCCAACGCCTGAGCCATTTCGATACCGCTTCCCACCACCACCACATCAATATCTTTGGAGGAGCGTTGCAGAAAGATATCCCGAACATACCCTCCAACCACATAACACTCCAAACCCAGCCTGTCTGCTGTTTCGGAAATACGCATAAATATTTCATTACTGAAGTGTTGTTTCAGTTCGTCCGGAGTCAACTCTATCATCGGAATGTTTAGTTTTATAAATCGAGGCGCAAAGATACGGATATTATTTTTATTTTTGTCTCACCAACCATAAAGAAGAATGTCATGAAGAGAGTTATCGGTACGATATGCCTGTTTGGTCTGCTGGCAGGCTGCAACAATGTAGAGAAGAAAGCCGCCGTTTATTTGGAAGCAGCCCGTACCGCCTACGAACAAGGAGACTATAGTAAAGCGAAATTGCAGATAGACAGTATCAAAATCAACTTTCCAAAGGCTTTTGAAGCCCGTCGTGAGGGTAATCGCCTCAGATTGCAAGCAGAACTCAAAGAACAGGAACGCAGTCTGATTTACCTCGACAGTCTGCTTCGAATACGCCAAGAGGAATTCGAAAGCATAAAAGGCAGGTTCGTCTTTGAGAAAGATACCGAATACCAGGAAACGGGAAACTACCTGCATCCCTCACAGGTGATAGAGAAAAATCTGCACCGCTCTTTTCTACGCTTCCAAACGGACGAACATGGCAATATGAGTTTCACCTCTATTTATTGCGGCGGTAAGAATATTCACCACACAGCGGTAAGGGTAAGCGCCGGCGACGGCAGTTTTGCCCAAACGCCACCCTCCCAAGACAGTTATGAGACAAGCAACTTGGGCGAACAGATAGAAAAAGCCAACTTCAAGCTCGGCGAGGACGGCAATGTCATCGGTTTTCTCTACCTGAACCGCGATAAGCGGGTACGTGCTGAGTACATAGGCGAACACTCCTACACAACCACACTTTCAGCCGCAGACCTGCAAGCTGTAAGCGACGTGTACGAACTGACTCAGATACTCGCGTCCATCACGGAGATAAAAAAACACATAGAGGAAGCCAATCTGAAAATAAAATTTCTTACAAAAGAAAAATAAGGAAACGTATTCCCGGACTCAGACTGTTTCAGAACGATATTATCTATTTGTCTACGAAAAAACCGTCGACATGCACCTCGAAGATTAGAAGAGAATGGAAGCAATCGCAGCTCATTGATTCTCCCAATCTTTCTTTCCCCGTTCTTTCAATTTTCGCGTAAAGTCTTTCGCCTTTTCCATTGCTGCGGCTTCCGCTTGCGGGGCAGCATAGGCGTGTTTATAGCCTTGTTGTTTGTTCCATGCACCGCGTGTAAAGTCGGGGAACGATACCGGAGCGCAGTTGTTGTCCATGGACAATTCTCCCAGTTCCGCCAGAGAGCACCATTCTGCCAGGTCGTACACATCCATATCCAGCGGCAGACCGTTTTGCAAGCAGTAGATCAAACGGCTGTCCATAATAAAGTCCATACCGCCATGCCCTCCTACCTCTTTTGCCATCTCGCCATATTTTTGCAGAATGGGATGCCGGAATTTGGCAGTCAAGGCCTCCGCTTCTTCCTTAGGAAGAAAAGCGTGTGAACTCAAGTTGTCCAGTTGAGGTTTCATGCCCGAAGCAGTGAGCTGTGCCGCATCCAAGGCGTATCCTTGCAGGGGATATTTGTTTGCAAAACCCTTGGTTCCGGTCAGTTGATACAAACGGTTGTAGGGTTGGGGAGTCATCACATTGTGCTGAATCTCGATGACCTTTCCGTTCTCGGTACGGATGAGTGTGGTGGTGTGGTCGCCGTTGCGAAATTCACCGCATGGTTCGCCCGTTCGTTCTTCGACCAGTGTTTTTCCTACGAAAGAACGGGTATCCATTGCCACCAGCGTTTTCATGCGGTCGCCGCGATGTATGCCGAGTGCCTGAGCCACAGGACCAAGCCCGTGTGTGGCATACACGTCGCCCCGATGCCTCATATTGTAGTCCAGTCGCCAGCCCAGTTTGTCCGCCTCGCCGCTCTTCCAGTAATAATCCCAATAAGGTTCCAGATTGTGTATATAGGCTCCCTGCGCGCGAATCACTTCTCCGAAAACGCCATGCTGCACCATGTTCAATGTATTCATTTCAAACCAATCGTAACAGCAGTTTTCGAGTATCAGGCAATGTCTGCGTGTTTTTTCTGCCATATCCACCAATGCCCAGCACTCTTTCAGCGTCATGGCAGAGGGCACCTCGACGGCTACATGCTTACCGTTCGCCATAGCGCAGGCTGCCACGGGAAAGTGGTGCAACCAGTCCGTGGCGATATACACCACGTTCACGTCATCGCGCCTGCAAAGCTCTTCATACCCTTTCTCGCCATGGTATATGGCGGCTTTCGGCATAGACGCATTTTTCAAGTAAACCTGACACTGCTCTGCACATTCCCGCTCGTAGTCGCAGAGCGCCACAATCTCTATGCCGGGTATGTGCGTAAAACGTTCCACCGCACCGGGTCCTCGCATCCCCAGCCCGACGAAAGCCACGCGGACGTATTCCATTGCAGGCAATGAGAGTCCGACAACATCGGTCTGCCCGGCGGGACGTCCGGGAGATTCGGTCACGATGGTTCCACCATCCCAGCTCCATCGTGTCCCCTTTTCCGAGGTATGTACGACGGGAGATTGCGTATTGCATGCGGCAAGTACGAAACAAACCGTCAGCAGCGGATAAACGATTCTTCTCATGGCACGATTCTCAAGTATGAAAAAACATTCGAAAGGTATGTATATATACGTCTTGCCGCCTTGAAAAGCCGGCAAGAAATCACCACGTCAACCGGGGGATGTATTTGGTCAACGTATTTTGCAGGATACCCAGCGTGATGGGCTTCACCAGCACGTCTGAAGCTCCGCACTCCATGGCTTTGTCTCTATCGGACGAGAAAGCATAAGCGGTTTGAATGATAATAGGCAGTTCGGGGTCTTCTTCACGCACTCTGCGGGTTGCCTCCCAGCCATCCATTACGGGCATTTTTATATCCATGAGTATGACCTCCGCCCTACCGCGATGTTCGTGAAACAAGGCAAGCAGTTCCGAACCGTTCTTCGCCCGCATGACTTCGCATTTTTTCCCTATAATCGCTTTTATCAATAAAAAGTTACTATCATCATCTTCCGCGACCAGCACCAAAGGAGGATAATAAACGATTTCTTCCTCGGTTATCATAGTTTTTATATATTTTTTGTTTATGCGGTACAAATATATAGGTTTTTATCAAATAAAGCGCACAATTCAAGATAAAAATTATTAACTTTTCCATCATAAAAACAGAAGTTTTCATATATGTTTCATCTCATTTACAACCTTGTTGCGATAAAAGGATAAAGTGAAAACTAAACACATCCAGACACTCTCTCTTTCACACATTGACGTTTTAGTTTTAAAATGCAAGTTATTACACCCGCAAACTTAGATGATTATCACTTGAAAAGTCATATTTCCATACATATCGGAATCACACGAAGAGAGTCCGGGAAGGGTATTACGAAACATAAAAAGAAAGGAATGAACGGAAATGCATTATTTTCAAGGAAGATGTACGCTTTTCCATTGCAGCAGCAATGCAGGCATTCTACTTTTGTCATAACATTAAAGCATCTAAATAATATTATGAAAAAAAGCTTAGCCCTACTTCTCTTCTTTATTTTTTCGGGACAGGCATTCGCCCGGACGCAGGAGATGCCCGACAAAGAGGAAACTTTGCAGATTTTACAGAAAGTAAATGATCAGTTTATGAAAAAGTGGCCCGATGCCGGCATGCCTACGTTTGTAAAAAGAATGCGCCCCAGCAACCTGTGGACTCGTGCCGTTTACTATGAAGGGCTGATGGCTTTGTACCGCATATATCCGCAACAGAAATATTTTACCTACATGCATGAATGGGGCGAAGCACACCGCTGGACTCCACGCAACGGAACCACCACGCGCGATGCGGATGACTATTGCTGCAGCCAGATATATATAGATATGTATAGGATTACGCGCGATTGGCGGATGATTCAACAAGCCAAAGTAAATGCCGACATGCTGGTGAACACGCCTCAAGTGAACGACTGGTGGTGGATAGACGCCATACAGATGGGAATGCCCGTACTGGCAAAACTGGGAGCAGAAACCGGAGAACGGAAATATTTCGACAAAATGTGGGAAATGTACGCTTACACCCGCAACACACATGGTGAGAACGGCATGTACAATGCAAAGGAGGGGCTTTGGTGGAGAGATCACGATTTCGACCCTCCCTACAAGGAACCGAACGGAAGAAATTGCTATTGGAGTCGTGGCAACGGATGGGTATACGCCGCGCTGGTACGCGTGCTCGATGAGATTCCCGACGGTGAAAAGCACCGGAACGACTACATCAAGGACTTCGTTGCCATGAGCAAAGCGCTCAAGAATTGCCAGCGGAACGATGGCTTCTGGAACGTGAGTCTGCACGACGAAAGCAACTTCGGAGGCAAAGAAACCACCGGAACTTCCCTCTTCGTGTACGGTATGGCATGGGGAGTGCGCCACGGGATTCTGGACAGAAACGAATACCTGCCCGTGTTGCTGAAAGCATGGAACGCCATGGTAAAAGAATCCGTGCATCCCAATGGATTCCTCGGTTATGTACAAGGTACGGGTAAGGAGCCTAAAGACAATCAACCCGTGACTTACGATCGCACACCCGACTTCGAGGACTTTGGCGTAGGGTGTTTTTTACTCGCAGGAACCGAAGTCTATAAGCTGAACTAAGATGCACATTACACATTAATTATATATAATAAGAGATATTACACATCGGCTATATATAAAAAAGCGAATCAACGTCAGGGGGTTGATTCGCTTTTTTATATCTCCGGGGTGATATAGAAGGAAGAACTTTGAGCATCACGTTTATGTTCGCTTGCATAAATCCGGTATGAGCTTGTACGCCACGATGTGAGGTTTTCGGATTGAATCGTCCCCGAACCGGAATGAGTTGCACCCGCCGCGTATAGGGCTCGAAAGCACTCACAATATGGGCGGAGAACGACACGGGCACGGCACTTTTACCGCACGGGCAGGGTTCGCGAACCGCACCTGCACGGTTCGGGCAGCATACAAAGAGTATTCCCGAAAGCATATTCGTGCAAAGCCGCCGACATCCGACACCCTCCGGCAACAATTTATTTATCGAATGGTTAAATCAGGAAACGTACATTTCCCATACACTGGAACCCCTGCCAAATGCTTCATACAGGTTCAAACGACACCCGGGGATTCCGGAAAGAAAGAGTCGTGTGCGAAGCAACATCCGTTTAGTTTCCGTCCGGCTTTTCGATTTCCGTAAAGGGGCTTTCATCCCATCTGAAAGAGTCGAACGAATCGGGATGTGAGGGATCGTACCCGGGATAGTCGGCACGCAAGTGTTCCATCAAAGCAAGTCCGGCTTTCTTCATTCCCTCAATCACACATTTCGCTATCTGATAAGCGCCGTAAGGATTGAAGTGTGTGTTGTCTGCCAGTGTCTTGTCCTGTCCCGGATAACTCCCGGCCGGATAGTGCACAAAAGCACGCTTGGATGGCTCCACCCCCAAAGCCTCGTAGAGAGTCCGGGTCATTTCGTGAAGGTCTATCAAAGGAATGTTCTCTTTAACCGCCAGCCATCGCATCGCTTCGGGATAGTTTTCGTGCGTGTCCGCTATTCTTCCTCCGGCATCGAAACTCCGGCGCTGAGTGGGCGTAACCAGTACGGGATGAGCTTTCCTTGCACGCACCTCATCGACGATGGTTTTCAGACTTGTCATATACGAGTAATAGGCACCTTTGCCGGGACCTTTCTGTTTTTGGTCGTTGTGCCCGAACTCAATAAAGGCGTAATCTCCGGGCTTCATCTGCGTGAGTGCCTTCTGCAGGCGTTTGTTGCTGATGAAGGTGTTGGCGCTCTCGCCCGATTCGGCATAGTTGGCAAAACATACGCCATCGGTGAAGAAACGGGGAATCATCTGCCCCCAGCTTCCCCAAGGTTCATAGCTTTGGTCTACTACGGTGGAATTACCGAAAAGGAACACTGTGGGCACATCGTCCACCCGTTCAATCCGCAATTCGGATAGGCAGGGTATTTTTCCGTTGAATTCCAGCGTAAGTTTCTCGTCCCAGTTCAGCTTACGGCGTTCCCGCGGTTTGATGCGCACGCTTTCGCCGGCGGCGATACAGGTATCTCGCTTGTTGACCACGAATGTGCATGTCTTATATTCCTTTCTGCGGGTCTCGACCCGCTCGAAGTATAAGCGGCGCGACTCGGCTCTGACGGTAGTTTCGCCCTCGTGCAGACGATTGCCCAGAAGAGCCGTCACACGGTAATTGCCGTCGGGCAACGCCACCGAGAAGAAGAAGGCGGACTTCTTCGACCCGGATTCCGGCAACAACGCCGTGTCGTAGCCGTACCCTTTTGAGGCGGTGTAAGTGTCAGACTCCCTCACAAGGATATATCCTTCCGCCTGATTCCGCTTCGTTTCGAACATAAACTTATAGGTCTGTGCCCCGACCTCCGGAATGCCCATGCAAGCAAGCAGGCACAATAATGCGTATTTCATAAAACGATGTATATGGATGGTTGGTTATTGGCTTCGTCCGGATTGACAACGCTAAAATACGCGCTTTTGAGACACATGCGAATGGAAGAAAGTACGAATGGATAGAAAATCGTGTCTTCAGGGAGATTTTACGCACTCGACTGTACGTTTTTACAGTAAATTCACCAATAAATGCAAAACATGACAGCATACTGCAACTATCTTTGTATTATCGACTTTAAAAACAGAATTACCATGAAAATACACCTCCTCCATCTGTTTATGCTCTTGCATGCTCTCCCCGCCTTTTCCGCCGGAGACACCGCATACTTGTTTTCATACTTTACCGGCAATAGCGGGGACGGACTGCACCTCGCATATAGCTACGACGGACTGACATGGACGCCGCTCAAACGGGGAGAGTCGTTTCTAACGCCCACCGTAGGCAAAGACCGGCTTATGCGCGATCCGAGTATCTGTCAGGCTCCCGACGGAACTTTCCACATGGTGTGGACTTCCAGTTGGACCGACCGCATCATCGGTTACGCCTCTTCCCCCGACCTCATTCATTGGAGCGAACAGCGCGCCATTCCCGTAATGATGCACGAACCCACCGCACACAACTGCTGGGCACCGGAGATTTTCTATGACGAACCCTCGCAAACATTCTATATCTTCTGGGCTACCACTATCCCCGGACGGCATAAGGAAATCCCTGTCATAGAAAGTGAAAAAGGATTGAATCATCGCATCTACTACGTCACCACCAAAGACTTCCAAACATTTTCCGACACCCGGATATTCTTCAATCCGGACTTCAGCGTCATCGACGCGGCCATCATACGGAATCCTGTTACGCGGGAGTTGATTATGGTTGTAAAAAACGAAAATTCGCTCCCAGCCGAAAAGAATCTGCGCATCACCCGCACGGCACGCATAGAGGAGGGATTTCCCATCGAAGTCTCCGCCCCCATTACGGGAGATTATTGGTGCGAGGGACCGGCTCCGCTATTCGTGGGCAACGAGCTGTACGTGTATTTCGATAAATATCGCAATCGCACCTATGGTGCAGTGCGCAGCCGCGACTACGGCAAGACGTGGGAAGATGTCTCCGAAGAGGTCTCTTTTCCAAAAGGCGTACGACACGGTACGGCTTTTCCCGTAAGCAAAACCGTACTCAACAAACTGCTGGGTTACCGGGAGTTCAACCCGATAATTCCGGATAACATTGCCGACCCTTCACTGTCCAAGTTCGGAGATACTTACTATCTGTATGCCACCACAGACATCGACAAAGGTTTGGCTCGCGCCGGTACGCCGATGGTCTGGAAATCAAAGGATTTTGTCAACTGGAGTTTCAGAGGTTCGCACATACATGGGTTCGACTGGGGACAACCGCAAGAATACACTTCCGCAACAGGAGAGAGAAAGCAGGGATACTTCCGCTACTGGGCGCCGGGAAGAGTGGTGGAAAAAGACGGGATTTACTTCCTCTATGCAACCATCGTGCAACCCGATGATGATGCCCGCACCTACGTGCTGACATCTCACAGGCCCGAAGGTCCTTTCCGCTTCGCAACAAACGATTCGCTTGCCTCCCACTCGCCGGCAGCAGATTTCATGCGCTCAAGCATCGCTCCCGATATAGACGGGGAGCCATTCATCGACGACGATGGTTCGGCATATCTCTTCTGGCGGCGCAGAATGGCTGCACGGATGGATAATGACCTGAAGCAATTACAGGGAAAAGAAATCTCCATACCCACTGCACGCACAGGTTACTCCGAGGGACCTATCCTGCTCAAGAGGAAAGGTATCTATTACTACATCTACACACTTAAAGGACACCAAAACTATTCCTACGCCTATATGATGAGCCGGGAATCTCCCGTCGGGGGATTCCAAAAACCGCACGGAGACGATATTTTTCTTTTCTCCTCCGTAGCCAACCGTGTATGGGGACCGGGGCACGGAAATGTCTTTTACAACGAAGAAACAGACGATTATCTCTTCCTTTATCTGGAATACGGAGACGGAGGAACCACCCGGCAGGTACATGCAAACCGAATGGAGTTCAATGAAGATGGAACCATAAAGACACTTATCCCGCACAGAAAAGGAGTAGGCTACTTAGGTACTCCTCGCGAGAGCCGTCACAACTTGACCTTAGAGGCTTCTTTTCAAGCATCGAGCATATGCGCTCCACGAACATCGCAGGTGGAAATAGAAACTTTGCCCAATCAACCTCTGCCGGAAAAGGCATCCGTCATCCGGGTCGAACGCACCAACCGGTACCATCCTTCGCATGCCGGTGATGAGAACAACGGCACACGCTGGATGGCGGAAGAGGATGATAAGCAACCGTGGATAAGCGTCGACCTGAAAGAAATACGAAAAGTCTCTGAATGCAAGGTGGCGTTCGTTCATCCCGCAGAAGGGCATAGTTGGCATCTGGAGAAATCCGTAGACGGAAAAATATGGACTCCATGCGCAAGGCAGGAAACACTTCAAGCTTGTTCTCCGCACATCATCCCGGTAAATGACCGGATACGCTACTTGAGACTATACATATTGCAAGGTACAGCCGGAATTTGGGAATGGAGTATTTATTAAGACTCCGCTCACCCCTCAGAAGCATTAGGAATATTCATTGAGAGCACCGGCTTTATCCACCTGACGGAACCGGGGTTATTCATAAAAGACAGGGGCATCCACAAAAAAATGCCGGCAAAGTCTATATAAGACTTTACCGGCACTGATTCATTTCAAGAATTTCGGTTCCTCTCACCGGACTCCCCGCAAAAACGGAAGGCTGTTTATTCGTCTTCCAAAGACTCGGTATATTCCAGTTCTCCCTGAACCACAAACAAGATTTCTTCAGGGTCATACTCGCCCATCCCGTCCTTACGGGATTCTTTGACGATGTAGTCTACCACTTTGTCCAAATCTATCTCCACATAGCCGTCCTTATCCGGTTCCACTTCAAGAATACCGCTTTCTGAGTAATATTCATCTATCAAATCCAAGAAGTAATAATACTCATCATCGGAGAATTTCTCCTTCAACTCTTGCGGCAAATAATTTTTGATGTACTCGATGGTCTTTGCATCATCAAGGTCATCTTTCAAGAATTCATCTTCCATTCCCATATTTTATTGCTTTAAAAGGGTTGCATCTCAAACAGTTTATTGCAACAAGTGTTCAATCTTGGCTTCAAAAACCTGCTTGGGGGCAGAACCTACCTGTTTATCCACTACCTCGCCATTCTTAAAGAACAAGACTGTAGGAATATTCCTGATTCCGTAAATCGCCGGTAAATCGCCGTTCTCATCCACATCACATTTACCGATGATAACTTTACCCTCGTATGCAGCAGAAAGTTCCTCTATAATAGGTCCCACCATCTTGCAAGGACCACACCACGGAGCCCAAAAATCAATCACTACCGGCTTTCCTTCTGCCAGATATTCTGTGTAGTTACTGTCTGTAATCTCTAACGCCATACTGTTTCTATTAAAAAGTTATTATTTATTATATATATGAATTATATCTCCGTCTAACCGGAATCCACACTTTTAGTTCCATCTACTTCGTTTATCCTCCGTTCAATGTATAACAAAAGTAATTAATTTATCCGGAAGTCAAGTTCAGGATGCTCACTTAAATAAGAAATTAACTCACGTCCTACCGACAGCTTGATAGGACGGGAAATCAAATCGACCACCATTTTTGACTCTGGATCCGATATTTTAAAGTAAAGTTCTGTAGTACCCGGAGAATCTTTTGACAAGGCCTCCAGCTCAGTCACCAACGTAGTATTCAGAATACTCAAGGGAATCAGAATGGTAAGTTTGGTTATCAACCTTTCTTTTACATCGGGCAAAAGTTCCATGGAGGTTATTTTCAGTTCCAGATCATCCTGCTTCCACTGCTTGGGTTGGCAGCGAGCTTTCATATAAAGGAAAGTACGCTCATTCAGGTATCCCTGATAAGTAACCCAATCGTTTCCGAAAAAAGCCAGTTCGGCGGAACCTGAATAGTCCTCTATACGGGCCACGCCATAGGGATTTCCGTTCTTGCTGATTCCTTTACGCAACGAAGTGACGATTCCTCCCATGGTAATCTCCCGCCCTACCAGCGACGATTTGTCTTCCAACTCCGCCATGTGCGTATTACACACATGCTGCAGCACCACAGAATATTCATCCAAGGGGTGAGCCGAAAGGTAAATTCCCACTAACTCGCGTTCCCTGTTCAGCCTGTCCAAATCGCTCCAATTTTCCGCAAAAGGGATTTCAGGAGTAGCTATATCTATGGTATTCTCTCCACCGAACAGAGAGTTCACCGCCGCAGCCTGGTCGGTCTGATAACGGTTGCCGTAACGCATCAAAGCTTCCAGAAATAATTCATTCTTTGAATTGACTGCGAAGTATTGTTCACGCTTCATTTCCGGAAATTCATCGAAGCCGCCAGCCAATGCCAGACATTCAAGGTTTTTCTTATTGCAAGCCGCCAGATTGACACGTTGCACAAAGTCGAATATCCCCTTAAACGGACCGTTTTTCTCGCGCTCTTCCATGATATTGAGCACCGCTCCCTCGCCTACTCCCTTCACGGCTCCAAGACCGAAGCGAATATTTCCTTCACGATTTACGGTAAATTTCAAGTTACTTTCGTTCACATCGGGACCGAGCACCTTAATACCCATGGACTTACATTCATCCATCAGTTTGGTAATATCGGTAATGTTCGACAAGCTTCGACTCATGACGGCAGCCATATATTCCGACGGATAGTTAGCCTTCAGGTAAGCCGTCTGATACGCCACCCATGAATAACATGTGGCATGAGACTTGTTAAAGGCATAAGAAGCAAATTTCTCCCAGTCAGTCCAGATTTTTTCAAGCACTTTCGGGTCATGCCCGTTTTTACACCCCCCCTCAATGAACTTAGGCTTCATCTGATCCAGTTTATCGCGCAGCTTCTTTCCCATAGCCTTACGCAAGGCATCGGACTCTCCACGGGTGAAGTTTCCCAACAAACGCGATAACAACATCACCTGCTCTTGATATACTGTAATACCATACGTATCCTTGAGGTATTTCTCCATAATCGGAATATCATACTCTATCGGCTTTCTTCCGTGTTTCCGGTCTACAAACTCAGGAATATAATCCATCGGACCGGGACGATAGAGCGCATTCATGGCAATCAGATCTTCAAAAGTAGAAGGCTGCAGTTCGCGTAGATACTTCTGCATACCGGCGGACTCGAACTGGAAAGTTCCTACCGTACGACCATCGCTATATAGTTTATAAGTAAGGGGATCGTCGATGGGAATGGTATCTATGTCTAATGTAATGTTACGATGCAGACGTACATTCTCCACCGCCTCCTTTATGATTGAAAGTGTCTTCAGACCCAGAAAGTCCATTTTGATAAGTCCTGTTTCTTCAATCACCGAGCCCTCGTATTGCGTAACGAGCATCTTCTCGCCTGTCTCCTTGTCGTCTGCCGTACTCACCGGGACCCAATCGGTAATATCGTCCCGGCAAATTATGGTCCCGCAGGCATGTACTCCCGTACCCCGCACATTTCCTTCCAGCATCTTGGCATACTTCAGCGTATCTCTGACCAAAGGGTCGGGAGAAGCCTCCGCGGCTTGCAGCTCCGGTACATATTCTATCGCATTACGCAGGTTAAGTTTCTTGTCGGGGATTTTATCGGGAACCAGCTTTGCCAGACGATCCGATTCCGGAAGAGGAAGTTTCTGTACACGTGCAACATCCTTGATAGCCAGTTTTGTTGCCATCGTACCGTAGGTGATGATGTGCGCCACTTTTTCCTGACCATATTTTTCCGTAACCCAACGCAATACCTCTCCTCTACCATCGTCATCAAAATCAACATCTATATCGGGCAACGAGATACGGTCGGGGTTAAGAAAACGCTCAAAAAGCAAATCATACTGAATCGGGTCGATACGCGTGATGCCCAGACAATATGCCACAGCCGAACCCGCCGCCGAACCTCTTCCCGGTCCCACAGACACACCTAATTTCGTACGTGCTGCATTGATAAAGTCCTGCACAATCAGGAAGTAGCCAGGGAAACCCATTGTTTTCATAATATGGAGTTCAAAGACAAGGCGTTCTTTGACCTCCGCTGAAAGAGGATCTCCATACATTTTCGCCGCGCCGTCAAACGTCAACTTTGCCAGATAGTCGGCTTCCAGTTTAATACGATATAACTTATCATATCCTCCCAATTGGTTTATTTTCGACAAGGCGGCTTCTTTCTCTAAAACCACATTTCCATTCTCATCTTGCGTAAATTCATTGAAAAGATCTTGTTCTGTATATTTTTCCCGATAGCCCTCTTCCGTCCCGAAGTCTTCGGGAATAGCGAATGTAGGCATAATGGGAGGATGGTCTATCGAGTAGAACTCTACTTTATCAAGTACATCCAACGTATTGGAGAGTGCCTCAGGAATATCAGCAAAGAGTTGATTCATCTCTTCTCTGGTTTTCATCCATTCCTGTTTGGTGTAGAGCATGCGCGACGGATCGTCCAAATCTTTTCCGGTACTGAGGCATATCAACCGGTCGTGAGCCTCGGCGTTTTCCTCGTTCACAAAATGAACGTCATTCGAGCAAATAACCTTGATGTCATACTTCTTCGCCAACTCCAGCATCTTTGCATTTGCTTTCTGCTGCATCGGATATGCTTCATAATTGGCACGCAGAGCAGTGGCTTTATGGCGTTGCAACTCCAAATAATAATCGTCACCGAAGAGTTTTTTATACCATCGAATCGCTTCTTCCGCTTCCTCCATGCGGTCTAAGATAATATTGCGAGGTATTTCCCCACCGATACAAGCAGAGCAGATTATCAATCCCTCGTGGTATTTTTCCAATTCGCTTCGGTCGGTACGCGGACGCATATAAAAGCCTCTCGTCCATGCCCTTGAAACCAATTTTATAAGATTGTGATATCCTTTTTTGTTCTTTGCAAGCACAATAAGATGCCAACCGCTCTGATCCTGTTTCCCCTCCTTTTTATCCATGGAGCGACGAGCCACATACATCTCGCAACCGATAATCGGTTTAAAGAGTTTCTTCTCGGCTTCGGCAATCCCGACGCGACATTTGTTTATTTCCGTTTCTTTATCCGCACATTCCACTTTACCGCTTTCGATGCCTGCAATGCGTTTTTTCAGTTCTTTGATTTCACTCTGCGGAGCGCTGTTCTTCTTGTTCACATAGTTTATAAACTCCTTGATGGCAAACATATTGCCATGATCGGTTACGGCAATACCCTTCATTCCGTCTTTCATCGCCTTGTCTACCAAGGCGGCGACACTCGCCTGCCCATCGAGCAATGAATACTGGGTATGCACATGTAAATGAACAAAATCTTCCATAAACTTCTTTTCTTCAATTCAGTGCATAAAGTTACTCCCTATTCGACAGGCTCCCAAAATATTCCCCGAAAAGTTATCAACACTTGCATTTCTCCTTATAATTGCTTGTTAGATTTTCAAAATAAGCCTATTTTTGCACAAATTTGTATTCGAAAACAGCACAACAACTTGCATGAAGCGACTAAAGAAACTCAAAAAGATACGTATCCATCATGAGGGTACACACACATTGACTGCCGGTTTCATACTGTTATCCGCTCTAAATCTCACACTCTACCATGCCTTTGAGTGCAAAATACCTTTCTATATCGTGGCAGTTGCAAGCATCGTGCTTTACGGCATGCTGGTCAACTTCTTCCGCTGTCCCATCCGTCTCTTCGGGCAGGAGAATACGGAGAAAATAGTTGTGGCTCCCGCAGACGGACGAATCGTAGTTATTGAGGAAGTAGATGAAAACGAATACTTTCACGACCGACGATTAATGATCTCAATCTTCATGAGCGTAGTCAATGTGCATGCCAACTGGTATCCGGTAGACGGTACGATAAAAAAGGTTGCCCATCAGAATGGTAAGTTCATGAAAGCGTGGCTTCCGAAAGCCAGCACGGAAAACGAGCGTTCGATGATTGTCATCGAAACGCCTGAGGGAGTCGAAGTCATGGCACGCCAAATAGCGGGCGCCATGGCAAGAAGAATAGTCACTTATGCGGAACCGGGCGAAGAATGTTACATCGACGAACACATGGGATTCATTAAGTTCGGCTCACGTGTGGACGTATACCTCCCTCTCGGCACGGAAGTGTTGGTGGAGATGGGACAAACCACCACAGGAAACCAAACTGTGATAGCCAAACTCAAATAAATTCCGTACAAGATGGCAAACCTCGTAACCCGTCATATTCCCAATTTCCTTACTTGCATGAACCTCTTGTCGGGGTGTGTAGCGGTCGTCATGGCTTTCGAGTGTAAGTACAACGAGGCACTCTTCTTCGTTATTCTGAGTGCGATATTCGATTTCTTCGACGGGATGTTTGCACGTTTGCTCCACGCTCATTCACCCATAGGTAAGGATCTCGATTCATTGGCAGACAATGTCAGCTTCGGTCTGGTTCCCTCCCTCATATTATTCTCCTTATTACGTGAGATGAATTATCCGCATGAGGTGGAAAGCCTGCGTGAATACATTCCCTACTTCGCATTCCTCATCAGTATATTTTCCGCACTTCGCCTTGCCAAGTTCAACATAGATACCCGGCAAAGTACTTCATTCATCGGACTTCCCGTCCCTGCCAATGCTCTATTTTGGGCAGCGGGCATAGCCGGATACCACGATACGCTTAAAGAGGGTAATGTTTGGTTACCGCTATTGCTCATACTCATCGTATGTTTCTCTTTGCTTATGGTATCCGAACTACCCATGTTCTCGCTAAAGTTCAAAAACCTCTCGTGGAAAGACAACCGGCTTCAGTACATTTTTCTGATAGTCAGCTGTCTATTGATTCCTTTCT
>JBHADT010000079.1:0-18491 GCA_041855205.1 Bacteroides sp.
AGGATAAGTTTGTTATGCTGGATTCGATCCGAAGTCTTGAGATAACTTACCGATTTTTTAATGCTTTAAACTCAAAAAAGTCTGTTAAAAGTGGGATAAAACTGGACCGAAAACTTTACACCTTAGTTTGAAGGTTAGAGAGTGTAAATTAAACTGTGTCAGGCTACAATAAAAAGTGATTTAACACAGTTTGTTTTTTTATGGAGAAGGAAGAAATTGATTACAAGTTGGCCGCCGAGCAGTTACGCACTGGCAAGCCATTGTTTGGAAAAGACGGTGCCTTGGCACCTATGTTGGAGCGTATATTGAATGCCGCTCTTGAAGGTGAGATGGATGCTCACCTGAGTGAAGAATGCCGTGAGTCCGGCAATCGCCGTAACGGAAAGATGTCAAAGACTGTTCAGACACCGTATGGCGAGGTAACTGTAGATACCCCTCGTGACCGTGACGGCAGTTTTGATCCTCAGACAGTGCGCAAGCGTGAGACGATTCTTGCAGAGGGTATGGCGGACCAGATTATCGGTATGTATGCCTTTGGTACCAGTACCCGTGAGATCAGCCGTTACTTTGAGCGTGAGTTCAATACCAGACTGTCTGCCGAGACCATCAGTGCAATGACAGACCGTGTACTGCCAGAAATAAAGGAATGGAAGAGTCGCACCTTGGAGTCTGTCTATGCAATCTGTTGGCTTGATGCGATCCATTACAAGGTGAAGGACGACAATGGGCGTGCCGTCACTCGTGCCATCTATCATGTTCTGGGCATCAACAAGGATGGACATAAGGAGCTGCTGGGCATGTACGTCGCCAGGAGTGAGGGTGCCAACTTCTGGCTGGAAGTGCTTACGGACTTGCAGAACCGTGGTGTGGAGGATATCATGATATGCTGCGTAGACGGTCTGAAGGGCTTCCCGGATGCCATCCAGAGCGTATTTCCACATACGGCCGTGCAACTCTGCATCGTGCATCAGATACGCAACTCCATCAAGTACGTTGGAAGCAGGCATCAGAAGGAGTTCCTGAAGGACCTGAAGATTGTCTATGGCGCTGTCAGTAAGGAATCTGCCGAAACTGAACTTGACAGCCTTGAAGCCAAATGGGGCGAGCGTTATCCCATTGTCATCAAGTCATGGCGTGACAACTGGGAGCGTCTGACGGAGTTCTTCCAGTACACAAAGGAGATACGCCGTCTCATCTACACGACAAATACCGTTGAGGGCTATCACCGTCAGATTCGTAAGGTCACGAAGAACAAAGGTGTCTTTCCCTCTGATACGGCACTGGAGAAACTGGTCTATCTGGCCTACCGCAACATCCGTGAGAAATGGACTATGCCACTGGCAAACTGGGCACTCATCTCACAACAATTGGCCATAAAATTTGGAGACAGGTATGAAATCATGTAACTTTGCAGGCGGAAAGGCCCCTCATCTGGAAAACACGATTGGAAATCGTGTCTCCCATCTGAGGTTAATGTAATAAGGGAAATGGTCTTGACACAGTTCAACTTACACTACCTTCCCCGTGAATCCGCTTCACGGGGAAACATCTGAACAAGACTCTTTGAAATTGACTTCGCGACTTTAAAATCACGGAGTTATTTCAAAGAGTCTTCTTTGGTTATCTCCCGTGGGGTTTTCCCCGTTGCGGTTTCATTTCCTGGAATTTCTTGTACTGCTCGTCTGTCAGTATCTTTTTAATCTTCCGGTCCATCTCTTCGCGTTTCTTCTCCATTTCTTCGTGCGAAGGCTTCGCGCATTTCTCTTTCTTTCCGGGCTTCATCTCTTCCCAAACGGCTTTAAAGTCTTTGGCTTGCGCTTCATTCAACCCTAAATCCGCAATCATTCGTTCAATGTGCTTCTCTCTTCCATCCCTGTCTCCTCTCTCTTGTGCCATACACACTCCCGAACCCAACAGCAGAATTACTGCCAAACCTAACATTTTCTTTTTCATAATTTAATCGTTTTTTAAAAACCTTTGTCCGGGATGAGAAAATCGTCTAAGAAGCGCCCCGCTCAGGGATAGCACCCACCTGCCGCAGACACTCTCCAGAGATACCCGCAGCATGTTCGAAGAACGATACAGGCACGGTATTTCTACCGTACGGGTACGGTTCACGAACCCAACCTGTCTCGTATTCGAAGCGTACGGGCACGGTACGGGAGTAAGTTTCTCTCCGCGTCTATCACACACTGTTCATCAAAGAGCTGCAAACATACGAGAGGTCTTCTCGAACACATCGGATAAACCCATCTCGAACGCCGGTTAAATAGTGAATAAAAATAGTGTCATGAATTCATTGTACACACCTTTATGACGAGCGGCGGGGCGAAAAGTTTACTCCCGAAGTTTCCCTATTCGACCAAAAGGGTATTTCAGACTACCAACAGGCTTCTTTCATCGATGAATTTTATCCCTTATTTTTGTTTTCTCCCGTCGGCGGTTGAGTATTCCGGCGGCGGGATACGTATAGTATAAATGCGGAAAGCGGACAAGCCCGTCTTCCACACATGAAAGACCGACATCCAATCATCCAAACGAAAACAGTCATGAATGCTTTTATATCGAAAAAGAGACTCTCTGTACTCATCTTTCTTATGGTCAGCTCTGTTGCACAGGCACAGTTGCTTACCTACCCGCTACAAGCGGGAATGCCGCACAACGATGACTACACGGTTCGCGTGCGTACCGTGGGTGGAGAGTGGAAAGACTTGTTCGAATACGACGTCCGGGTGGACATGGATCATGTGCAACACGCATCAATGGTTCAGTTCGATATGGAAAGTCCGGTAGAGGTAATGGTGAAAAAGAACAACGGCGCGATAAATGAGGTGGCGATACGCCCCTCTAACCGCAGCATCGTGTACGAGCGAAGGCTGAATGCCATTTTCTTCACACTCGACAAACCGCAATATCTCTCAGTGGAGTTCAACGGCGACCGCCTGCACAACCTCCATCTCTTTGCTAATCCCATGCAGACCGAAACCTATACGGGCGCCGAACCGGGAGTAATGTACTTCGGTCCCGGCACGCATCGCCCCCAAGACCTGCCGAACAACCAGATTCGCATACCGTCGAACACAACCGTCTACCTGGCACCCGGAGCAACAGTCAAGGCGAAGTTATTGGTAGACAAGGCGAAGCATGTGCGCATCATCGGTCGCGGAGTATTGGACAACCCCGTACGGGGTATCGAGATTACCGACTCCGAGCACGTGCTGATAGATGGCATTACGGTCATCAATCCCGAACATTACACAATCTTCGGAGGAGGTTCTTCCGACGTCACGATTCGCAACCTGAAAACTTTCAGTTGCAAAGGTTGGAGCGACGGCATCGACCTGATGTGCTGCCGCAGGGTAAGCATCGATAACGTTTTCTTGCGAAACTCTGACGACTGCATCGCTCTGTACAATCACCGCTGGAATTGGTGGGGAGGTTCCGCCCACATCACCGTCAGCAACGCCATACTCTGGGCGGATGTAGCACACCCTATCAACATTGGCGGTCATGGCGACGCCGCTTCCCCGAAAGGTGAAATAATCGAGAATATCACTTTCAAAGGGATAGATATTCTGGAACACGACGAGGACGACAGCGCCTATCAGGGATGTATGGCTTTGGACTGCGGCGACAAGAACCTCATCCGCAACGTACTATTCGAGGACATCCGGATAGAAAACATTCAGGAAGGACGCCTGTTCCACCTGAAAGTCCGCTTCAACGAGAAATACGACAAAGCACCGGGAAGCGGAATCGACGGGGTCGTATTCCGTAACATCACTTACAACGGCATAGGAGAGAATCCCTCGCTCATACAGGGGTTCGACAACGAACGGATGGTCAGGAATGTCACCTTCGACAACGTGACGGTGAACGGCAGGCATATAAGGAATCTAGATGGCTGGACAACGAACGGATTCATCGATCACATCCATGTGAAATAGAAACACATATCCGCGCATTTGCATGAAAAGCTCCCCGGCAAAACACGCAGATGCAGCATATGAATAAATTAAGAATATGAAACAGAGAATAATCATAGCCGCAATCTGCCTCGGCATAAGCGGTATGCTGCCGGCACAGTCGGTATATCCGGGTCAGCATGCGGGAAAGATGAAAAAAGAGGTTTCCGTTCCGCTCAAGGCGGAGAGTTTCGACCTGAAAGACGTTCGTCTGCTGCCAAGCCGGTTCCGTGAGAATATGAAGCGTGATTCCGCCTGGATGGTCTCCATCGAGACAAACCGCCTGCTACATGGTTTTCGCACCAACGCAGGTGTACGTGCCGGACGCGAAGGCGGCTACATGACAGTGAAAAAGTTGGGAGGATGGGAATCGCTGGACTGCGAACTGCGCGGACACACCATAGGTCATCTCCTCTCTGCATACGGGCTGATGTATGCAGCCACCGGCAGCGAAATCTTCAAATTAAAGGGAGACAGTCTGGTAAACGGACTGGCAGAAGTGCAAGACGCGCTTGGCAACGGCTACCTGAGCGCATTTCCCGAGGAACTGATAAACCGCAACTTAAGAGGAGGCAGCGTGTGGGCGCCATGGTACACACTACATAAACTCTTCTCCGGATTGATAGACCAATACTTGTACGGCGACAATTCACAAGCGCTGGAGATAGTAACGAAAATGGGCGAATGGGCGCATCGCAAGCTGAATGCCCAAAGCGAGGAGACACGCCGCAAAATGATACGGAATGAGTTTGGAGGAATCAACGAGTCGTTCTACAACCTGTACGCCATAACCGGCGACGAGAAGTTCCGCCGTCTGGCGGAATATTTCTACCACAACGAGGTGATAGACCCGCTAAAAGAGTCGAGAGAAGATTTCGGAACCAAACACACCAATACCTTCATCCCCAAAGTGATTGCCGAAGCCCGCAATTACGAGCTTACAAAAGACGAGACAAGCCGGAAACTCACCGATTTCTTCTGGCACACCATCATAGACCGTCATACTTTCGCACCGGGATGCTGTAGCGAGAAAGAACATTTCTTCGACACGGCACACTTCTCTAAATACCTGAACGGATACACGGGAGAGACCTGCTGCACATACAATATGCTGAAGCTCTCGCGGCATCTCTTCTGCTGGACGGGCGATACGAAGGTGGCGGACTATTACGAGCGCGCACTCTACAATCATATACTCGGACAGCAAGACCCCGGGTCGGGCATGGTCTCTTATTTTCTGCCTCTGTTGAGCGGCGCGCATAAGGTGTACAGTACAAAGGAGAATTCGTTCTGGTGCTGCGTGGGGAGCGGGTTCGAAAGTCATGCCAAATACGGAGAAGCCATATACTACCGGAGTAGCGAAGGCATCTACGTCAACCTGTTTATTCCCTCTGAAGTAATATGGAAGGAGAAAGGAATTTCTCTTCGTCAGGAGACTGATTTTCCGCAGGAAGAAAGCACTGTGCTTACCGTACACGCCGCCCGCCCCGTGAGCACGACCATCTACCTGCGCTATCCGTCATGGAGTGCCAAGGCGAAAGTGACGGTAAACGGTAAGGAAGTTAAAACCGGTCGTTCGTCGGGTTCTTACATAGCCATCACCCGCCGGTGGAAAAACGGAGACCGGATAACAGCCACTTATCCCATGAGCATACGGATAGAACGGACACCGGACAATCCCTCCAAAGGAGCATTATTCTATGGACCGCTGGTACTGGCAGGCGAACGCGGCACGGAAGGCATGCACTCCCCCGCCCCTTTCTCCAATCCGGCACTTTACAATGACTATTATACATATGATTACCGCATTCCGGGGAACTTAAAGACTTCGCTGCGCATAAATGCCGAACACCCCGAACACTCTCTGCAACGTGTGGGCAAAGAACTGAAGTTCATCACCCCGGAAGGGGATGTCATCCGTCCATTGTACGATGTGCATCGTCAACGGTACGTCGTTTACTGGGATCTGGAAGAGAAATAGTTTCGGAATCCTCTTCGGAAAAATCCGAATTCCCTGCTTCGACGCAACATATTCAAGAATGGCTATTCAACTCGATACGGTATGAAAAGACCAAAGACTTATTTAATGACTCTACTGTTTTTGTCTGCCACTTTAGCAAACGGAAGTCCTGCCGTTTGGCAATGGTCTGTGGAAATAGCGGACATCACATCCTCCGAAACGGATGACCATCCGCGGGCTTTCCTATGGATTCCTCCCGAATGCAACCGTGTACGGGCTGTGGTGGTGGCAATGCACAACATGACAGAGGAGACACTGTTCGAAAGTTCCCTGTTCCGGCAGAAGATAGCGAAATCAGGGGTTGCACTGATATGGATTACCCCCGGCTGGGGACACTCATGGGATGTGACAAAAGGCTGCCAGGCAGCTTTCGACCGGATGATGGAGAATCTTGCGTCCGTGAGCGGGTACAGTGAACTGAAGTTCACACCTGTCATACCGTTCGGTCATTCGGCAATGGCTACTTTCCCATGGAACTTTGCCGCATGGAATCCTGAACGCACGCTGGCAATCATCTCTTTCCATGGCGACGCTCCCCGTACTAACCTCACAGGTTACGGTCGTGAAAACCTGGAATGGGGACGTACACGCAACATCGACGGAATTCCGGGACTGATGGTGGTGGGTGAATACGAATGGTGGGAAGCACGTGTCAATCCGGCTTTGGCTTTCCGCATGATGTACCCTGAAAGTTGCATTTCTTTCCTGTGTGATGCCGGACGCGGACACTTCGACATAGCCGACCGTACCGCAGATTATATCGCTCTCTTTATAGAAAAAGCGTTGAATTACCGCTTGACAGATAGCATAGAGACGGATAAACCCATAGCCTTGAGAAAGTTGAATCCGCAAGACGGCTGGTTATCCGAACGCTGGCGCAGAGGAGATATTTCGCAAAGTGAAACCCGTGAAGCCGGTACCGGCAAGCAACCCGAACGCGCCCAACCCGCTCCTTTTGCCTTATACAAGGGAAACCCTCATGATGCGTTCTGGTACTTCGATGAAGAGATGGCAGAATTGACCGAGAATATTTACAGGCAAGAGAAAAACAAGAAGCCGCAACATCTCGGTTTCATCCAAAAGAGAGAGATACTTCCTTACAATCCGGAATCACACATGCGCGTCAACGCCCGTTTCTTACCTGAAGCCGACGGACTCACTTTTCACCTGAAAGCAGTTTATCTGAATAATGAATATACGACCCTATGCGACAGTCACGCTGCGGCAGAGCCCGTGATAGCCCGTATATGCGGTCCGGTGCGCAAAGTGAACGACACTACTTTCAAGGTCGATTTTTATCGTATGGGCATGCATAACAAGCGACGGACGGGAGACATCTGTCTGTTAGCCGCAAGCGATGGAGACCGGAACTATAAAAGTGCAGTCCAAGAATTGCATCTGCGCATTCCCTATCGCAATACGGAAGGCAGACGTCAGCACATACTTTTTCCCGGTCTGCCCGATGTCATAGCCGGTGCGGAATCGCTGGCACTAAACGCCATATCTGACGCGGGGATGCCTGTATATTACTACGTAAAGGAAGGACCCGCCATCATTGAAAACGACAGTATGTTGCTGTTCACTCCCATTCCCCGCCGCAGCAAGTTTCCTTTGAAAGTAACCGTGGTCGCCTGGCAATATGGCATACCGGGAAAGATTCAGACGGCAGAGTCGGTAGAACGTTGTTTCTTTATTCTCGACAAAAAAGCACCGGAATGAAAGGAAAAAGACAGACTAGATTAAGTATATTTCATCCGTCAGTCGTATTCCTAATACAAAAGCGATAAAGACTATGAAGAAAATAGGATTTCTTTTGGGAGTGCTTATTTACGGCATTTCCTTTCAGGCAAAAGGACAAACGGAACCATCGGAAACGTTAAGGCTTGCCTCTCCCGATGGCGGGCAAGAGGTCGTTTTCAGCCAAATACGGAATTCCCGAGGAGCAAATGAGATATACTACCGAATCAACTACAAAGGAAAAACAGTACTTGAGGACTCCCGTGCCGGATTAGAGATGGACAACCGGGTTTGGGAAATGGCGTTGGGGGTTCGTAACCTGACACAGCCCAACAGCTGGATGGACAATCTGGAAGTGGATTCCATAACCTATCAGACTACGGTAAACAACTCTTGGAAACGGCTTTACGGCGAGCGAAGCACGGTACGCGATGCGTATAACGCCGCCGCTCTGCATCTGTCGAAGAAAGAAGGTTCCGGGTATCGCTTTCGCATCGAAGTGAGAGCTTATGACGAAGGCATCGCTTTCCGCTATTTTTTTCCGGAGCATCCGAAAGCCATCTTCCATAAAGTAGTAGCCGATCTCACGGAATACACCTTTCCGGCGGGTACGATGGCGTGGAGCGAAGAATGGGCACAGGCTTTCTTCAAGCACCTCGACATCAACGACATCAAACATCCGGTAGAACGTGCCCTGACACTGGAGTTACCCAATGGCGTATGGGTAGCTCTGACCGACGCGGATGTAGACGACTGGTGCCTGACCAAGTTCATTACATCGGAGAACAAAAAGAATACCTTGACCTCCGTGATGTATAGTCCGGTAGATATTGTCACTTACTATGCCACCCCCTGGAAGATTGTGATGGCGGCAGATAAACCCGGTCAACTGCTGGAGAATAATGACATCATCGAGAATCTGAATCCTCCCTGCGAGATAGCGGATGCGCCCGAATGGGTGAAACCGGGAACCATCATGCGGGAAACGACCATCACCACCGAAGGAGCCATTGCCACTATCGACTTCTGTGCCGCACATCGCATTCCCTACATGCTTTTCGACTGGCAATGGTACATGCCCTGTACTTCGCACGATGGAGATGCGACAAAGGTAGTCGATAAGCTGGACATGCCTCGTGTCGTGGCTTATGGCAAGGAAAAAGGCATAGGTATCTGGGTGTATGTGAACCAGCATGCGTTGATGAAGCAGGCACGCGAACTATTTCCGTTGTTGCGCCAATGGGGCATCGTGGGAGTAAAATCAGGATTCGTGCAGTATGCGAGCCACCGTTGGGCTACGTGGTTGCACGACCTTGTACGGCTTGCGGCAGAAAATCATTTGATGATGAACATTCACGACGAATTCCGTCCTTCGGGATTCAGCCGTACTTATCCGAACCTGCTGACCCAAGAGGGAATCTGCGGTAATGAAGAGTTTCCGGATGCCACGCATAATACCATATTGCCTTTTACACGCATGATAAATGGCGCCGCCGATTACACCATCTGCTACTTCGACAGGCGATTGAAAACCACCCATGCCCATCAATTGGCTGCCTCGCTCGTCTTTTACAGTCCTTTACAGACTATTTTCTGGTATGACAAACCTTCTTTCTATAAAGGAGAACCGGAAATAGAGTGGTTCGAGAACCTGCAAACGGTGTTCGACGATACGAAGGTACTGGACGGAACACCGGGCAAGAATATAACCATGGTTCGCCGCAAGGGAAACGAATGGTTCATGGGAGCACTGACCAATAACGAGGGATCCATGGAAGAAGTCCCTCTGACTTTCTTAGATAAAGATAAAACCTATCTGGCATACATCTACACCGATGGAGGCGAGAACACAACAACCCGTACCAAAGTAAAGTGCAACCAGCTGCTGGTCAAAGCCGGCATGAAGATGAGATTCCGCCTGCAAGCGTCGGGAGGCGCTGCCGTCCGCTTCGTCCCTGTGGATGTAAAAGAGAGAAAGGGGATAAAGAAGTACAACGGAGAAACGTTGTAAAAGTTTACGTTATTCGAGATAAAATAAAGGGATGATTCAAAGAATCGTTCATCGTGAGAAAAAAGAATTCGACCCCCGGTCGTTTCATATAAACAAAAGAATAAAAGAAAGATGAGAACCACCACATTACCGGTAGTCTTGATTTTGTGCCTGCTTACCGCCTGTTGTACTTCGCCAAAAGAGTTGGATGTAAATGAAGCTCTCGATTACTGCAATGCCCAAGTGCACCGGACATTACAGGAGCTGAAAGGAAAAGACAACACCATCGACTATACCCTGATGCCGCGCAACATTGCGGACAGCCTCACTGCCTGGCATTGTCGCAAAGCCACAAAAGACGAATGGTGCAGCGGCTTCTGGCCCGGAATCTTATGGTATGACTACGAATATACCGGCGATGAAAGGATAAAAGAGGAGGCCGAAAAGTTCACTTCTTCGCTGAAATTTCTTTCGGAAATACCCGCCTTTGACCACGACTTGGGATTTCTTGTCTTTTGCAGTTATGGCAACGGTTACCGGCTGACGGAAAATCCGGAGTATAAACGAGTCATTCTGGACACGGCCGATTCGTTGGCGACTCTGTTCAACCCCCATGTAGGCACTATACTATCATGGCCGCGCAACGTGGAGATGTTCGGAGGGCACAATACGATTATGGATAACCTTATCAATCTGGAACTGCTGTTCTGGGCGGCAAAAAATGGCGGTAGTCCTCATCTGGCGGATATAGCCATATCTCATGCCAACAAAACGATGCAATACCAGTTCCGCCCCGATTATACTTCTTATCACGTGGTTATATACGATACACTGAACGGTGAGTTCCTGCGCGGATGCACTCATCAGGGATATGCCGACACTTCGATGTGGAGCCGCGGACAGGCATGGGGCATTTACGGTTACACCACTGTTTACCGCGAAACGAAAAATCCGATTTATCTCGACTTCGTGCAGAAAATTACGGATGTTTACCTCAAACATTTACCGGAGGATTACATCCCGTATTGGGATTTTAACGCCCCCTCCATCCCCCATGCGCCGCGCGACGCCTCCGCCGCAGCGGTAGTGGCATCCGCTTTATTGGAGTTATCGACATACTTACCCTCAGAAAAAGCCGAAACATACAAGCATGCGGCAGTAAGAATGTTGACCGCTCTCGGTTCGGAAAAATACAGAAGCGGAAACTCCAAACCTTCGTTCCTCCTTCATTCCACCGGACATTGGCCGGCAGGTTCAGAGATAGACGCTTCCATCATCTATGCCGATTATTACTACATCGAAGCTTTGTTGAGACTAAAACGGTTGAATGAGGGCAATAACATACTCGGTATATAAACAACCTGAGTTTCGAGCTAAGGAAGCACCCCAAGAATCATCCCGGAGCGGAACGGTTACTACCCGCACGGTCAATGCCCGGATATGAGCGAAAAACGACACTTGTACGGTATTCGAACCGAACAGGCATGGTTTCCCATACCAGACAGGCACGGTACTCGTACCGGATGGGTACGGTTCGAAGAGGATTTTTCCAGTTTTTCATCGTACTTGCCTTATAGCTTCCGTACTTTGTACGCTGCGTATAATTTACATAATTAAAAAGATTGAGAATCGGGTAATAAGAGGTATCTTTGCGACAAAATAAAACTCTTATGTTAATTACCTTAATCATTCTCATACTTTCCGCAGCTTTTTTCGTTTCGGGTAGAGTTCGTTCTGACATTGTCGCGCTATGCGCATTGATAAGTTTGCTTATTTTCCAGATTCTTACTCCCGAAGAAGCCTTGTCCGGTTTTTCCAGTTCTGTGGTTATTATGATGGTGGGCTTATTTGTCGTAGGTGGAGCTATCTTTCAAACCGGCTTGGCCAAGATGATAAGTTCGCGCATCCTGAAGCTGGCAGGAAAAAGCGAGCTAAGATTATTCCTTCTGGTCATGCTGGTAACGTCCGCCATCGGCGCCTTTGTCAGTAACACGGGCACGGTAGCCTTGATGCTTCCCATAGTGGTGAGTCTGGCCGTGAGCGCGGGAATGAATCCGGGACGTCTGCTCATGCCGTTAGCCTTCGCCAGCAGCATGGGAGGTATGATGACACTCATCGGTACGCCTCCGAACCTTGTCATCCAGAATACGCTGACGGGTGCGGGATACGAAGAGTTGTCTTTCTTTTCTTTCCTTCCCGTCGGTCTTGTATGCGTCACGGTAGGAACCATCGTGCTCTTGCCTCTGACCAAATGGTTTCTGTCGAAAAAAGGGAAAAAAGAAGAAGGTACGCTGTCAGGCAAATCACTGAACCAATTGGCCAAAGAATACGGACTGTCGAGTAATCTCTTCCGTCTGCGTACCATCGGTACTTCCCGGTTGATAAACAAAACTATCATCGAACTGGATATACGCCGGAAATACGGATTGGACATCCTTGAAGTACGCCGCGGCGAAGCCTCACAACACAGGTTTCTTAAAACCGTGACACAGAAGCTGGCTTCGCCCGATACAATGATACGCACAGACGATATACTCTACGTAAGAGGAGACATCGCCAGCGTAAATCGTCTGGCCGAAGACTTTCTGTTGGAAATGATTGACGGGCATACTACGGAAGAAGCAGCCAACTCTGGCAAAACCCTCGACTTCTATGACATAGGTATTGCGGAAATAGTACTGATGCCTTCTTCGGGGATAATCAATCAGACTGTCAAGGAAGCGGGATTCCGCGATAAGTTCAATGTAAACTTATTGGGTATTCGTCGCAAGAAAGAATATATCCTGCAGAATTTGGGCGACGAACGAATGCATAGTGGCGATGTATTGTTGGTACAAGGTACATGGCAGGATATTGCCCGCTTGAGCAAGGAGGATGTGGATTGGGTAGTACTGGGGCAGCCATTGGCCGAGGCTGCCAAAGTCACATTAGACTATAAAGCCCCCATAGCTGCAGCCATCATGTTGCTGATGGTTGCAATGATGGTATTTGACTTTATCCCCGTGGCACCCGTAACCGCTGTGATGATAGCCGGTCTGCTAATGGTTCTCACCGGTTGTTTCCGCAATGTGGAAGCAGCCTATAAGACGATAAACTGGGAAACGATTGTACTGTTTGCCGGTATGCTGCCCATGTCTCTCGCGCTCGAAAAGACCGGAACCTCGGAGTATATTTCAAACACTTTGGTCAGCGGATTGGGTACTTACGGACCTATTGCCCTGATGGCAGGCATTTACTTTACCACCTCTTTGATGACAATGTTCATCAGCAACACCGTTACAGCCGTGTTGATGGCGCCCATCGCACTTCACAGTGCGGTTCAGATCGGTGTCAGTCCGGTACCCTTTCTGTTTGCTGTAACGGTAGCTGCCAGTATGTGCTTCGCCTCCCCTTTCTCCACACCCCCTAACGCACTGGTAATGCCTGCCGGACAATACACTTTCATGGATTACATCAAAGTGGGGCTTCCTTTGCAAATCATTATGGGTATTGTAATGATATTCGTCTTACCTCTACTGTTTCCTTTTTAAGGGAAAAGGAACTCCACACTTACTGCATACACCCGCTTCCGACTTATGCAAAATCGGAAGCGGGTGTATGATAAAAAAAATAGGATGTACCGAAAGTACATCCTATTTCCTATAGCATAATGTAATTACTTCTATTTATTTCTTCTTACGGTCACCGTAGCGGCTCATGAACTTATCCACACGACCTGCCGTATCTACCAGTTTGGATTTACCTGTGTAGAAAGGATGTGAAGTGTTGGAGATTTCCAGTTTAACCAACGGATAAGTCTCACCTTCGAATTCAATAGTTTCTTTGGTGTTAACCGTTGAACGGGACAAGAACATATCACCATTGGACATGTCTTTAAAAACTACCGGACGGTATGTCTCAGGATGGATACCTTTTTTCATTTCAATATCTGCTTTTTTAATTACTATATCGTTTACTATTTTGGTATGAAATAGTGTAATGGTCCAATCTTTTGGTGCGCAAAGATAAACCTTTTCTCGGAAACTTAAAAAAGATTCAATAAAAAATAGGTTTATCCCATTTAATTTCAGATTTTTGTATCAAACTATTGTAACATTGACCGATGAAAAAACTATTTCTGCTTTACATCCTGTTTTCCCTTACCGCTGCGGCATACACCCAACAAACACACAGGAAATATAGCATAGCCTTTTATAATCTTGAGAACCTGTTCGATACGATTCACGATGCGGGTAAAGACGATTCTGAGTTTCTGACACATGGCAGTTATCGCTGGACAGGGCGTAAGTATCGGTCTAAGTTGAATAATCTGGCAAAAGTACTGGGAGAACTTTCGCGCGATAAAGTTCCTCAAGGACCGGCAATAATCGGAGTGGCTGAAGTGGAAAACAAACGGGTATTGACTGACCTGCTGCAACAACCTTCCATTTCCAACTATAAATTTATCCACCACGAAGGTCCCGACCTCCGCGGTGTGGACTGCGCTCTGTTGTACGATCCGCAGCAATTCTCCGTAACATCCTCCCGCCTCATACTCTCCGCTCCTTTTCAAGGAGATACGCTGCACCCCACCAGAGGATTCCTCATGGTAGACGGGGAAATGGCGGAGGAACGCGTATGCATCATTGTGAATCACTGGCCTTCCCGTGCCGCCGGAAGCGAACTTCGCATACACGCGGCTACCCAAGTCAGGGCTTTGGCAGATTCCCTCTTCCATGTGGACAAACACCTGAAACTGATAGTCATGGGCGATATGAACGATGACCCGATGGACGAAAGCATGCGCTCCCTCAGAGCGTGGAAGCATACAAAGCAGGTCAGAAAAAGAGACTTCTACAATCCCTGGTGGGAAATATTGCAGGACAAAGGAATAGGAACCTTGCTCTATCGAGGAAAATGGAATCTTTTCGACCAGATTGTGCTTTCACGTCCTTTACTCAAGGACAAAAACGGGTTACACTACGATTCCGCCGAGGTTTTCATGCGCGATTACCTCTTCCAGCAGGAGGGGAAATACAAAGGAACATTGCTGCGCACGCACGGTGGGCGTACCTGGCTCAACGGATACAGCGACCACCTGCCAACCATCATTTATTTGGATACGGCAAAAGAAGACAAGAAAAGAAAATAACACCTCAGCGACATCTGCCGGTCGAGTCTGTTTGTAATATAGAGTTGACAATACGCATCTAATACCGAGCGAATAACTTAGAAATAGTTTATATACCGACTGGTTTACTGATAATTTATAGAAGTTAAAACCGGTTCTTTAGATGAGAATGTATACTTTTGCGTAGAATTTTATTCACTAACAAAAACTTTAAACAAAATGATTAATTACAAAGATTTAGGACTCGTAAATACCAGAGACATGTTTGCGAAAGCCATTAAAGGTGGATATGCTATTCCGGCTTTTAACTTTAACAATATGGAGCAGCTGCAAGCGATTGTGAAAGCCGCTGTCGAAACCAAATCTCCGGTAATCCTTCAGGTATCTAAAGGTGCGCGCGCATATGCCAACCAGACCTTGTTGCGCTATATGGCGGAAGGTGCTGTGGAGTATGCAAAGGAATTGGGCTGCAAACACCCCGAAATCGTTCTTCATCTCGACCACGGCGACACGTTCGAAACTTGTAAGTCTTGCATCGACATGGGTTTCTCTTCAGTAATGATAGACGGTTCACATTTGCCTTACGAAGAAAACGTGGCTTTGACAAAGAAAGTAGTAGAATATGCTCATCAGTTCGATGTTACCGTAGAAGGAGAGCTGGGTGTATTGGCAGGTGTTGAAGACGAAGTATCGGCAGAACATCATACATATACCAACCCCGAAGAAGTAATAGACTTTGCCACACGTACCGGTTGCGACTCATTGGCAATCTCCATAGGCACTTCTCACGGAGCATACAAGTTCAAACCCGAACAATGCCATGTAGATCCGGCTACGGGTCGTTTGGTTCCTCCTCCTTTGGAGTTTTCCGTACTGGACGCCGTTATGGAAAAACTTCCGGGATTCCCCATCGTTCTTCACGGTTCTTCATCAGTTCCTCAGGAAGAGGTTGACACCATCAATAAATTCGGAGGAAAGTTGGAAGCAGCCATCGGTATTCCCGAAGAAGAATTGCGCAAAGCTGCCAAATCCGCCGTATGTAAAATCAACATCGACTCCGATTCCCGTCTGGCTATGACGGCTGCCATCCGCAAGGTGTTTGCAGAGAAACCGGCAGAATTCGACCCGCGTAAATACTTAGGACCGGCTCGCGACAACATGGAAAAACTCTATAAAGATAAAATTGTCAATGTACTTGGTTCTGATAACAAACTGAGTAAGTTGGATTAATCAATAGTATAACAATAAGGTTGTCCCTTTAAACCACAAATCCCGGAGGTTATTGTCCTACTTCCGGGATTTTTGTATTTAAAGCACAGGCATATATATACACGCACACCGCTTTTCACCCGGCCATGCCACGGGCAATCTTGCCTTTATTCAACTATGTCCCGCTACATTTTACGCAGAAGATTCTCCGTTCCGGTTGCGAGAAAACAGCAACTTCCGGGTTGTCCGTACTCGACAAACCACCTAACTTTGCACAAAAACAAAACCAAATGAAATCCAACATCATCTTCACTCGCCTTTATCCGTCTCCTTGCGGCGAACTGTTGCTCGGTTCTTTCTTTGACAGGCTTTGCATGTGCGACTGGACGGTAAACAGACGGCACGATGCCGTGAAAAGTCGCCTCCGTAAAGAACTAAACGCAGACTTCCGGGAAGGGTCATCGGAGGTTATCGAGAGCTGCACCCAACAGTTCAACGAATATTTTGCCGGCATGCGCCAATCCTTTGATATACCGCTACTTCTCGCCGGTACAGAGTTCCAGCAAAAAGTATGGCACGAACTTATGCACATTCCGTTTGGGACAACTATCTCGTATGCCGCATTAGCCAAGCGCATGGGTAATATCAAAGCTATTCGCGCCGTAGCCAATGCCAACGCCTCAAACGCCTTACCTATCATTGTACCCTGCCACAGAGTTATCGGCAGCAACCGTTCGCTTACCGGTTTCGCGGGCGGACTTGACGCAAAGAGATTCCTGCTAAACTTAGAGGCAGGATACAGACCGGACGCCTCCAACGGTTTGTTTTCTTCCCCTGAAATAACATACGGCTAATATCCCTCCGCACAACCGTAATCTTGCAATATGTCATTTTCTTCGATTGCTAAACAACAAGTTCCGGATTTCTTCAATTCGCCAATCCGAGACCTTGTCTTATCATTTTCGATTATTAAAAAGATAAGACAACAGGAGAGAAATCAATTTTAGTAATCCGGGTATGCGCATTCTTATGTACACACTGCCGGATTCAACTTTTTCTTATCAATATTGTTTTATATTAAACCGGATAAAATAATTAAACGTATGAAGAAAGGAAAAATAATGGTACTTACGTATGCAGCGCTTGCTATTTCGGGCTGCTCCACATTCAAAAAAAACGTGCAAGAAACACAGCCTGTCATGCCCGCAACAAGCGTATGGACAGGAGAATACGGAGGAGCCGACAAGAGCTATGATACCAAACTACTGACACTTAGAGAGGAAATCGCGCCCAAATTTCAGACATTGAAGTTCAACGACGAGATAACGGGAAGGAATATGACCTATAACTTGTTTATCCCGAAGAACTACGACCCCCAAAAACTATACCCGCTCGTACTCTTCATGGCAGATGGAAGCACCACAGGTAAAGGAGCGATGGCGCCGCTCAAACAAGGTTATGGAGGTATCATTTGGGCAACCAATGAGAGTCAAGCCGAGCATCCGAGTTTTATTCTCATTCCTGCCTTTGCAGGACCGGAAAATGTAACCAACGACCAATGGCAAGTGACCGATGAGGCCGATATGACAATGCGCCTGTTACACCATATAATGGAGAAATACAGTATCGACCAACGCCGCATATACACCACAGGACAGTCGATGGGTGGGATGATTTCATTCTATTTCAACTCGAAATACCCCGATTTATTTGCCGCATCGCTGTTTGTAGGAAGTCAGTGGGATGTAAATGCATTATCACCTCTTGCTGATAAGAAATTCTTCTATATCGTTTCGGCAGCCGACCCCAAGGCCTCCGCAGGAATGAATGAATTGGGACAAATGCTTTCAGAAAAAGGCATAGTTTATAGCGAAACCGAGTTCTCGGCACAACTACCTCAGGCTGAGCAGGAAGCCAAGGTACAAGCACTTATCCGCAAGGGTAACAAAATCAATTTTGTGCGCTTTACCGAAGGTACTGTCATCCCTATCAGCAATACGAAAAGCCGTCATTTCAGCGAACATATGTATTCGTTCGATTATGCTTACAAGCTCAAAGCCGTGCGAGATTGGCTTTTCCTCCAGCAAAAGTGAGGTACATAATTATACCTAAGAATGAAGTGTCGGATATTTTCTTCTGACACACCGGCAGCATGGCAGGCTGCAGCTAATCGAATCACTTTGCGAAGACGAAGAGAGTTGCACGGTAAGTTGCATGAGAAAAAGCTGAGAATAACTACATATGTTCTCTCTTATGAAGAGAGAAAAAGCCCTTAAATCCTCGGATTTAAGGGCTTTCCATTTAAAATACAAATTACATTGCGGTGCGTACGGGACTCGAACCCGTGACCCCATGCGTGACAGGCATGTATTCTAACCAACTGAACTAACGCACCATTTCTCTGTATCAAGCAATCTCTCCCGATTGCGGATGCAAAGGTAGGCATTTATTTGAAATTGG